>NZ_JBPPVW010000019.1:0-42308 GCF_053546955.1 Corynebacterium sp. 32222D000AT | reverse complement strand
TGTCTCCGCGCCGTCGGCCGGAGCCGGGGCATCGGTCGTGCTTGCCGGTGCCGGGGCTGCCTCGGTCTCGGTCTCCGCCGCGCTGCTGGCGGCCGCCGGGGCAATGCTGGCCCGCGCGCCCTGGCCGAGTGCGGGCTATGCCGGCGATTCGGCGCTGGTCACCGCCCTGTGCGCCGGGGCGGTCGCGTGCGTGTTCGCCGCTTCTTCCCGCACCGGCCACAGCGTCCGCACCACGCGCGCGCCGGGGCGTTCCACCCATTCGTAGCCGGCGGCGCTGACCACTACCGTGCCGGCCACCGTGGCCAGCCACACGAGGACGAAGTTTATGGCCCCGCCGCTAAACAGATCGATCCCCAGCAGCGGGAAGACCAGGTCCAGCACCGCCACGTGCCAGAGGAAGATGCCATAAGACCAGACTCCGGCCGCCTGCAGGGGCGCGGATTCCAGCACCCGCGAGCGCGGTGCGAAGATGAAGGGCAACACCACGCAGGCGGCGAAGACCCCGCCGACCAGGATGCGGCGGGCAAACTCGTCCGGGTCCGGGTGGGTCAGCCCGCGCGGGCCGAACCACTCCCGGCTAGCCAGCCAGATGCACCCGGCGGCCAGGCCCAGCCACATCCAGCGCCACGAAGCCACCCGCTGGACCCAGGCCGGAACGCGGCCTTCGGCCTCGGCGGCCAGCATGCCCACGGCGAACCACAAGGTATAGGCCGGCGGCCAGATCTGGGTATTAATCCCGTCCGGGTCCGCGTTCGCCACGAAGGGCAACAACGCCCAGCCCAGGCTCAGCGCGGCCGAAGCCGCAATCACCAGGCAGCGCACTCGGCGCCCGCCCGGGAGGAGTTGGGCGGCGATGGCCAGCAGGGGCATCGTTAAGTAGAAGGCGATCTCCACGCACAGCGACCACAGGTGGGTCAGCCCGGGGGCCAGGCCGTCTGGCCAGAAGATCTGGGTCGAGGTGAGGTTGGCTACAACCTGCTGGAGGCTCACCCCGGCGGCCGAGGGCAGGAAGGCCAAGACCGCGATCACGCAGGCCAGGTAAGCCGGCGCGATGCGGGCGGTGCGGCTGCGGTAGTAGCGCGACCAGCCGCGGGCGGCGTAGCGCTCCCGCCGGCGCCACAGGACGAAGGCGCTGAGCGCGAAGAAAACCGCCACGAAATAATCGAAGCGCTCGGCCCAGCCCCAGCCGGTGCCGGTCTGGAAGCTGACGTGGGTGACGATGATGCCCAGCGACGCGACCGCCCGCAGACCGTCTAGGGCGTCGAGCCGCTGCGGTAAGGTGTTATGCACGCCGGTGTGGGGCGCGGCGGGCTGGCGGTGCTTCGCGTGAGCGTGCGGCACGCTGCCTCCTTCCCTCGCCGGGGCATGGTCGCTTGGGGCTTCACCGCAAGCGTCCGTGCAACCAGAACCTGTAACTTTCCGTGATTGGACATGATACTGCAATGAAGCGCTTCCTCCGGCTCCGCGGCCGCCTGTTCTGGACCGTGGTGGCGGCAGCCTGCGCGCTTATTATCGGCGCGATGGTCCCCGCGATGTATGAGAACCAGACGCGCCAGCTTTCCCGCGACATCGACTACCAGGTAACGGCTACCTCCCGGGAGTCGATGGTGCTGGACTACCAGGCCTTCCGCGCCGGGAAGCCGAACTCGCAGCGCTCCGCCAGCCCCGCGTGCGAGCCGGCAAAGCTAGCCAACGGCCAGACGCAGTACCCGCTGGCCTGCTTCATCCGGGACGTGCCGATGGAGGTCGAGCGCCACACCCAGACCGGCAAGGCGGACGACTCCACGCTGGCCAGCTCCGAATCCGAGGTCACCACCCTCATCGACGACCACCTGGCCGCGCGCGTGAGCGAGTCTTCGGTGCTGAACCGGGAGTCGACCTTCCCGGCCTCCGGGCCTTCGACCGCGCTGACGCTGTCGCTGGGTGAGGGCGGCGACGAGATCACGGACCCCGGCTTCGAGCGCGACGGGCTGCAATACTTCTTCCCCGCCGACACCGAACAGCGCTCCTACCCGCTCTACGACCCGCTCCTGCACGGCTCGGAGCCGCTGGATTTCTCCGGCACCGAGAAGGTAGACGGCATCCCCACCTACACCTTCCAGCAGGACCTGCACGGCCGTGAGCTCGACCCGGAGGTGGAAAAGCTGCTGTTTTCCTCCCTCGCCGGCGCGAGCGCGGACGCGGAAGAGGCCACCGAGGTCGTCGGCCCGGCGGGGAACTTCTATTCGCAGGCCGACATGGAACGCTTCGGCTACCACCCGGAGGACACGGTCGTGCTGGAGCCGTATTACTCGGTCAGCCGCACGGTCTGGGTCGAGTCCACCACGGGCACCATCGTTAACGCCGTGACCCACGTGGACATCAGCTTTGCGACCTCCCCGCAGGAAGCCGCCCAGCTCGACGCCACCGACCCGGCGCGCGAGCGGGCCGTGGTCAACGCGCGCCTCGAGTGGAGCCCGGACAGCCAGCAGCGCGCCCTGGACAAGGTCGCCAGCACGGTCAACATGACCAAGGCGATGTCGATTCTCGGCTGGGGCGGCAAGGCCCTGGGCGTGGTCCTGCTCATCATTGCCGCGCGGATGTACATGCGCCGCCGCGCCGGCGAGGCGAACTAACCGCCCGCAGGTCCGCCCATGCCGCGCCTTCTTCCCGCCAGCCGCCCCGCCGCGGTGCGCGCGGCCTGCTTGATCGCGGTCGCCGCCGCGTGCATCGCTAGCGTTACCTGGCCTTTTGTCCTGCCGGGCGAGCTTGTCTGGCGGGACATGGTCGTGCCCGCGGATATGGCGTTCAGCCCCGCCAATTTCGGCGGCGGGGACCTGCCCGCCCGGGCTGTTCCCCAGGACGGGCTGCTCGCCCTAGCCGCCCAGCTCGTGCCGGCGCACTGGCTCGTGCGCGCGCTGGTCATCGGCTCGGCAGTCGCCGCCGCCTGGGGCGGCTGGCGGCTGACCAGGTTGTGCGCGCCGGCGGCAGGGCAATCTCCGGAAGTTGTGGCGGACCGGCACCTGCTGGGCCCGGCCGCGGCCATCGCCTTGTGCGTGGCCAACCCCTTGGTGATCGAGCGGCTCCTGCAGGGCCAGTGGTCCATCGCGGCGGCCGCCTGGCTGGGCCCTGCCATCGCCGCGGCGGGCCTGGCGGGGCGGCGGCCCGGGCAGTGGGCGGCCATGTTCGTCTCCTCGCTGACGCCGACCGGCGCGCTGTTGGGCGCGCTGACGGGCATCGCCACCGCGCGGCAGCGGCTAGCCACGGCCTGCTACGGCCTGGCGCTGTGCCTGCCATGGGCCCTGCCCGGCCTGCTGGGGGTCGTGCGCGGCACCGCGCCGGGGATGGATGCGGCCGCCGCCGTGGCGGCCTTCGCGCCGCGCGCTGAGGCCCACGCCGGGCTGCTGGTCACCGTGCTCGGTCTGGGCGGCATTTGGAACGCGGACGCCGTGCCCGCCTCCCGCCAGGCCGGTTTCGCCCTGGTCGGCGTGCTGCTTATCGCCGTGGTGACGCTCGGCTGGGCCCGGCTTTTCGGTGCGGGCCGGGGCGCGGGCTCCGTGCGCTGGCCGGCCGGCGCCGGGGCGCTACTTGTCCTGGCCGCGCTCGGGCTGGGCGGGGTTCTGCTGGCTGCGTTATTCCCCGGCGCGCTGGCCTGGGTCGTGGACACGGTGCCGGGCGGCGGGCTGCTGCGCGACAGCCAGAAATTCCTGGCCCTGGCCGTGCCCGCCTACGCGGTGGGCCTGGGCGCGGTGCGCGGCCCGAGTGCCACGGCCGGGCTGGTGGCCGTGGCACTCTTGGTTCCCGATGCCGCCCGGGCGGTGGCGCCGCTGCAGCCGCGGCCGGCGGGCACGGACAGCGCCCTGGTCCACCAGCTGGGCGGCCGGGACGCCCTCTTCGTCGACCGGCCGGAGCTGGTGGAGGCCCCCGGCGGCGTGGCCGTGGATCCGTATTCCAAGGTTGCGGCGAAGGTCCAATCCGGCGCCTTGCGCGTCGACGGCGCTCTCCTGGACTACCCGGCGCCGCGCTGGGTGGCCGCCCAGCGCGCGTGGCAGGAGCGGGACTTGGGACGGTTGGAGCACCTCGGCGTGGGCGCGGTCGTCGAGGGCGGCCAGGTTGTTGCCGAGACCGGCGCCGGCCCGCAGCCGCGGCCCTGGGGCCTGGTCGTGGCCTGGCTGCTCACCCCGCTGGCGGCCGGGCTTATCGCGCGCTGGTTTTCCCGGTCACGCGCGCGAGCAAATCCATAAACCGGCGGCCGGTGGTCTCCCAGGAAAACTGGGCGGCGAATTCTTGCGCCCCGGCACCGAGGCGGTCGCGCTCGGCCGGGTCGGCGATAAGCTCGCGGGTGGCCTGGAGTAGCTGCGCCGGGGTCTCCACCAGCCGGCCGGTGGCCTGGTCGTGGACGCTGTCGCGCAGGCCGAAGGAATACCCCACTGTGGGCACCCTATGTTGGGCCGCCTCCATGACTGCTAGTCCCCATCCTTCCTTGCGGGAGGGCATAAGGTGCAGGTCCGCCTGGGCCAGCAGGGCGTGCTTGTAGTCCTCGGTTACCTGGCCGCGGAAACGCACGCGCTCGCCCAGCCCCAGCTTTTCGGCGTACTCGCGCAGGCTGTGTTCCCACCAACCGGAGCCGACGATGTCCAAGACCGCCTCCGGGATCTGCGCGACGGTGTCCATGGCGTGCTCGATCTGCTTGTGCGGCACCAGGCGCGACAGGGTCACCAGGTGGATGGCGGCCTCGCGCTCCAGGCGCGGCACGTGCGGCGGGATTGGATCCACGCCGTTTTCGATGATCTCGGCCCCCTGCACGCCCAGGGTCTCCAAGTCCTGGCGGGACGCCGGCGAGACGGTCACGTACGGCGCGCCGCGGTAGACCGCCGGCGCCACGCGGGACTCCAACCACCAGCCCAGGCGGGCCAGCACCGGGCCGGCCACGGGCCACTGCTCCTTGTGGAGGTGGTGGGTCAAAAGGACCGTCGGCACGCCGGCGACGGGACGGGCGAAAAACGGGATGCCGTTCTGGGTATCCACCACCACGTCGATGCCGCGCAGCGGGCCCAGCCCCACCCGGCCGGCCAGGATGGCGGCCAGGGCATAAGGGTAGACGCTGTACTTGCCGCCCACGCGCCAGTAGTTCACGCCGTCGCGCTTGTCGTGGCGGGCGCCGTTCATGTGCCGGGAGGTCCAGTAGATGACCTGGTGGCCGTGAGCGGCGAGGTATTCGCCGACCCGCTCCAGGTAGCGTTCGGAGCCGCCGCCCTGGGGGTGGGTGGAATCGCGCCAACAGAGTAGAAGTATTTTCATGTCGAGCTACTAGCCTAGTGGCTATGCGCTACACCCGAGCCCTGGCCACGCTGAGGAGATCCTGGCAACTCCTGCGGGCCTTCCCGCAGGAGCAGACCCACCCCGCCGCCTTCTACGGACCCCTGGCCGAGGACACCGCCGAGCTCATCGGGCGGCTGGCTCACGATGCCGGGCTCGCCCTCCGCGGCTCCTTAGTCCTCGACGTCGGCGGCGGCCCGGGCTATTTCGCCGCCGCCTTCGACCGCCGCGGCGCCCGCTACATCGGGCTGGAGCCCGACGCCGGGGAGATGTCCGCGGCGGGACTCACGCTGGCCAACAGCGTGCGCGGCGACGGCACCCGGATGCCCTTTGCCGACGGGACCTTCGACGTGGTCTATTCCTCCAACGTGGCCGAGCACGTCCCCGACCCGGAAGCGCTGGCCGAGGAGATGCTACGGGTGACCCGCCCCGGCGGCCTGGTGGTGCTCAGCTACACCGTGTGGCTGGGGCCTTTCGGCGGGCACGAGACCGGCCTGTGGCAGCACTACGTGGGCGGGGCCTTTGCCCGGGATTACTACACTCGCCGCCACGGCCACCCGCCCAAGAACGTCTACGGCACCTCGCTCTTCGCGGTCAGCTGCGCGCGCGGGCTGCGGTGGGCCGAAAACGCGCAAAAGCGCGGGGACGCCGAGCTGTTGTTGGCGTTCCCGCGCTATCACCCGCGGTGGGCGTGGTGGCTGACCCGCGTTCCCGGGTTGCGGGAGTTTCTGGTCAGCAACCTGGTGCTGGTGCTACGCGCCAGCGCCTAGACCCTTTAGGCGCTCTGGTGCTCCTCCACGCGCGACTTCAGGGCGTCGAACTGGTCCCAGACCTCCTGCGGGACGCGGGAGCCCAGGAAGTTCAGGTAGTCGGAGTTGTCCTGGATGTCGCCGGACCAGTCCTCGGCGTGGACGGCCAGGGCCTGCTTGACCTTGTCGATCTCCACGTCCAGGCCGTGCAGGTCCAGGTCCTCGGCGCGCGCGGTGGAACCGATGATGGTCTCCTCGGCGCCGACGTTGCCCTCGATGCGGTCGATGATCCACTTGAGCACGCGGGAGTTTTCGCCGAAGCCCGGCCACAGCATCTTGCCGTCGTCGCCCTTGCGGAACCAGTTGACCAGGAAGATGGCCGGCATGCGGTCGCCGCCCTTTTCGCCCATGTTGACCCAGTGCTGCAGGTAGTCGCCAGCGTTGTAGCCGATGAACGGCAGCATGGCCATCGGGTCGTGGCGCAGGGCGCCGACCTTACCCTCGGCCGCGGCGGTCTGGCCGGAGGCCAGCAGGGAGCCGATCATCGTGCCGTGGTTCCAGTCGAAGGCCTGGGTGACCAGCGGGACGGTGTCGGCGCGGCGGCCGCCGAAGAGGATGGCGTCGATCTTCACGCCC
This sequence comes from Corynebacterium sp. 32222D000AT, assembly GCF_053546955.1. NCBI lineage: Bacteria > Bacillati > Actinomycetota > Actinomycetes > Mycobacteriales > Corynebacteriaceae > Corynebacterium > Corynebacterium sp. 32222D000AT. Next base: position 35,625 of record NZ_JBPPVW010000019.1, on the reverse strand, counting down.
TGCCAGTCGTCGTACTCCGGCGCGGCGGTCGGGCACTGGGAGATCGGCACGCAGTAGCGAGAGTTCGGGTGGGCGGCCTTGGTGGCCGAGTCCGGGGTCCAGTCCTCGCCGGTCCAGTCGATGAGGTGGGCTGGGGCGTCGCCGTCCATGCCCTCCCACCAGACGTCGCCGTCGTCGGTGAGCGCGACGTTGGTGAACAGGGTGTTGCCCGGCTCCATGGTCTTCATGGCAATCGGGTTGGAGGCGTAGTTGGTGCCCGGGGCCACGCCGAAGAAGCCGTTCTCCGGGTTCACGGCGTACAGGCCGTCCTCGCGCAGGTGCAGCCAGGCGATGTCGTCGCCGACGACCTCGGCGCTCCAGCCCGGGATGGTGGGCGTGATCATCGCGAGGTTGGTCTTACCGCAGGCCGACGGGAAGGCGGCCGCGATGTGGTAGTTCTTGCCTTCCGGGTTGGTCAGCTTCAGGATGAGCATGTGCTCGGCCATCCAGCCCTCTTCGCGGGCCATGACGGAGGCGATACGCAGCGCGTAGCACTTCTTCGCCAGGATGGCGTTGCCGCCGTAGCCGGAGCCGTAGGACCAGATCTCCTTGGTCTCCGGGAAGTGGGTGATGTACTTGGTCTCGTTGCACGGCCAGGCGACGTCCTCCTCGCCCTCGGCCAGCGGGGCGCCGACGGAGTGCAGGGCCTGCACGAAGGCTCCATCGGTGCCGATCTTCTCCAGCGCTTCCGCGCCCATGCGGGTCATGATGCGCATGGACAGGACCACGTAGGCCGAGTCGGTCAGCTGCACGCCGAGCTTCGGGTCCAGGTCGCTAATGGGGCCCATGCAGAAAGGCACGACGTACATCGTGCGGCCGCGCATGGCGCCGCGGAAGGCGTCGGTCATCTCTTCCTTCATCGCGGCCGGCGGGGCCCAGTTGTTGGTCGGGCCGGCGTCTTCCTCGTTCTCCGAGCAGATGAAGGTGCGGGACTCGACGCGGGCGACGTCCGAGGGGTTGGAGCGGGCCAGGTAGGAGTTCGGGCGCTTTTCCTCGTTGAGCTTGAGCAGGGTCCCCTTCTCCACCAGCTCGCCGGCGAGCCGGTCGGCTTCTTCCTGAGAGCCGTCTACAAAGACCACTTGGTCCGGCTGAAAGAGCTCCACGTTCTCATTGATCCACGCGATAAGCTCCGGGTTGTCAGTCGGAAGTTGTCCAACAAGGCCTTTAATTTCGGCGGTCATCTAAAGTCTCCTGGGGTTAATTCTTCACGTTGTCAGACTTAAGCCATGACTTATGTCTTAGAGGGCATTCCACCTCCAGCGTAACGCGCCGGCCGGCGCAAGTACCGACAATTCGCCGGGCACTGGATATATCCACACTGTTTACCACAACTTAACCGAGGGTACGCCATACCGTCACCGGCAATCTCATAGTTTTCGTACCCCCGTCCGGGGGATCGACCCGGCGGGCCAAGCCGCCGCCCTACTCACGGCGCCACCCCCAAGCAGCCCGCCTTCGCCCGGCTGGTCATAACCGGCACCCCTCCGCGCCCGAGTTCGGTCAGAACTTGCGGCCTATTCCTTATGTTCTTTCCCCACTGCCGGCTCTGCGGCCGGCATTGCTGCCGTCGGCGGCGCGGCAAATTGCCAACTGCGCTGGCTAAGTGAACAATAGACCACGATGGATAACTCTAGTAACACCCCTACCGCCGTGGGCGAGATGCCGCCGGGCCGCCCGCTGCAGACCGAGTTTAACGACGGCCTGGACTACCCGCGCCTGGGTAACGTGACCTTCCGTCGTGGCAGCCTGACCGACAACCAGCAGGCACTTTTCGCCGAGCACTGGCCCCGCCTGGGCCGGGTGCTGGCGGACGAACGGATTGATATAGAGGAATGGTTCGGGCGCAGCGGCGCCAAGACCGTGGTGGAGATCGGCTCGGGCACCGGCACCTCGACCGCGGCGATGGCCCCGCTGGAGCAGGACACCAACATCGTCGCCGTGGAGCTCTACAAGCCGGGCCTGGCCAAGTTGCTGGGCCAGGTGGTGCGCCAGGACATCGACAACATCCGCATGGTGCGCGGCGACGGCATCGAGGTGCTCGCCCGCATGTTCGCGCCGGAGTCCCTGGACGGCATCCGCGTCTTCTTCCCGGATCCGTGGCCCAAGGCCCGCCACCACAAGCGCCGGATCATCCAGTCCGGGCCGCTCAACCTGTTCGCCTCCCGCCTCAAGCCGGGCGGCGTGCTGCACGTGGCCACGGACCACGCCGGCTACGCCGAGTGGATCGACGAGCTCGTCGAGGTCGAGCCCATCCTGCGCTACCGCGGCTGGCCGTGGCCCGAATGCCCGCAGCTGACCGACCGCCAGGTCATCACCAAGTTCGAGGGCAAGGGCCTGGATAAGGACCACGTTATTAAGGAATACCTCTGGGAAAAGAGGCCGCAGTAATGACTACCCGCAAGCTGCTGCTCGTCTGGGACGCGCCCAACATGGACATGGGCCTGGGCGCCATCCTGGGCGGGCGCCCGACCGCCGCCTTCCGCCCGCGCTTCGACGCCATCGGCCGCTGGACCGTGCGCGAGGCCTGGGACCTAGACGCCCAGCCGCACGCCGCGGTCTTTACCAACGTCACCCCGGGCGGGGCGGACGTCATCCGCCCCTGGGTCGAGGCCATCCGCAACGTCGGTTTCGCCGTCTTCGCCAAGCCCAAGGTCCACGACGACACGGACGTGGACCCGGACATGCTCGACTACATCGCCGCAAACCGCGACGAGCTCGCCGGGCTGGTGGTCGCCTCCGCCGACGGCCAGAATTTCCAGGAGACCCTGGAGGACCTGGCAAACGAGGGCGTGCCGGTCACGGTGGTCGGCTTCCAGGAGCACGCCTCCTGGGCCGTGACCCACCCGGTCATCGACTTCGTGGACTTGGAGGACATCGACGGCGTCTTCCGCGAGCCGCTGCCCCGAGTCAACCTGGACAACCTGCCCGACGGCGGCGCCTGGCTGCAGCCTTTCCGCCCGCTTTCTGCCTTGCTCGACGAACGCTAGGAGCCGCATGTTTTATAGCTGGGGCCGTTTTTCTTATGCCCACCGCAAGCTCATCCCCGTTATCCTGATCGCGCTGATCCTGGCTCTGTTCGCTATCTTCGGCACCCGCCTGGAAGACCGCATGAGCCAGGAAGGCTGGGAGGATCCGGGCGCGGCCTCCACCGTGGCCGCCGAGCTCGAGCAAACCACCTTCGGGCGCGACAACAACGGCGACGTCATCGTCATGGTGGAAAACCCGGACGAGAACTTCGACGCCGCCCAGCAGTACTTCGCCGACATCAAGGCGCAGTACCCGGACCAGATTTCCCACCTCAACGGCTACTTCGACAAGAAGAACCCGAATTTCATCAACGAGGACGGGACCTACGCCTTCACAGCCATCGGGCTCAAAGGCGACGCGGAGCAAACGCTCAAGGACTTCCGCACCATCGAGCCGGCGCTGCACGAAACCGACCTGCCCGTGCAGGTCGCCGGCGCGACCGCGGTGGCCGATGCCCTGGACGACGGCATGTCCAACGACATCTCCCGCGCGGAGAAGGCCGCCCTGCCGCTGGTCGGCCTGTTGCTGCTGGTGGTCTTCGGCTCCGTCGTGGCAGCGTTCATGCCGCTTATCGTCGGCGGCCTGTCCATCCTCGGCTCGCTGGGCATTTTGTCGATCCTGGCCGGTTTCCTGCAGGTCAACGTCTTCGCCCAGGCCGTCGTCACGCTGCTGGGCCTGGGCCTGGCCATCGACTACGGCCTGTTTATGGTCTCCCGCTTCCGCGAGGAGCTCGACCGCGGCCGCAGCACCCAAGACGCCGTGGCGATTACCACCGCCACCGCCGGCCAGACGGTGGTCTTCTCCGCGGCCATGGTGGCCGTGGCCCTGTCCGGCCTCTTCATCTTCCCGCAGGCCTTCCTGAAATCCGTGGCCTACGGCTCGATTTCCGCCGTGGGCCTGGCCGCGCTGCTGTCCGTGACCGTGCTGCCGTCGCTGTTCGGCCTGCTGGGCAAGAACATCGACAAGTGGTCCATCCGGCGCACCAAGCGCACCGCCCGCCGCCTGGAAGACACCTGGTGGTACAAGCTGCCGGCGTGGGCCATGGGCCGGGCCAAGCTGATGACCGTGGGTATCTGCGCCCTGCTCATCGCGCTGACCATCCCGCTGATCAACATCGCCTTCGGCGGCATCAACGAGACCTACCTGCCGCCCAGCCAGGACACCCGCGTCGCCCAGGACACCTTCAACGAGGAATTCCCCACCTTCCGCACCGAGCCGGTCAAGCTGGTGGTGGAGGGCGCCGATAACCAGCAGCTGGCCGACGTCTACCTCCAGGTGCGCGACATGGACGGCCTGACCGAGCCGATGAGCCCGTCCACGGCCACCAAGGACGGCATCACGGTGCTCTCCGCCGGCATCCAGGACCGCGACGACTATGCGGACATCGTCCACCAGCTCGAGGCCGTCGACGCCCCGGAGGGCGTGAACCTTTACGTCGGCGGCACACCGGCGATGGAGGTCGAGTCCCTCGACGCCCTCTTCGACAAGCTGCCGTGGATGGCCATCTACATCGTCGTGGCCACCTTCATCCTCATGGCGCTGGTCTTCGGCTCGGTGGTCCTGCCCGCCAAGGCCATCATCATGACGCTGCTGACCCTGGGCGCGACCCTGGGCATCCTGACGGCCATGTTCGTCAGCGGCGTCGGCGCGGACCTGCTCAACTTCACGCCGGGCCCGCTGATGAGCCCGATCCTGGTGCTCATCATCGCCATCATCTACGGCCTGTCCACCGACTACGAGGTCTTCCTGGTCTCCCGCATGGTCGAGGCCCGCAAGAAGGGCGCAACCACGGACGAGGCCATCTCCTACGGCACCGCGCACACCGGCGGCATCATCACCGCCGCCGCGCTGATCATGATCGTGGTGGCCGGCGCGTTCGGCTTCTCCGACATCGTGATGATGAAGTACATCGCCTTCGGCATGATCTTCGCCCTGTTCATCGACGCGACCATCGTGCGCATGCTCCTGGTGCCGGCCGTCATGCACCTGCTGCGCGAGGACAACTGGTGGGCCCCGCAGTTCATCCACCGCGCCTACGAGAAGCTCGGCCACGGCAAGGAGCCGGCCGCTGCACCCGCAGCTGCCCCGCAGCGCGCCACGCGGGAGGAAGGCCACTGGGAGGAGATGCCGGCCCAGTCCGAGGCCGTCCTGGCTACCGATGCCGATGACTCCACCGACTACGAGCGCGAATCCGCGCGCGAGTCCGCACCGCAGGAGGAGCCCACGACCCAGCCGGCCGTGGAAGATGACCGCGATTACCCGGCGCGGGGCAACCGCAACACGTCCACCGATGATTCCCTGGTACCGTTTAGCGAGCTAATGAAAAGACTAAACAAGGACCAGGGAAGGGACTAGGCGTTGAAAAAATGGCTGCAGTGGGTCGCCGCGCTTGTGATTCTCGCGGTGCTCATCTGGGTCTTTCGCGATGAGCTGGACTTCCTCCAGGACGGGTTCCGGCGGCTGCGCACCGCCGATCCTCTTGCCGCGGGGCTGGTGGTAGTCGCCTCCCTCGGCGCCATCGTCGCCATGGCGGAAGTCATGCGCCTGCTCATCCGGGCCGGCGGCGTGCCCGTCCCGCTGAAGGAGACCACCGCCATCACGCTGGCCTCCAACGCCTGGTCCACTACCCTGCCGGCCGGGCCGGCGTTTTCCGCCATCCTCACCTTCCACGTCCAGCGCGGCTGGGGCACCTCGTTGGCCCTGGCCGGCTGGTTCTTCGTGCTCTCCTCGGCCGTGTCCACCATGTGGCTGGTGCTCATCGGCCTGGGCGGGGTGGTCTTCCTCAACGCCCAGATGCAGGTGCTCTCCCTGCTGCTGACCCTTACCGCGGTGGTGGCGCTGTGCGGTCTGGTCTTCTGGGTATCCAACCACCCGCGCGCGATTGAGCGCTGGCTGTCCCGGCAGAAACTCCTGCGCGGCGGCAAGCGCGACGCGCTCATCAAGCAGGTGCGCAACCTCTCCGAGGTCCACCTGAACCGCTGGCAGTTCGCGCAGGTCGCCGGGTATTCCCTGGCCAACCGGCTGCTGGACATGGCCTCCCTGTGGGCGTGCGTGTGGGCTATCACCGGGGACGTCCCGGCCCTGCACGCCGGGGAGGACCAGACCACCCTGGCCGGCATCGCCCTGGCCTACCTGACCGCCAAGCTGGCCGGCTCCGCACAGGTCACCCCGGCCGGACTTGGCACGGTCGAGGCCGCCATCATCGCCACGCTGGTGGCCACCGGCATGACGGCTATCGATGCCACCGGCGCCGCCGTCGTCTACCGCCTGATTTCTTTTGCCCTCATCACCGTCATCGGCTGGATCGTCTACTTCTGGCACTATGCTCGAAATGGACTGACCTATGCCGCCCTCAACCGAAAGGATCACGCCGATGCGTCCCGCACCGCTGCTTGATATCGTCGCCATCATGCTCTTCGCGCTCTTCGCGCGAATCGCCCACCCGCCTTTCACCTTCACCGGGCTGCTGGCCGCCTTCTGGCCCTGGGCCGTGGGCGCGCTGCTGGGCTGGGTCTTCATCACCAGCATCAAGGCCTCGCCCGGCCGCTGGATCGAGGGTGCCATCGTGTGGTGCTCCACCATCGTCGGCGGCATGATCCTGTGGTCCATCGTCAACAGCCAGCTGCCGCACTACAGCTTCCTGCTGGTCGCCTCCATCATGTCCGCCCTGCTGATGTTCGGTTGGCGCGCCATCGCCGCCTTCCGCGCCCGCCGCGCCGAGGTCGCCGAGATCAACGCCCAGCGAGCACAGCGCGCCCGCACCCGGACCGCCACCCGCCCGCCGCGTCGCTAACCGGGCGTTAATACGAAAAAATAGGCCGGCGCTGCGAACCCTGGGAAGGGCGCAGCGCCGGCCTTTGGCCTTTCGGCGGGAAATTAGCCGAAGATGTGCGCCAGCTGGTTGCCGATGGCAATGACCAGACCGACGATCTCGCTGACGATGTCCAAAGCGCTGCTCAGAAGCATGTTTCCTCCACTATTACTCGGCGAGCCGGCCACGGGTGCCGGAGATTACTTTAGACATATCGTCCCCGGCGCCCGGTTTCGTTACATCGGGGCGATGGTGTGCTTCTTCGGCAGGTCCCGCACGTCCTTGGTGGCCAGCTGGCGCAGGGCCTGGCGCAGGGCCAGCCGCGACTGGTTCGGCTGGATCATCGCGTCCAGGTAGCCGCGTTCGGCGGCCACGTAAGGCGCGGTCATGGTCTCGTCGTAGAAGTCCATGAACATCTTCTTGGTCATCGCGCGCTGCTCCGGGGTCTCGGCGGCCTCCAGCTGCTTGCCGGCGATCATGACCACGGCCGCGGCCGAACCCATCACGGCGATCTGCGCGGTCGGCCACGCCAGGTTGATATCGCCGGTCAGGTTCTTCGAGCCCATGACGGCGTAGGCGCCGCCGTAGGCCTTGCGGACAATCAGCGAGACCTTCGGGACGGTTGCCTCCACCACGGCGAAGGCGAACTTCGCGCCGCGGTGAATCAGCCCGGCCTTTTCCTGGTCCACGCCCGGCAGGTAGCCGGGGGTGTCGACCACGAAGACCAGCGGGATGTTGTAGGCGTCGCAGATGCGGATGAAACGCGCGCCCTTGTCCGCGGCATCGGCGTCGATGCAGCCGGCCAAGTGCATGGGGTTGTTCGCCACGAACCCGACGGCCTGGCCGTCGATCCGCCCGAAGGCGGTGATCATGTTCGGCGCGAAGTTCTCCTGCAGCTCGATGAGCTCGTCATCGTCGCCCAGCTGGCGCAGGAGCTCCTCCATGTCGTAGCCGGCGTTCGTGTCATCGGGCATAAATGCGTTGAGCTCGTCGTCCTCGGCGACCTCCTCGTCGCTGGGGGCGGCGAAGACGGGCGCCGGGTCGTAGCAGGTCAGCGGCAGGTGGTCCAGCAGGTCGCGGACCAGGTCGAAGGCCTCGTCCTCCGACTCGACCACGGCGGAGACGTTGCCGTTTTGCTCCTGCTGGCGGGCGCTGCCCAGCTCCGCGGAGGTCACGTCCTCACCGGTGACCTCCCGGATGACGTTGGGGCCGGTGACATACATTTCCGCCTCGCCGTCGACGGCGATGACGAAGTCGGTGGTCACCGGGGCGTAGACCGCGCCGCCGGCGGACTTGCCCAGCATGATGGAGATCTGCGGGCTGCGGCCGGACAGCGGCAGCTGGCGGCGGGCGATCTCCGAGTACATGGCCAGGGAGGTCACCGCGTCCTGGATGCGGGCGCCGCCCGAGTCCTGGATGCCGATGACCGGGCAGCCGATCTTGATGGCCATGTCCATGACCTCGGTGACCTTCTTACCGAAGGTCACGCCCACCGAGCCGCCGTAGACGGTCTTGTCGTGCGCGTAGATGCACACCTGCCGGCCGTTGATGCGGCCGTAGCCGGTGACCACGCCGTCGGAGTAGATGGCCTTCGGATCCCCCGGGGTTTTGCCCAGGGCGCCGGTCTCCACGAAGGAGCCGTCGTCGAGCAGTTCCTCGATGCGCTGGCGCGGGGTGGTGCGGCCGGCCTCATCGCGGCGGGCGCGGGAGCGTTCGCTGCCCGGGTCCTGGGCCTTGTCCAGCCGGGCGCGCAGATCCGCGAGTTTCTCAGCGGTGGTTGCCACGAATCTTTACCTCGATCCAATCCTCGATGTGCTTGCCCACAATGCCGATTGCGGGCTCGTCCGGCACGGCCAGGTGGTCGCCGGGCAGCTGGACGATCTCTAGATCCTCCACGATAGCGCCCCAACCGCCGTCCGGGTCAATCTCCGCGTAGCGCGGCTCGAGCTCGATCGCGCCGTCGTGCATGCGCTCCGAGCGGAACAGCAGCACCGGCACGTCGACGTCCGCCCAGCGGCGCATGTCCAGCTTGCCCAGGATCTGGTTGTCCACGAAGGAGGCGCGCTGGTGCTCCAGCACGCCGGCCGCCAGGCCGTGCTCCGAGGCGTCCGTGGTGGCCAGGAACTGCGCGAGCATATCCATCACTGCGTCCTCGCCGGCGGTCTCCAGCAGCTCGTAGGGCACCGGGAACTCCAGCCCGTAGGTCTTTTCCGCAAAAGCGGCGTAGCGCTCCCAGCGGGCCTTGGTCTCTTCCAGGGTGTCCGGCGCCGGATCGGAGGGCTGGGTGGTATCCAGCAGCGCGATGAACGCGACCTCGAGGTCCTTGTCACGCAGCTGGTGCGCGACCTCGTAGGCCAGCGCACCGCCGAACGACCAGCCGCCGAGGACGACCTTGCGGCCGCGGGCGTGCTTGACGATGTCGTCGATGTAGGCCTGCGCGCGGTCTTCCAGGCTGCCCTCGAGGCGCTCGACGCCGTAGACGGCGACGTCCTCGGGCAGGCGGCGCACCAGCGGCTGGTAGACCACCGTGGTCCCGCCGGCCGGGTGGAACATAAACACGGCCGGGCCGTCGGCCTCCCGTAGCACGCGGATGTTGCCCTCGACCTCGGTCTCCAGGCCCTCGCGGACCAGGTCCGCCAGCGGCTCCAGCGTTTCTGCCTCGCGCACGGCCGCGGTGGTGACCTCGACGCCGGCGCGCTCGGAAAGCCGCTCGGCAATCTGGGTGGCCTGTTCCTCGGTCAGCTCCGGCAGCGGGCTGGTCACGCCAGCCGCCGCCTTCCCGGTGATCGAGGCCCAGGTGCCGAAGACCATGCGCTCGGAGGCGTCGCGCGGGGCCACGCCCACGCCGGTGCCAGTGGTGGCCTCGGCGTCTGCGGCCTCGTCGGCCTCAGCGTTCTTTTCCGTCTTTTCGGCGTTGCCGGTTGCGGCTGCGGCGGTCTCCACGCCGTCGGTCTCGCGGCCTTCCACGGCGGCGGTGACCATGTCGATGACGTCGGCCAGGGAGGCATCGCGCAGCGCCTGGACCTGCAGCGGCGGGATCTGGAAGTCGTTTTCCACGCGGTTCTTGATGCGCATGCCCATCAGCGAGTCCAGGCCGAGATCGATTAGCGGCAGCTCACGCGGCAGGTCGGTCACGTCGTAGCCCATAGATTCCGAGACGATAGCCGCCAGGCGGTCCTCCACGGTCTCCGTGGCCGAGTCCCAGCGCACGGCCTCAATGTCCGCGTCGGCGGACTGGTCCGGGGTCGCCTTCAGCGAGGCGGAGTCCGGCAGGTCGGCCACGCCGGGCACGGCCTTGGTCCCTAGGTCCAGGGAGGTGGCGAAGCCTTCCGCGACCAGGGTCGTCGCGCCGTCGCTGACGGCATAGGCGGCGACGGCCACGCCGCCGAGCGACTTGGTCACCACGGTGGTGACCTCACCCTGGGCGGGCAGCGTGCCGGGTTCTTCCACGGCGACGAGGTGGGCGCCCGGGGACACGGCATCGATAGCCGCTTCCAGCAGCGCCAGGGCGCTCGGGGCCTGGTCGGCGTTGGTGGAAAAGGCGGTCTTGCCCTCCGGCAGGTTCACGCGCGTGCCCGGCAGGCCGGTAACCCCGGAGGACGGGCGGGCGTGGGTCCAGTAGCGCTGGCGCTTGAAGTGGGTGTGCGGCGCGTCGCGCACGGGCCCGTCGCCGAAGACGGCGCGGTAGTCCACCGGCGCGCCGGCGACGTAGAGCTTGGCCAGCAGGTCCAGCAGGGACACGCTCGGATCGACCTTGCGCTTGAGCGCGTAGAGCAGCTGCGCGTCCGCCTTGCCGACGGCGAAGGCGGTGGACATCATGCCCATCAGCGCCACCGGGTTCGGGGCGATCTCCACCAGCTGGGTGTGGCCGGCGGCAAAGGCCGCGCGGGTGGCGTCCTCCAGGAAGACCGGCTGGCGGGTCATGCGCAGCCAGTAGTCCTCGTCGTGGACGGTGGCGCCCGGGCGGTAGACCTCGCCGCGGTCGACGGAGCTAAACAGCGTGGTGTGCAGCGGGCGGGCGGTAATGCCCGCGATGTCGCCGGCGAGCTCGCCGAGGATCGGGTCCACGGCCGAGGTGTGCCCGGCGCCCTTGACGTTGAGCGCGCGGGCGAACTTGCCCTCGCCCTCGAGCTTCTCCACCAGGTCCAGGACCTCCTGGCGCGGCCCACCCACGGTGGTCATGCCCGGGCCGGTGTAGACGGCCGGCTCGATGTTGCCGTCCAGGGCCGCGATGTCGTCCGCGGTCAGCTCGACGACGGCCATCGCGCCCTGGGTTTCCTCGGTCAGCTGGGCCTCGCCCTCGCCCATGAGGCGGGCGCGGTGGCAGGCGATCAGCATGGCGTCGTCAGCGCTGATGCCGCCGGCGGCATAAGCCGCGGCGATTTCGCCCATCGACATGCCAATAACGCCGGCCGGGCGGGCGCCGAAGCTGGCCAGCAGATCCGTCAGCGCGATCTGGATCGCGGTGATGGCCACCTGGGCGGTCTCGGTGTTGTAGGTCTGCTCGTCGTCGCGGACGATGTCTAGGATGGACCAGCCGGACTCGAAGTCCACGATCTGGTCCAGCTCCTCCAGGCGGGCCAGGAAATCCGGGGAGACGGCGATGAGGTCCTTGACCATCTTGCGGTGCTGGGAGCCGAAGCCGGAGTAGACGAAGACCGGGCCCGGCACCGACGGGGAATCCGCGGCGGTGACCCCGACCGAGATCTTGCCGGCGGCGACCTGCCGCAGGCGGGAGATGGCCTCCTCCGGGTTGGTGGCGTTGACCACCGCGCGGGAGCGGGCGTGGTTGCGCCCGGCCAGGGAGCGGGCCAGCGCGAAGAGATCCGCGGTTCCCAGCTGCTGGTCCTCGATGAAATCGGCCAGCGTGGCGGCCGCCTGGGCCCGGCGCGACGGCAGCAGGCCAGAGACCGGCAGGCTGACGGTGGCAGCGGTGGCATCGTCAGCGGTGTCGGTGGTGGTGTCGGTGGCGACCTGGGCGGCGCGGGCGTGGGTGGTGCCCTGGTAGTCGCTGAGCACGACGTGGGCGTTGGTGCCGCCGAAGCCGAAGCCGGACACGCCGGCCAGCTTGTGGCCGGAGTACTCGGGCCACTCGCGGGGATCCTCGACGACCTCGAGCTTTTCCGCGTCGAAGTCGATGTAGCGGTTCGGCGCGGAGAAGTTGATGCTCGGCGGCAGGGTGTCGTGGCGCATGGCCTGGATGACCTTGATAAGGCCCACCACGCCGGCGGCGGACTCGGAGTGGCCGATATTGGACTTGGCCGAGCCCAGCAGCGTCGGGTTTTCCGCGCCGCGGTTGGCCCCTAGGACCTCACCCAGGGCGGTGGCCTCGATGGGATCTCCCAGGATGGTGCCCGTGCCGTGGGCCTCGACGTAGTCGACCGTGGCCGGATCGACCTCGGCGTCGGCGTAGGCGCGGTGCAGCACGTCGACCTGCGCCTCCGGGTTGGGGGCGGTCAGGCCGTTGGAGTGGCCGTCGGAGTTGATGGCCGAGCCCTTGATGACGGCGAGGATGTTATCGCCGGCGGCCTCGGCGTCGCTGAGCCGCTTGAGCACCAGCACGCCGCCGGCGTCCGCGCGCACGAAGCCGTCCGCGTCGTCGGAGAAGGCGTGGATGCAGCCCGTGGGCGAGATGACGCCGAGTTCGCCGAAGGCGGTGGACACGAACGGGGAGGCCATGATGTTGATGCCGCCGGCCACGGCGACGTCGGCGTCGCCCTCGCGCAGGCCGCGTACGGCCTGGTGGACGGAGACCAGCGAGGACGAGCAGGCGGTGTCCACGTTGACCGAGGGTCCGCGCAGGTCCAGCGCGTAGGAGATCCGGTTGGAGATGATCGCCGAGGAGGTGCCGGTCAGCGCGTACGGGTGCGCCTCCGCCGGGTCGGCGGTGATCAGCATCCCGTAGTCGTTGTTCGACGAGCCCATGTAGACGCCGGTGGCGGTCCCGCGCAGCTCGTTGGCCGGCAGGTGGGCGTCCTCGAGCGCCTCCCAGACCAGCTCCAGCAGGATGCGCTGCTGCGGGTCCATGTTGGTGGCCTCCACCGGGGACAGGCCGAAGAATTCCGCGTCGAAGCTGGCGATGTCGTCCAGGTAGCCGCCGGCGAGGTTCTGCTCGGCCATCTTCTGGGGCATCACCGGATCGGCGGCGTAGTCGGACCAGCGGCCAATGGGCAGCGGCCCCGTCGCGCCGCGGCCTTCGACCAGCATGTCCCAGAACTCGTCCGCGTTGTTGGCGCCCGGGAAGCGGCCGGCCAGGCCGATGACGGCGATGTCCTCGTGGCCGCCGGCCGGGGTGATCCGGCGCGGGGCGGACGCCGGCGCCGACTGCTGGGCCGGGCCGTTAATCAGGCGGTCAGCCAGCTGGGCGATGGTCGGGTATTCGTAGGCGACCGTGGGGTCAAGATCCACGCCCACCAGGTTTTCCAGCTCGCCTGACAGCACCACGGCGTCGCGGGAGGACAGGCCGAAGTTTTCCAGCGGCTTAGAGTCGGTAATTTCCTCCGCGGGAACGCCCGTGGTCTGGGCTACCCAATGACGGATCCAATCACGCAACTGCTCTACGGTCATACGCCATGCTTTCTTTCGCTTACGTTCATTAAGGGGATCACAAAGAATAATCGTCTTTGGTGAAAATGCTCCACCTTAGGCTATCGAACTCGGACCCCAAAACGTTAGTAGCAAGCGCCGGCCAGGCGGATGTGCAGGACTTTGGCCAAGCCCTGCCGGGGATTAACCGCGCTGGGCCAGGTAGTGCTTCTTGGCCACGCGGCGGGCGATCTTGCCCGAGGAGGTCCGGTTGATCTCGTGGGCCTGCTTGAAGACGATGTCGTCCGGGGTCAGGCCGTGGTGGGCGGAGACCGCCGAGCGGATGGCCTCGGCCGCGGCGGCGTCGCCGGAGGGCTCAGCCGTATCGGCGCGCTCGACCAGCAGCACCAGCTGCTCGGTGTCCGCGCCTTCGACGGAGAACGCCGCCACGGAGTCCGGGCGCACGTGCTCGCTGGCCTCCTGGACGGTGGACTCGATGTCCTGCGGGTAGTGGTTGCGGCCGGCCACGACGATAAGGTCCTTCAGGCGGCCGGTGATGTAGAGGTGGCCGTCCAGGATGGTGCCCAGGTCGCCGGAGGCCATCCAGCGATCGTCGTCCGGGGCGCCGGCCACGCGGCTATCCGCCAGGCGCTCGCCCAGGGTGTTGCGGAAGGTCGCGGCGGTGTCCTCGTCGCGCTCCAGGTAGCCGGCGGCCATGTTCTCGCCGTGAGCCCACAGCTCGCCGATGACGCCGTCGGCGACCTCGGCCCGGGTCTCCGGGTCGACGATGGTCAGGTACTGCGGCTGCACCACCTGGCCGACGGAAGCGAAGGCCACGGTGTTCTCGGAAGCCTCCGCCACCTCGGCGCGGCCCTCGGCCAGCGCGGCGCGGTCGAAGTGGGTAATCAGCGGGCGCTCGTCGGTCTGCGGGGTGCTCACCAGGAGGGAGGCCTCCGCCAGGCCGTAGGACGGGCGCAGCGCGGTGCGCTTGAAGCCGTAGGGCTCGAAGGTGTTCAGGAAGTTGTCCACGGCGGACTCGGTGACCGGCTCGGAGCCGACGATGAGGCCGTCGATGTGGGACAGGTCCAGCTCCTCGCCGTCGGCCGGGGCGCCGTAGCGCGCGGCCAGCTCGAGCGCGAAGTTCGGGACCACGCCGTAGGTGGCCTGCAGCTTGTCATCGATCGGCTTGCGGTTGAGCTGGCCCACCCAGCGCTTCGGCTGCTGGATGAAATCGCGCGGGGACATCAGCTCGAAAGGCAGGCCCAGGATGGTCACAAACACCGTGAGGATAATGCCCATGTCGTGGTGCAGCGGCAGCCAGGTGACCAGGCGCAGCGGCATCTTCAGCTGCGCGGCGCGGAAGATCTGCAGCACGTTGGTCAGAATGGAGCGGTTGGTCAGGATCACGCCGGCCGGGGTGCGGGTGGAGCCGGAGGTGTACTGCAGGAAGGCGGGCTGGTCCAGGGGCATGACCGTGGACATCGCCAGCTGCTGCTGGCCCTCCAGGGTCGACGCCGGGTTCTGGTAGGACGCCGCCAGGCTGTCCGGCAGGGAGTCGACGGAGAGCACGCGCGGGCGCTCCCGGGAGGGCAGGTCGGCGAAGTGCTTGCGCACCGCGGCCGCCGATGCCCGGTTGGTCAGCACCAGCTTCGGCTGGGCGTCGGCGAAGACCGCCTTCAGGTGGTCCGCGTGGCCCGGCTCGTTCGGATCGTAGAGCGGAATGGGCGTCATGCCGGCGTACAGGCCGCCCAGGAAGCCGAAGAGGTACTCCGGGGAGTTGCCGGCCAGGATGGCCACCCGGTCGCCCAGCTTGCCGACCTGCTGCAGGCGGGCCGCCACGGACTTGATGCGGGTGTTGACCTCCTGGCGCGAGTAGGTCACCAGCTGGCCCTCCCGGCTCTCGGAGTAGTCCCAGAAGCGCAGGACCTTCCGGTCACCGCCGCCGGTCTGCAGATCGCCCTGGTAGAGCAATTCCGCGAGCCCGACGAGGGTCAGCTGCGGCGCGAGGGTGATCTCCCCTTGGTCGTTGAAGAACTGGCCCATGGCGGCGTGCAAATCCATGACAGTAACGCTCCTTGAAATCCGATTCGGTTTATTTTGCTACTAAAATTATCAGACTAGGCGGCCGCCGTGTTACACCAAAGGCGGCCGGTTGCCCGCAGCATTGCCGCGGGCCGTTCTTAGATGCCGTCGATGATTCCGCGGGCCCAGCCGACCACCCAGTCGTTGGCGGTGGTCCCCTCCACCACGTGCGGGTTGGAGGCGTACTGGGCGTGCACGCCGTTGGCGGCGATGAGATCGCGGGCGCGATCCAGGCCGTTGGCGGCATCGCGCGGCGCGTCGCAGATGGAGTCGTCCGGCGCGCAGATCTGGAAGGTGCGGTCCGCCAGCTCGCCGAAGCCGTTGGGGCGCGCGCCGCGCATGGTCGCGCCCGGCACGATGGGCTGAACCAGCTTGCTGATCGGCTCCAGGGCGATCTCCGCGCCGATGCCGTGAACCTCGACGCCCGGGTTGATGCCCACGCCGGGCTCGCGGCGGCCGTCGGCGATAAGCGCCACGCCGGCCACCGACTCGGCCGGGACCGCGCCCGTGCCCGCGCCGATCTGGTCGGCGACGTCGCCCAGGATGACCGCGCCCTGCGAGAAACCGGCCATGACGAACTTCGTCGCCGGGCAGGCCTCGTGCATATAGCGCAGCTCGCCCTCCAGGGTGGAGGTGCCCTCCTGGCGGGAGTCGTCGTAGGACATCTCCTCCTGGGAGTTAATGTTCTTAAACTGCGCGGTGTACGGCAGGGTCCACACCTTCACGTCCTGCGGGGCGTAGGCCTGCTGCAGCGGCTGGGAGATCGAGAGCATGAACGAGCGCGGGTTGGCGGTCGGGTTGATGGGATCGTCGTCCGCCTTGGATTCCCAGGTGCCGGGCGCGGAGATGACCTCGACTCGCGGGCACCAGTCCGGCTGCTCCGGGGCGGCCGGCTCGTCCTCGCCGGGCTGCGTGGCCGGCGGCTCCGACAGGTTGCTCGAGGAGGTGCTGTTGAAATAGTGCACCGCGGAGGCGCCCAGGATCACCAGCAGGATCACTACTGCCACCGCAGTAAGGGTCTTTTTCATGTGTTGTGCCTGTCTCGTCTAGCAGTAGACGGAGCGCGCTTCGTCCGTCAGGAACCGGGTCAGCTCTTCGTAGTCCAGCTCCGTGCGGCCCTGCTCGATGAGCTGGCCGGCAATCGCGTTCAGGGTGATGGGCTCTTCCTCCACGCAGACCCGCTGCGCGGCGGAGACCAGCTGCGTTTCCACGCCGGCCGCGTCGATATCGCGCTCGCCGACCGCGCCGAGGAAGTCGGCATCGCCCGCAGAGGCATCGGCCTCCGGGAAGGGGATTTCGGAGATCTCTTCGGCACCGCGGTCCTCCGGGGCGCGGTCGCCGGCCGGCGCGGCGGCGGAAGGCTTCGAGCTGCTTTCGGCCGACTCCGACTCGGAGGCGGATGCCGACTCGGTCTCCGAGCCGCGCTCCAACGGCGCCACCGAGGTCGGGGCCGCGGCCTCGTTATCGTTGTCGACGGTGGCGGAACCGCAGGCCGCCAGGCCCAACGATGCCGCGACGGCCAGACCCGCAATCAATTTTCGCATGGCGCTGATGGTACTCCTTCCGGCTGGCGTTTAGGACTTCTGCACGCGGCCGAAGATCTCGCTCAGGGTGCCCTTCTGGAACTTCTGGGTCAGGCCGCCGGCCGGGATCTGCTCCGTGTCCGAGGTCGGGTAGCCCATCTCGCCCTGCTCGTAGCCGCGCTTGCCCCAGTCTTCGAAGATCTTGCCGTGCATGATGAAGTGCGCGCCGGTCTTCGGGGACCAGTAGATGTTGCC
Source organism: Corynebacterium sp. 32222D000AT (assembly GCF_053546955.1). Classification (NCBI taxonomy): domain Bacteria; kingdom Bacillati; phylum Actinomycetota; class Actinomycetes; order Mycobacteriales; family Corynebacteriaceae; genus Corynebacterium; species Corynebacterium sp. 32222D000AT. The sequence goes on along the minus strand of NZ_JBPPVW010000019.1, from coordinate 18,363 downwards.
GTGCTCGAACTCCTGGAAGGCGCCGCCCTTGATCTTGATCTCGTCGCTGGTCGGGAAGCCCAGGCCGGTGGTCGCGCCACCCATCTCCTTGTACTTGGCGCCGATGGCACCGTGGACGATGTGGTGGGAGTTGTCCGGGTTACGGGTCAGGATGCCGTTCTCGAACTTCTGCTGGAAGCCGCCGTTGACTTCCTGCGGCGCGGAGGTCGGGTACTTGAGATCCCCGCCTTCCCAGCCGTTCTTGCCCCAGGCCTCGACCATGTCCTTCGGGATGGCATAGGCGCCGGTCTGGGCGGTCCAGTAGATGGAACCGTTCTCAAAGTGGACGAAGCGGCCGCGCTGGTCCGGGGTCTTTTCCTCGTTGGTCAGCGGGAAGCCCAGCCAGGAGCCCGGGCCACCCATCTCGCTGTAGCGGGCGTTGATGCGACCGACCAGGGCCTTGGCACCAGTCTCCGGGGACCAGTACGCGGTGCCCGCGCTGAAGTCCTGTGCCTTGCCGTTGTCGCCGGCGTCGTATTCGTTGTTCACGCACTCGCCGATGGTGCCGGACTTGGTGGCCGCGCCGATGGCGCCGATGGCCTGGCAGTCCGCCCCGCGGTCTTCCTTGGGGATAGCCAGGGCGTCCGCGATGGACGGCCAGGCCTGCTGCATCTCAAACTGCCAGTATTCCCAGCTGTGGACGCCGGACGGGCGGAAGTGCGCCTCCGGCTCCACGCCGGCGCGCTTGGCGTAGCTCATGAAGGTCTCGCCGGACATGCGCGAGATGGCCTCCAGGCCGATGCCGGCCATGTTGGCCGGGCCCTTGGCGACGGACTCGGGGTTGCCGAAGTCGTCCTTGCCGGAGCCGGCGGAGATGTAGACCTTCATGTCCTTCAGGTTTTCGATGCCCAGCTTCGGGTCGTGGTCGATCCAGTCCTGGGAGCCCGGCGGGCCCCACATGGCGTCCGAGTTGTACCCGCCGGCGTCCATCTGCGCGGCGCGGATTGCGGCCGGCATGCCGCTGCTGGTGGTGTCCAGGTAGCCGGAGAAGGAGCCCACGAAGTCGAACAGGTGCGGGTTGCGCTCGGCCAGGTTGACCGCGGCGGTACCGCCCATGGAGATACCCGTCACGGCGCGCTTGTGGTTGGAGCGGTACTCGTTGTCCAGGATCGGCACCAGTTCCTGGGTCAGGAAGGTCTCCCACTGGTAGTGGGTGCCGTTGTCCGGGCGCTGCCAGTCAGCGTAGAAGGAGGACTCGCCGCCCACCGGCATGATCAGGTTGACGTTGCGGTCGGCGTACTGGTTCAGGATGTTGGTCTCGATGGTCCAGCCGGACTCGTCGTCGCGGGCGCGCAGGCCGTCCAGGGCCCAGACCTCCGGGAAGGTGGCCTCCGGGTTGGAGTACCAGTCACGCGCCAGCTGGATCTGGACCTTCTGCAGCTTGTCCGGCATGGCCGCGGACTTGATGTAGACCATCAGGTGGCGGTTGGTCAGGTATTCCACGCGCTCGATGTCCACGCCCTCCGGCAGGCCTTCGACGTCCGGGTAGGTGGTGTCAATCGGGGTGCGCTCCGGCGGGGCCGACGGCGCGAAGGAATCCGACAGGCTCGACCCGGACGAGGAGGAGCTGAGGTCCCCCAGGCCCTGCTGGGCGGTGGCGTTAGGCAGCAGGGCGATGCCGACGGCCAGCGCCGTGGGCAGGGCCGCGGCGGCTAGCCCGCGGCGGGTACGAGTCTGGTACGTGTTGCGCGCCTGGCGCGGGGAGGGCTTCGGAGCGGATGTGCGCATGGAGGTATCCTTGACGTTCGACTAGTAGACAGACAGCGATGGAGTCCCAGCCAAAAGAGCCAACGAGGCAGCGCCCGCCGAAAACACGGCTAGCGCACCCGGAAACTCACGCAATCCGAAGGTTCCCCTCCTCCGGAGCACGTATCTGGGTTGTTGTGCGCTCAAGTTTAAGTTCAACTTGAGACTTTTCCTAGCCGACACGCCCGAAGTCACATTCTTATCCGGAAATAGAAAAATCCCCGCGCTAGGGCTAGCGCGGGGATTTGGTTTAGTTCTGGTGCGGGTCTAGGACCGGCTTACCAAGCGTTCATCACGTTGAGGACGCGCGGCTTGGTCTTGTCCAGCTGGCGGCCGAACTGGTTCCAGTTGTGGAGGCCGACGTTCGGGTAGTCCGTGGTCAGGTTGACGCCGTCGGCGCGGGCCTTGAGCTCGTACAGGCGGGTCGAGACCATGGCGAAGGCCTCCAGCGCCGCACCCGATGCCTGGTGCTGCGGCAGGTACTTCTCATCGCCCGGGCCCGGGATACCGGAGGCCGCGGAGACGTAGACGTCCTTGCCGCGCAGGCCGGAGGTCAGGTGGAACGGGTCGTTCGCGAAGCGGCGCGGGCTGATCAGGGTGCCGTACATGGCGTTGATGTTAAACCCGCCGGCGTCCAGCATGGCCAGGCGCATGAAGGTCTGGGCGCCCGGCAGCGTGGTGGTCAGGTAGCCGGAGAAGGACATGGCCTGACGGAACTGGTTCGGGTGCTTGCTGGCTAGGACCATGGCCGAGGTGGCGCCCATGGACAGGCCCGCGATGGAGTTGTTGTTGCGGGCAACGCCGAAGTTGCGCTCCAGGTAGCCCGGCAGCTCCTGGGTCAGGAAGGTCTCCCACTTGTAGTTGACCGGGTTGGTCAGGTCGTAGGTGGCCGGGCCTTCCCAGTCAGCGTAGAAGGAGGACTCGCCGCCGACCGGCATGACCAGGGTGATGTTGTGCGGCTCGTAGGTGGCCGCGGCGTTCACGTCGTTGACCCAGGCGTTGGTGCGGTCGGTCGCGCGCAGGCCGTCCAGCAGGTAGAGGCCGGCGTTGCCTCCGCGCTTGGCCGGCTGGATCTGGACCGGGATGTTGCGGCCCATGGACTGGGACCACACGTCGCAGCGCTGGACCCACCAGCCCACACGGTCCCAGTCACAGTGGCCGGTGGCGTCGGCACGCAGGTAGTCACGCGGGGCGGCTTCGGCCCGCTGCGGGCCAGCCACGGCGAGCATGGTGACGACCATGAGGATGGCCGCGACCACTGCGGTGACCCGGCGGGACGCGCGGGAGGCGAAAGACGTCAGTGTCATGTCTCTCCTTGCTTGTGTACTTTTTTGTTTCAGTTTTTACCGAAGGGTTCCTTCAGTACGTATCGAACGCAAGCGAAGTTGCGTTAACAATCACGAATTTATAACAGTGCCTGAGATTCTAGACGATTGCTGTCAATTTGTCTCATTCCGGCAGCTGCCTGGGGACTACTTGAGGTAGTCCTGAGCGTTGTCTGTAAACTGCAGCGTCCGCCCGTCGGTCAGGGAGAACTTGATGTTTTCGAAGAACCGCCCCGTGTCCAACGGGTCGCGGTAGGTCGCGAAAAGCTTCTGGAAATCCGGGTGCTCGAGGGCCCGGCGGTTCTCAGCGACCTCATCCTTGTCGTACCACGCCGGCAGCTCCTCGATGTCCACCGCGGAGTCCGCGGCCTGCCAGGTAAGCGGCAGGGACTTGTCGTGGCCGATCCGCCCGTCCTCGATCCGCGGCTGCCGCGCCGCCAGCGGCGTGGCCAGCCCGATGTTGTCCAGCACGCGCACGTTCAGCGGCGAATGCATCGAGGACATGCCCATATTGATGAGGTATAGCGTCGGCGGGTCGTTGCGACTGTCATCGCGCCCCGCGGTCGTCCAGGCGTTGTCCTCGATCGAGTCGCCGTCCAGGTAGCGGATGGCCAGCGCGTCTCCACGCTCCAGCCCGTCGATCGCGTCATCGAAGCCGCGCAGCAGGCGCATCTTCTTAAAGTCCTCCGCGTCCTTCGGCGGGTTGCCGGGTTCCCGCTTGGTGGCGTAGGTCCAGTAGTCGCGCTCGTCGACGATGGAGATCTCGCCCTCGTAGATTTTCCAGTCCACCGGGTGCCCGCGCCAGGCCACCACCGCGGCCCAGACCGCAATCCCGGCCACGCCGGCGGCGACCCAGTAATCCCGCACCGGCAGCACGAAGACCGGCAGCAGCAGCGCGAAAAGCGGCAGCAGCAGCATGCGCCCGTGCATGAAGTCGCCGCCCACCCGCAGCACGTAGAGCAGGTGGATCAGCGCGCAGATAACCATGAGCACGACGACGACGGGCTGGCTGCGCACCGCAGAAAAGTGCGCGTCGCCGCGGAACTGGCAAACCGCCAGCGCCGCCAGCACCAGCAGAGGTAGCCAGAGCCAGTAGGGGCCGACGAAGTCGCCGAGGTAGTTGAAGCCGGCGCCCCAGGCGGCATCGGCAGCCGACTTGGCCACGGCCGTGTGCGGGGTCAGCAGGCCGTAGTAGCCCATGCGGAAAACCTGGTAGGCCAGCGGCAGCGGCAGGGCCGCCCCCAGGATGCCCGCCCAGTGCGCCGGGCGGCGGTGGGCCACCAGCAGGACGATGCCGGTCAGCCCGCCGTAGAGCGCCAGCTCCGGGCGCACCAGCCAGGACAGGCCGGCCCAGAAGGCCACCAGGTAGGGGTTCGCCCCGCGCACCCAGCGGGTCAGCAGCCACCACAAGACCGCCAGGTAGAAGATGGACAGGCCCCACTCCAGGCCGGAGGTGAAAAAGTCCCGGGCCGGCGGCAACGCCAGGTAGACCAGCGCGCCGGCGGGCAGGACCACCGCGCGCGTGGCGTGCCGGCCGCCGGTGTTATGTACCTGGGCGGTGGCCCACGTGCCGACCACCAGGGCGGCCACGGACAGCGCGATGGCCAGCCACATTGCGATGGCTTCCAGCTGGGCGCCGGTGACCAGACGGCCCAGGTAAATCAGGTACTGCCACAGGGTGGAGGTGTTGGCCTCCACCCGCTCCCCCGCGTTGAAGACCGGGCCGTTGCCGGCCAAGAGGTTGCGGACGGTGCGCAGCACGATGAGGCCGTCGTCGGCCATCCACCGGCGCTGCCACGCCGCGAAGAAGGTAATCGCCCCGATAGCTACACTGCTGGCAACCACCGAGAGGTGGGCCGCGCGGGGACTACCGATTTTTTGCATAACAGAGCAGGTTACCAGTTGTCCCCCGAATTAGATCATCGGGAAAACGTAGACCGCCATGGCAATACAAGCCAGCCACAGCAGCGCCAGAATCTGCAGGACGCGGTCCTCCAGCGCGATCTCGTCCGGCGCCCCGCCGTGGCCGCGGTCGACGTCCGCAGCGTAGCGCAGGATAGCGATGGTAAACGGCACCATCGAAACCTGGTACCAGATGCCGGCCACGCCCTCGGCCTGGCTGGACAGCTCGAAGCCCCACAGCGTGTAGGACATCACAACGGCGGTGGCCGCCAGGGTCCACACGAAACGCAGGTAGGTAGGTGTATAGCCTTCCAGGGACTTGCGGATCTTCGCGCCGGTGCTCTCCGCCAGCAGGATCTCCGAGTAGCGCTTGCCGGAGGCCATGAACAGGGAGCCGAACGCGGCGACCAGCAGGAACCACTGGGACAGCTCGATGCCCGCAGCCACACCGCCGGCCATGGTACGCAGCATGAAGCCGGAGGAGACCAGCGCGATGTCGATCACCGGCATGTGCTTCCAGCCGAAGCAGTAGCCCAGCTGCAGCGCGATATAGACCGCGATGACCAGCGCCAGCTCCACGCCCGCGGTGGCCAGCAGCGACAGGCCGATGGCGCCGACGATGAGCACCGCCGCCATGACGTAGGCCAGCTGCACCGGCAGCACGCCGGCGGCAATGGGCCGGAAGCGCTTGGTCGGGTGCGCGCGGTCCGCCTCGACGTCGCGGGCGTCGTTGATGAGGTAGATGGACGACGCGCCCATGCAAAAGACCACGAAGGCCAGCAGGACGTCCAGCAGCACGCGGCCGTGGAACAGCGCGTCCGCGCCCGCGGCGGCCGGGGCGGCCAGCACGAGCACGTTCTTGACCCACTGCTTGGGGCGCAGGGCCTTGACCATGCCGTCGGCGAGGTTCTTCGGCGGCTTGCGCTTCCGACCCGTGTCTACGCCGGAGGTGTGAGGCTCCGAGTGAAAGAAGCTCTGGTTGCCGTCATCGTGCGGATGGGCGCTCATGCGGTTTTCCTTTCCAGCCGGCTTACAACCTGCGCCGTGGTGGCGCCCAACAGGGCGCCCACGGCAGTATCAGAGGGATAATGCACCCCCAGCACCATACGCGACGCCATCATCACCGGCACGCCCAGCCAGAAGCTGCGGTTACCGGTCACGCGGGCGGCCGCCACGAGGAAGGCCGTCGTCGACGTCGAGTGCGAGGACGGGAAGGACAGGCGCGAGGGCGTTTTCACCCCGACCCGCACGTAGCTGTAGTCCGGGCGGCGCCGGCGCACCACGCGCTTAATGACTACCGATGCCGCGTGCGCGCCAAAGGCCGCCACGCCCACCCCGGCCCACTGGCGGCGCCGGGGCTTATCGATGCCCGCCGCCAGCGCCGACAGCGCCATCCAGCCGAGCGCGTGCTCACCGAAGTGGCTCAGGCCCCGCGCGGTCGGCAAAACGCAGGGCACGTCGAAGGCGACGTCCTGGATGGCCTTGAGGACGTGCGACTCGGCATCGTTGAGCTGAGAAATGCTACTCAAAGATCTTCCTCCAGGATTCGCGGCTGGTCAGCGTCGGCAGGGCGGCGCGGTAGGTGGCGCGCAGCTCGTCGAAGTTGTTTTCAATCTCCTTGAGCAGCTCGCGGGTCTGCCCCACCAGATCCTGGGCCAGCTCGCGGTCGCGCTTGCGGAAGGCCACGCCGGTGCCGCCGGCGGTCGAGACCGTCGCCGAGTCCAGGCGCGAGAGCGTGAACCAGCGCGCCTCCTCCGGCGTCAGGTTCAGCTGCGGGGCCGCGTGGTGGGCCGGGTCTTCCTTGCTGGCCAGGTGCTTGATGCTCTTAAACAGCCAGGGCAGCTTCTTGATCTTGCCCAGGCGGCCGCCGATGTTGCGGGTCGGCACGCCCGGCGCGCCCGTCGGGGCCGGCAGCTCCGCCGCCGAGGGCAGGATCTGCGCGTCGGAGTACTGCGAGCGGATCTTGTTGATCCGCGGCAGGGAGGACTCCAGGATGTCGAAGAGCTGGTCCGGGCCGGCCAAAAAGTCCCGCATGGCCTCCAGCTGGATGGCCATGGTGGAGTACTCCATGCACATGGTGTGCTTGAGCGTGGACTTGAAGATGGAGCGGGTGATCCCGCGCGGGTCGCCGTCGTGGTAGATGGCGGCCACGATCAGTCGGTTGCGCAGGTGGAAATAGGCCTGCCAGTCGATGGCGTCGTCCTTGTCCGCCCAGGCCATGTGCCAGATTGCCGCGCCCGGCCAGGTCACGGTCGGGAAGCCGGCGCGCCCGGCGCGCAGGGAGTACTCGGTGTCGTCCCACTTGATAAACAGCGGCAGCGGCTGGCCCATCTTTTCGGCCACCACGCGCGGGAACAGGCACATCCACCAGCCGTTGTATTCGACGTCGACGCGGCGGTGCAGGGCACGCGAGTCGTATTTGTTGGGGTCCTTGTGCGACTGGGCATCGCCAATAGCTGACAGCGGGTACTTGGCGAAGTCGTGGTCGTAGACCGCGTGCGGGGCCGGGCCCCACATGAAGTCGGACTTGTTGACCTGCTCGCCGGTGGTGCGCAGCTGGCTGCGCTCCTGCAGGTTGAGCATCTGGCCGCCGACGATGATGGGGCGGGCGGCGTAGCGGGCCGCCTGCACCGCGCGCAGGATGGAGTCCGGCTCGATGGCGATGTCGTCGTCCATGTAGAGGATGAACGGCGAGTCGGTGTTCTCGATGGCCTCGAACATGATGCGGGAATACCCGCCGGAGCCGCCCAGGTTGCCCTGGCGGAACTCGCGGAAGCGCTCGCCGAAGTGGGCGACGGCGGCGTCGTAGCCCGGCTCATCCGCCGGGTGCTGGTTGCCCTGGTCCGGCATGAGCACGTAGTCGATGATGCCGTCGACGACCGGGTCCTCCGCCAGCGCCTGCAGCGCTGCCACCGCGTCGGTCGGGCGGTTGAAGGTCGGGATGCCGACGGCCACGCGCTTGTCCGCGGCCGGCTGGGTGGTGCCGTCGGGCAGCACCTGCTCGCCCGGGGCGTGCGGGGCGCACCAGGCGACCTGGGAGAGCTCGGTTTCGGTCTCGGCGGTGACGTCGAACCACAGCCAGCCGCCGTCCTCGAAGTTCTTCAGCGGCAGCTCGAAGTGGTGCTCGCCGTCCTCGACCAGGTGGTTGGCCACGCCGATGCGCTGCCCGTTTTCCTTGGAGCGGTACACCGAGACGTTCGCCTGGCCGTTCACGTGCAGCGACAGCACGATGGAGTCCAGCTGCGACCAGCGGCGCCAGTAGGACGCCGGGAAGGCGTTGAAGTAGGTCTCGAAGGAGACCTCTTCGCCGGCCGGGATGGTCAGGGTGGTGCGGTCGTGCCAGCTCAGGCGCTGGCGGTTCTGCGGAGACTCAATGAGGTAGAGCATGCGCACGTCGTTCGGCTCGCCGCGCTTGGGCAGCAAGACGCGTTGCACTGCTTCATATTCCTGGGGGTAAGTCACGATGGCTTCTTTTTCTCCAAACGTTTTTTACACTCTTCTAGCGAGTAAGGGTAGTGCCCCCAGGCGCCCAGCACGTTCTCACACACGGTCATGGGTCCGAATTCACAGCCGCCCGCCCGGATGCGGCAGGCACACAAAAACCCCGCCGCCACCCCGGGATAACCGGGATGGAGCAGGGTTTTGATCGGTTTCGGGTGCACCTTAGGCCTCGACGGCAACCTTTTCGTCCACCAGGTCGATGCCCAGCTTGCCCAGCATGTAGAGCACGCGGGCTTCCAGGTCGTCGGCCAGCTCACGGGTCTGCTCGACCGTTTCGGCCGGCAGGATGTCCCAGATCTTGACGTCCTTGCCCGCCTCGTCGCGGTGAACGTCGCGGCCCAGGTAGACGATGAAGTCCGGCATGGTGACCGTCCGGGCATCGTCGAAGTGGCGCGGCTGGCCCTCGGTGAGGCCCCGCTCGGCCAAGACGTGGCTCATGTGGCTGGCGTCCTCGTTTTCCGGGTGGGACACGGCCGCATCCACCAGCAGGGCGTCGCCGGCGTGCTTCTTGGTCAGCTCCACGGCGGCCTCCGCCAGGGCGTGGTCGGTACCGGCGGCAAAGCGCACGTGAATGCGGTGCTCGCCGAAGTATTCCATCACTTCCCGCTCCACCAGGACTGGGACGAACTCTTCCAAGACCGCGCGTGCGGAGTGCTTGGCGATGACCTCGTCCAGCTTGGCATCAATCGCCTCGGCGCTGTGCGCATGCCCGAAAGCCGCGTGCAGATCCTCGCGCAGGGTGTCAAAAACTCGGTTGTTATTCATCATCGCTATTCACCTGATTTCTTGTTATTACGGCGAAGTTTCATTGTCTTCAACCACTCGAGTGAACCTTTTGTTCCCTCAAAGTTAACCTGCCGTTAACCTTAGCAGATCGCTGGGCAATTGCAAATGATGGGCCTGAACCAAGTGTTTAGCGCGGGGTGGGATCGCGAAAGCGCCGCCGCTTCTCTGTGGAAACGACGGCGCTCACGATGCCGCGTGCCGGCTACTTCTTGTCCGCCAGGCGCAGCCAGGTATCGACCACGGTGTCCGGGTTCAGCGACAGCGAGCTAATCCCCTGCTCGACCAGCCAGTCCGCCAGGTCCGGGTGGTCGCTGGGGCCTTGGCCGCAGATGCCGACGTACTTGCCCTGCTTCCGGCAGGCCTCGATGGCCCGGCCCAGCAGCACCTTGACCGCCGGGTTGCGCTCGTCGAAATCGTGGGAGACCACGCCCGAGTCGCGGTCCAGACCCAGCGTGAGCTGGGTCAGGTCGTTCGAGCCGATGGAGAAGCCGTCGAAGTACTCCAGGAACTGCTCCGGGATAAGCGCGTTGGACGGGACCTCACACATCATGATGAGCTCCAGGCCGTTCTCGCCGCGGCGCAGGCCGTTGGCGGCCAGGGCCTCGGTCACCCGGCGCGCCTCATCCGGCGTGCGCACGAACGGGATCATGATCTTGACGTTTTCCAGGCCCATCTCCTCGCGCACGATCTTCATCGCCTCACACTCCATGGCGAAGCACTCCGCGAACTCCTCGGAGACGTACCGGGAGGCGCCGCGGTAACCCAGCATCGGGTTTTCCTCGTGCGGCTCGTAGAGGTTGCCGCCCAGCAGGTTGGCGTACTCGTTGGACTTGAAGTCGGACATGCGCAGGATGACCGGGTTCGGGGCGAACGCCGCCGCGATGGTGGCCACGCCCTCGGCCACGCGCTGGACGAAGAAGTCGCGCGGCGAATCATATGCGCCGGTCAGAAGCTCCACCTCGGACTTCAGTTCCTCGTCCAGGTTGGGGTAGTCCAGCAGCGCGCGCGGGTGGATGCCGATCTGCCGGTTGACGATGAACTCCAAGCGCGCCAGGCCCACGCCGTCGTTGGGCAGGCGGGAGAAGGCGAAGGCCTGCTCCGGCGTGCCGACGTTCATCATGATCTTCGGGCCGATCTCCGGGACCTGGTCGACGTCGGTCTCGGTGACCTCGAAGTCCAGGGAGCCGTCGTAGACGTAGCCGGTATCGCCCTCCGCGCAGGAGACGGTGACCTCGCTGCCCTCGGCCAGGACCTCGGTGGCATCGCCGGTGCCGACGACGGCCGGGATACCCAGCTCGCGGGCGATGATCGCCGCGTGGCAGGTGCGACCGCCGCGGTTGGTGACAATCGCCGAGGCGCGCTTCATGATCGGCTCCCAGTCCGGGTCCGTCATGTCCGCGACCAGGACCTCGCCCGGGTTGAAGCCGTGCATCTGCTCCAGCGAGTCGAAGACGCGCACCTTGCCGGCGCCGATCTTCTGGCCGATGGCGCGGCCCTCCGCCACGACGGTGCCGCGCTTGTCCAGGCTGAAGCTCTGCAGCACGGAGCCGCGGCGGGACTGCACGGTCTCCGGGCGGGCCTGCAGGATGTAGAGCTGGCCGTCCTCACCGTCCAGGCCCCACTCGATGTCCATCGGGCGGCCGTAGTGGTCCTCGATGATAAGCGCCTGACGGGCCAGCTCCTCCACCTGCTCGTCTTGCAGGGAAAAGCGCGCGCGGTCGGCCTCGGGGGCGTCGACGAACTCGGTGGTGCGCCCGACGCTGGCGTCGTCGGTGTAGACCATCTTGGTCGCCTTCGCGCCCAGCGAGCGGGAAATGACGGCACGCTTGCCGTCGCGCAGGGCCGGCTTGTAGGCGTAGAACTCGTCCGGGTTGACCGCGCCCTGAACCACGCCCTCGCCCAGGCCGTAGGCGCTGGTGACGAAGACGACCTGGTCGAAGCCGGACTCGGTGTCCATGGTGAACATGACGCCGGAGCTACCGATGTCCGAGCGCACCATCTTCTGCACGCCCGCGCTGAGTGCTACCGCGTCGTGGTCGAAGCCGTGGTGGACGCGGTAGGCAATCGCGCGGTCGTTGTAGAGGCTGGCGAAAACCTCGCGGATGGCCACCAGGACCGCGTCGATGCCCTGGATGTTCAGGAAGGTCTCCTGCTGGCCCGCGAAGCTGGCCTCCGGCAGGTCCTCCGCCGTGGCCGAGGAGCGCACCGCAAAGCTGGCCTTGTCACCGGACTCGGCGGCCAGCTTGTCGTAGGCAGCGCGGATATCGCTCTCGATGCCCTCCGGCAGCGGGGTGTCCAGAATCTCCGCGCGGATCGCCTTGCCGGCGGCCTCCAGCTGGCGCGTGTCCTCCGTGTCCAGGCCCTCGAGCAGCTTCGAGATCCGCTCGTCCAGGTGCGTTTCCGTCAGGAAAGCGCGGTAGGCGTCCGCCGTGGTGGCAAAGCCGTCGGGGACGTTGACGTTGAGGCGGGCGAGGTTGGAGACCATCTCTCCCAGGGAGGCGTTCTTGCCGCCTACCTGCTCGACGTCGTTCATTCCGAGTTCGGAGAACCAGCGAATATTATCGCTCATATTCAGGCATCCTTAGTATTAAACGGGGTAAGTGATGGCAAGCATTGTAGTCGCCGGGTGGGCCCGCGCGGGCGAAAATCGCGTGGGCAAAAAATCACACTAGCGACCGCTCGTTATGGATAGGTGCTGCAGAATCATCGCGGACATCTCTTCAACAGACTTTGTCGAAGAATCCACGTAAGGAATCCCATTAGCCTTCATCATCGCCTTCGCGCCGCGCAGCTCGAAGCTGACCTGCTGGCGGGAGGCGTAGCGCGAATTCGGCCGGCGCTCGTTGCGCACCTGGCACAGGCGCTCCGTGCTGGTGACGATCCCGAAGAGCCGGTCCTGGTACTTGCGCACCGGCCGCGGCAGGGTGGTCGAATCGAAGTCCTCGTCCACCAGGGGGTAGTTCGCCGCGAACAGGCCGTGCTGCAGCGCCAGGTACATCGACGTCGGCGTCTTGCCGCAGCGCGACGGCGCCAGCAGGATGATGTCGGCCTGCTCCAGCGCGCGCAGGGACTGCCCGTCGTCGTGCTCGATGGCGAACTCGATGGCCTGCATACGGCTGTTGTAGCGCTGGCTGTCGGCCAGGGTGTGCAGCTGCTTGGCCCGCCGTACGCTGGTCGTGCCCAGCGCCCGCTCGACGCTGCCCAGGTAGGCGCTCAGCAGGTCGATGACCGTGGCCTTCGAGCTCAAGATGCAGTCGCGGATCTCGTCGTCGACCGCGGTCGAAAACACCAGCGGCGTGCGCCCGGCGGCGACCTGCCTATCCAGCCGGGCCACCAGCTCGCGCGCGGCCTCCAGGCTGCCCAGAAACGGCACCGTGGTGCGCGTAAACGTCAGGTGCGGGAACTGCACGAGCAGCGCGTTACCCATGGCCTCCGAGGTGATACCCGTCGAGTCCGAAACGAAGAAGACGGGCACCACCGGCTTGTCCTCGCCGTTGACGGGAGGGTGATTAATCGCATCCATGATCCCATCCTAGTCCCCCTTGAAGAAGCCTGCGGCCCGCGCTATACAGGGCCATATGAGCACTTTTGCATTAGAGAACCCGAACACCGGACGTTCCGAAGAAGAATTCCCCCGCCTCGACGATGCCGCCCGCGACGACATCCTCGACCGCTCCACCGCCGCTTTTAACGAGTGGCGCACGACCAGCATCGACGAGCGCGCCGCCATCCTGGCGCGGACTGCGGACCTGTACGAAGAGCGCATCGATAAGCTGGCCGAGCACATCGGCCGCGAGATGGGCAAACTGACCCGCTGGGCCAAGGCCGAAATCCAGATCGTGGCGGATATCTACCGCTGGTACGCCGAGCACGCCCACGAGCTGCTGGCCGACGAGCACCTGCCGGCCCAGGGCGCGCACCACACCTTCGTGCGCAAGGAGCCGCTCGGCCCGCTGCTGGGCATCATGCCGTGGAACTTCCCCTACTACCAGGTCGCGCGCTTCGCCGCGCCGAACCTGCTGCTGGGCAACACCATCGTGCTCAAGCACGCCTCCATCTGCCCGCTGTCCTCCCAGGCCTGCCAGGACCTGCTCGAGGAGGCCGGCCTGCCGCAGGACGTCTACCTGAACGTCTATGCCTCCGGCTCCCAGATGGACGCGTTTGTCGCCGATGACCGCATCAAGGGCGTGTCTCTGACCGGTTCCGAGGCCGCCGGCGCCGCCGTGGCCAAGACCGCCGGCGAGAACTACAAGAAGTCCGTCCTCGAGCTCGGCGGCAACGACCCGTTCCTCGTGCTTGACGATGCCAACCTCGACTGGGTCCTCGACCAGTTCGCCATCATCCGCATGTACAACACCGGCCAGGCCTGCAACGCGCCGAAGCGGCTAATCGTGCTGGAGGACTTCTACGACCACGCCGTCGAGTACCTGACCGAGAAGATCGGCGCCATGACCGTCGGGCCTTACGACGACGAAAACGCCGACATCGGGCCGCTGAGCTCCATCGGCGCCCGCGACGAGATCGTCGAGCGGCTGGACAAGGCCGCCGCCGACGGCACCGCCACCATCCGCGTGGGCGGTGGCAAGGTCGACCGCGACGGCGCCTACATGGAGCCGACCCTGCTGACCGACGTCGACCGCCACGCCGACATCGGCTGCAACGAGATCTTCGGCCCGGTGGCCGTCATCTACAAGGCCCGCGACATCGAAGAGGCCATCGCGATCGCCAACGACTCCGACTACGGCCTGTCCAGCTCCGTGTGGTCGACCGACCTGGAGCAGGCCAGCGCCGTGGCCGCCCGGCTTAACGACGGCATGACCTTCGTCAACGAGCACGCCGTGACCGCCGCGGGCCTGCCCTTCGGCGGCATCAACCGCTCCGGCTACGGCCGCGAGCTGGCCCGCTGGGGTGTGGGCGAATTCGTCAACGAGCACCTCTACCGCGTCAGCGGGCAGGACGATGCCGGCCAGTCCCCCGCCCTCTAATCGCCGCTAGTCTCCTAGTGGCCGCGCTCCTGCTCCAACGGCTTGCCGTCGTTGAAGTAGGGCGCGATTTTGTTGTCGAACATCGACAGCGCCGAGCCGATGGCCATGTGCATGTCCAGGTACTGGTAGGTGCCTAGGCGCCCGCCGAAGAGCACCTTGTTCTCGCGGGCCTCGGCCGCGGCGAGCTTGCGGTAGGCCTCCAGCTTGCTCCGATCCTCGGGGGTGTTAATCGGGTAATAGGGCTCGTCGCCCTTGTCGGCGAAGCGCGAGTATTCCTTCATGATGACGGTCTTGTCCTTGGGGTAGGCATCGCCGCGCTCGGGGTGGAAGTGGCGGAACTCGTGGATGCGGGTGTAGTCCACGTCGGCATCGTTGTAGTTCATCACCGGGGTGCCCTGGAAGTCGCCGGTGTTCAGGACCTCCATGTCGAAGTCCAGGGTGCGCCAGCCCAGATCGCCCTCAACGTAGTCGAAGTAGCGGTCGAGCGGGCCGGTGTAGACCACCGGCGCGTCCGGGTTGGCCGCGCGCAGCTCGTCGCGCACGTCAAACCAGTCGGTGTCCAGGCGGACCTCGATGAGCTCGTGGGAGGCCATGTTCTCCAGCCAGGCGGTGTAGCCGTCGACCGGCAGGCCCTCGTAGGTGTCGTTGAAGTAGCGGTTGTTGAAGGTGTAGCGCACCGGCAGGCGGGTGATATTCGCCGCCGGCAGATTCTTCGGGTCGGTCTGCCACTGCTTGGCCGTGTAGTTCTTGATGAAGGCCTCGTAGAGCGGGCGGCCGATGAGCGAGATCGCCTTCTCCTCGAGGTTCTTCGCTTCCTTCGGGTCGAACTCGCCGGCCTGGTCCTGGATGAGCTGGCGGGCCTCGTCCGGGCTGTAGTAGCGGCCGAAGAACTGGTTGATAAGGCCCAGGCCCATCGGGAACTGGTAGGCGGTGCCGTCGTGCATGGCGAACACGCGGTGCTGGTAGTCCGTGAAGTCGGTGAACTGGTTGACGTAGTCCCACACGCGCTTGTTGGAGGTGTGGAACAGGTGGGCGCCGTACTTATGCACCTCGATGCCGGTCTCCGGCTCCCGCTCCGAGTAGGCGTTGCCGCCCAGGTGGTTGCGGCGTTCGACGATGAGCACCTTCTTGCCCAGCTGCGAGGCCGCTCGTTCCGCGATTGTCAGGCCAAAGAAGCCGGATCCAACGATAATGAGGTCATAGTCAGTCATGCCTCCTAGCCTAAAGGAGCCCCGCCGGCCCGGCAGGTCTGCCACACGGGAAAACGGCGCGCCGCACTGTTCCCACTCGTCACATTTGTCACTCGGGTATCATTTTTCTCAATTGTTTACTATGCTTTACTGCGGACTCAGATCTGACTGATGCTTGCCGCCACCCCCTAGGCCCGGCAGGCACCACAATTTTAGGGAGAATTACCAGTGCAACTACGACGTCGACTTGTCCCCACGCAGTCGAAGTGGGCCACCCCGGTGGTGGCTATCATCGCTTCGGTGTCTGTGGTTGCCGCCGCAGTTTTCGCCGGCAACGACATCCTGAATACCCAATCTGCGGGTAACGGGCTCATCGAGACCACCACCAGCCAGGCGAACTTCGGCGACGGCGAGACCGTCGTCGTCGACGACCCGGCCATTGCCGCCCAAGGCGGCGAAGGTGGCCCCCGCGCCGTGAAGGAATTCCACCAGGACGAGCCCTTCTCCCAGTTCGCGCTGACCTGGGAAGGCGGCGACAAGGATCTTGCGGCCTTTGTGCGCCCGCAGCTTGCCGACGGCACCTGGGGCGAGTGGTACGACGCCGAGCCGCTGGGCATCGAGACCGGCGGCACCAACGGCACGGAGCTCATCTTCATCGGTGAGACCCAGGCCGTCCAGGTCTCCGTGGGCAACGTCAACCTCGGCGCCCCGGCCGAGGAGAAGCCTGCGGACAACTCCCGCGACAATTCTGCCGAGGCCCCGACAAAGGAAACCACGAGCCCGCTGCCGACCAACTATGGCGATATCGCTCCCGTCGCCGAATCCGTCGACCAGTCCGCGGGCATCGATGCCGCAGATCTGAACGCCGTCTTCATCGACGGCAACGCGCAGGAAGGCGGCATCGAGCCGACCGCCTTCGCCTCCAACGGGGCGCCGCAGGTGGTTTCCCGCGCCGGCTGGGGCGCCAACGAGGGCATCCGCTGCCAGGGCCCGACCTACGACGATCGCGTCAAGGCGCTGACCCTGCACCACACCGCGGGTAGCAACAACTACACCCGTGCACAGGCAGCCGCCCAGGTCCGCGGCATCTTCAGCTACCACGCCCAGACGCTGGGCTGGTGCGATATCGGATACAACGCACTCGTCGACAAGTACGGCACCATCTACGAGGGCCGCTACGGCGGACTAGACAAGGCCGTCCAGGGCGCCCACGTCGGCGGCTTCAACTCGAATACCTGGGGCATTTCGATGATCGGCAACTACTCCACCGCCGAGCCCACCCAGGCGATGCTTAACTCCGTCTCCGAGATCGGCGGCTGGAAGGCTGCTATCTCCGGCTTCGATCCGACCGGCAAGTCCGTTGGCCTGTACTCCGGCGGCTTCCGCGGCTCCAAGTTCCCCGCGGGCTCTACCGCCTACGTGCCGGCCTTCCACGGCCACAACGATCTGCACAACACCGCGTGCCCGGGCAACAACACCATGAATTACTGGTCCCAGATCCGCTCCAACGCGCACAAGAAGTACGAGGCCGTCAAGAGCGGCGGCAGCTACCAGCCGTCGACGCCGGCCCCGTCCACCGACAACTCCGGCGATTCGGGTAATTCCGGCAACGGCGATAACGCCGGCACGGCCGGAAACACGGGCGGCGCCGGCACCCCGGTCGAGTCCTCCGTGGGCGGGTCCTCCATGTCGACAGCCGACATCCAGGCCGCCGCCACCATCGCCGCCGCCGTCGCCGGCCTGGCGATTACCGCCGGCGCCCTGACGGTGCCGAACAAGGACCAGGAAGTCGTCGAGGGCCTGACCCTGGGCCAGGTGCCCGAGATTATCTCGAAGGTCGTCAGCTTCCTGGGCGACCCGGCACTGCAGCAGTCGTGGGGTTCCATCCTCAACGCCTTCGGGCCTCTCCTGGGCCTGCCGCAGGGCGGACTCGAGGTGCTGGATCAGGACACGTTCTACCAGCTCTTCGAGAACGGCGTCGTGCTCTCCTCCGGCGATAACTCGCAGGCCTACGCTCTGGTCGGCGAAATCGCCAAGGTCTGGGCCGAGGGCGACAACGCCCAGCAGCTGGGTATGCCGACGACGAACCAGTACTCGGTCGGTGGCAAGGCCGTCCGCGTGGACTTCGAAGGCGGCTACATCACCTACGACCCGGATACCCAGCAGGTGCAGCTCCACACCAACGATTAGCCTCCGGCGGGCACGCTGAATGGGCGTTCACGGTCTGTTCCGTGGACGCCTCTTCGCGTGTTCTTGCTGCTTTGCTGCGCGTCTGCCGCTGGGTGGGCCGCCGGCGCGCTAGGCCGGCACGCGTAGGGTGGTATCCACACCACCCGGCCACCGACCCTCGCCATCCGGCCCCGAGTCTGCGCCGGGCCGGGCCCGTCCTCGTTGGCACCGTTATGGTGCGGACACAACGTCGCCAGGTTCGCCGCATTCGTCGGACCACCCGAGTCCCACGACTGCAGGTGATGGACCTGGCACTCATCGGCACCGGCCAAACACTCCGGCCAGGCACACACCGGGTGCTCCATCAACGCCAAACGCCGCTGCTTCCACGACGCCAAACGCTCATCTCGGTAACAATTAACGGGCCCTGCTACCGGGTCAAAGACCCCGACGTAGCCGACCTGCTCAAACGCCCGGGTCACCAACTCCGCACCACTAATCACCGCCCCGTTGGTTAGCTGCACCGTAATATCCGCGGCGTCCTGACCGCCGACCAAGTGCCCGAAATCCTGAAGGTTTAACACCACGTTGGTCGTCACCGACGCGCGCACCCCAGCACCCTTGGCACCGTCGCCGTCACCATCGCCGCCGGTGAAGACCGCGCGGGCATCCTCGACGGTGCGTACTTGGGCTTTGATATCGGCGACGAGGCCGGCGTCG
>NZ_JBPPVW010000018.1:0-43060 GCF_053546955.1 Corynebacterium sp. 32222D000AT | reverse complement strand
CCGGCACACACCAACACAACCATCCACACAAATGCAAAAAGTACATTGGCACACTATTGAGTTCTCAAACATCACTGTTGCAAAACCGTTCCGCGCTATTGTCTAGCGAAGTTCGTGTTTTGTAACTGGGGTTTAAATCTTAGACCAACTTTTAAACCAAAGTCAACCTGGAGTTTAACTCCCTGTCACCTGCTCTCGCGGCGACTCGGACTAATTTACACACCCCTTTAATTTTCCACAAATCCCCTGCTAGACAATAAAAACCCGCCACCAGGTGGTGACGGGTTAACTTTTGGCGCTGCCGGTTACTGCCTTCGGCGGGTTTTAGACGAACTTGGCGCCGGCGAAGTTCTTCTTGCCGCGGCGCAGAACCAACCATGCCCCGTGCAGCAGGTCGCTGTCGGACGGCTCCCACTCCGAGTCTTCGACTCGCTCGTTGTTGACGTAGGCGCCGCCTTCCTTAATGGTGCGGCGGGCCGCGCCCTTCGAATCAGCCAGGCCGCTGGCGACCAGAAGATCCACGATGGTTCGGGGCTGGCCCGCCTCGATCTCGGCGACCTCGGTCTCGGACAGCGCGCCGCACAGGGTCTCCTCGTCCAGGTCCGTCAGGCTGGCCTTGCCGAACAGCGCCTGGGCAGCGAGCTCGACGGACTTCGTGGCTTCCTTTCCGTGGACCAGGTCGGTCATTTCCTGGGCCAACCGGCGCTGAGCCTCACGCTTGTACGGCTCGGTCTCTACCTTCTCCTGGTACTCGGCGATCTCGTCCTGGGTCAGGAAGGTGAACCAGCGCAGGTAGTCGATAACCACGGAGTCTCCAGCGTTCAGGAAGTACTGGTACCAGGAGTACGGGGAGGTCTTCTCCGCGTCTAGCCAGAGCTTGCCGCCACCGGTGGACTTGCCGAACTTCTGACCGCTGGCATCGGTGACCAGCGGCACGGTCAGGCCGTGCACCTTGGCGCCGTCGACGCGGCGGTTCAGGTCCACACCGGAAACGATGTTGCCCCACTGGTCGCCGCCGCCAATCTGCAGAACGCAGTCGTAGTTGCGGCGCAGCTGCACGTAGTCGTTGGACTGCAGCAGCATGTAGGAGAACTCGGTGTAGGAAATGCCGTCGGCCTCCAGGCGGCGCTTGACGGTGTCGCGATCCAGCATCGTGTTCAGCGAGAAGTTCTTGCCCACGTCGCGGAGGAAGTCGATGACGGACATGTTCATCGTCCAGTCAGCGTTGTTGACCAGGGTTGCGGCGTTCTCGCCGTCGAAGTCGACGAAACGACGCAGCTGGCCCTTAATTGCTTCGAGGTTCTTCTCGATAACGTCCTCGGAGAGCATGGAACGCTCCCCGACGTCGCGCGGATCGCCGATGAAGCCGGTAGCGCCACCAGCCAGAGCTAGCGGGTGGTGGCCGGCTTCCTGGAAGCGGCGCAGCATGATCATCGGGACCAAGTGGCCGGCGTGCAGGGAGTCACCGGTCGGGTCGAAGCCGCAGTACAGGGTGATGGGCTGCTCGCAGGCCTCGCGCAGGGCCTCAAGATCCGTGGACTGGTTGATCAGCCCGCGCCATTGCAACTCATCGATGATATTCATGAAAATCGTCGTCCTTCTAGTAGATCTCTTCTTAGTTTTGGTTTCGGGGCGCCCCTGGAACTGGGCCTAGGCCGGCCATTTCTTGGCCTCGTCGGCCAGCATGACCGGGATGCCGTCTTCGATGGGATAGGCGATCCCCAAGCGCTTGTTTACTAGGACCTGCTGGTCCTCGATATACTCCAGCGGGCCTTTGTCCTGCGGACAAACCAAAATGTCTAGGAGGGCGGGGTCACAACTCATGGCCCTCATCGTACCCGTTGCGCTTCCACCCTGCGGCCTTGGCCCCGCCCTTTCCGGCGGCGAGTCCTCCGCTGCGGTCGCCGGTGGAGGCTTCGGACGCGACAAAGCCCCGCTTCCCCATCGGTACGAGGCCGCGGGGAGGCGGGGCGAAGGCAATTGCGCACGTGGTTTAGCCGCGTGCGCTGTGGGCTAGATCAGGGAGGGAACGTTCGCCACGAGGGAGAACAGATCCTTCGGATCGTCCGGGTTGGCGATGATGTCGATGTCGGTCTCCAGCTCGGTGCCCTTGACCGCGTCGCGGACGTAGCGCAGCGCGGAGAAGTCGTTGATGGCGAATCCCACGTCGTCGAAGAGCGTGATCTGCTCGTCGTCGTCGCGGCCGGTCGCCTGGCCCGTCAGGACCTGGTAGAACTCCGTGACGGGGAAGTCCTCCGGCATCTGCTGGATTTCGCCCTCGATGCGGGTCTGCTCCGGGAACTCGACGAAGACCTTGGACTTGTCCAGGATGGAGGCCTCCAGCTCGGTCTTGCCCGGGCAGTCGCCGCCGACGGCGTTGAGGTGCACGCCTGGGGCGACGTGGCGCTCGGCCAGAATCTGGTTCTGAGCCTTGTCCGCGGTGCAGGTGGTGATAATGTCAGCGCCCAGCACGGCCTCGTCGACGCTGTTGCAGGCGGTGATGTTGAAGCCCAGCGGCTCCAGGTTGCGCTTGAACTTCTCGACGGCATCCGGGTCGATGTCGTAGATGGTGATGTCCTCGATGCCCAGTACGCCGCGGAAGCCCAGCGCCTGGAATTCGGACTGCGAACCGGCGCCCACCATGGCCATGCGCTTGGAATCCTTGCGGGCCAGGTACTTGGCCACCATCGCGGAGGTCGCGGCCGTGCGCAGGGCGGTCAGCAGGGTCATCTCGGCCTCGAAGGTCGGGTAACCGTTGTCCACGTCGGCAAGCACGCCGAAGGCGGTCACGGTCTGGAAGCCGCGGGCCGGGTTGGACGGGTGGCCGTTGACGAACTTGAAGGCGTACTCCTCGCCGTCGGAGGTCGGCATGAGCTCGATGACGCCGAACGGGGTGTGGGAGGCCACGCGCGGGATCTTGTCGAAGCGCTCCCAACGGCGGTAATCGCTCTCCAAGTACTCGACCATGCCGGTAATGATGTTTTCTACGCCGTCGCGCTGGATCCAGCGCGCCATGTTCTCAACGTCGACGAATTTGACCATAGTTTCTTAATCTTCCTTCCTTTTACTAACGATGTCGCTTCCCCAAGCGCCGGGGTGTATCCCAGCGCTCAGCCATAGCCGTTAGAGATCTTACTTACTTTCGATCGCGCGGGTGCAGGTCCGACTGCGGGGCAGCCGGGAAGCTAGAGGTCGGCAGGTGCTTGGCGCGGCGCTCATCGGCAATGGCCCGGATGCGGTCGCGCCAGGCGAACCACATCACCATGAAGACCGGGATGAGCAGGATGGAGGCGCCCAGCGCGTAAGTGCCGATTGGGTAGTCGAAGGCCATCAGGACGATGACCACGGCGATGAAGACCAGGGTGGCCCAGTCCCCGACCGCGCCGAAGGGCGAGCGATACTCCGGCCGCGTGTAGCGCCCGCTCTTAGACAGCCGCACGAACTTCAGGTGCGCCAGGGCGATAGCTGCCCACGATGCCAGCGTGCCCAGCGCCGCCAGGTTCAGCACGATTTCGAAGGCCGCCTCCGGAACAATGAAGTTCAGGAACACGCCCGCCAGGCCCACGAAGGCCGCCATAACGATGCCGCCGTAGGGCACGCCCGACTTAGACATCCGGGCACCGAACTTCGGACCGGAGCCAGCGGTCGACATGTTGTACATGATGCGCCCGGTCGAGTACAGACCGGCGTTCAGCGAGGAGATCGCCGCGGTGATGACCACCAGCTGGAAGATCGGGGCCGCGGCCGCGATACCCAGGGACTCGAAGAAGGTCACGAACGGCGAGACGTTCGCGATGTACTCGGTGTACGGCAGGACCAGGGTCAGCAGCAGCACGGAGCCGAAGTAGAAGACCAGGATGCGGAACAGGACGTTGTTGACCGCCCGCGGGATATGCTTCTCGACGTCCTTAGTCTCACCACTGGTGGTACCGACCAGCTCGATGCCGGCGTAGGCGAAGACCACGCCCTGGATGACGATGACGGCCGAGATGAAGCCGTTCGGCAGCCAGCCGCCGGCGTCAGAAATCAGGCTAAACCCGGTCGGGTCGCCGCTCGGGTGGCCGAAGATGACCACGCCGATGGCCACCAGCATGAAGATGAGCAGGGCGACGACCTTGATCATGGAGAACCAGTACTCCAGCTCGCCGAAAATCTTGACCGACATCATGTTGAACAGCAGGATGCCGCCGATGACCAGCAGGGCCAGCACCCACTGCGGGATGTCTTCGATCCAGTGGGTGTACTGGGAGAACCACTTGATGTAGAGGGCCACGGCCGTGGCGTCGGCCACCAGCGTCATGGCCCAGTTGCCCCAGTAGAGCCAGCCGGTCACGAACGCCGTCTTCTCGCCGTAGAACTCACGGGCATAAGACACGAACGAGCCGGAGCTCGGGCGGTAGACGATGAGCTCGCCGAGCGAGCGCAGGATGACGTAGCCGAACATACCGCAAACGAGGTAGAGCACGGCCAAGGAGGGGCCGGCTTGTTCGAGGCGCGCACCGGTGCCCAGAAGGAGGCCGGTGCCGATAGCGGAGCCAATGGCAATCATCTGGAGCTGGCGGTTGCCCATCCCCTGTTGCAAGCCATGGTCCTCGGAGGCGTAGACGTTGCGTTCTGCCTCGTGGGGGGCTGACTCGGAGCCCGTTGGATTGGTTGTCATAGGTTGGCTTTCTAAATCTGTCCACGATTAAGTAGCACGGATCACATCCGCTTGAGTGAACTGTAGTACACACTTCAAAGATGTGTGACTGGCAGCACCTTCGCTAGTCTCGTTTTTCAGACTGTCCCCGGAGACACCCCCACCACCACAGAAAACAGAACGCCGTACGGTGAGAACCACTAGCCCCGAAAGAGGTAGCCCTGCCCCACCGATGCAAAAACCGGCGCGGCCTTGTCGCCTCACCACAGGAGGCAACGAAACCGCGCCGGTTCGTTAATGGTGGCTATGCCAGCTAGCCGGTGCTATTTCTGGGCGCCGGGAATCACCGGAGTCTCCGCCCAGGTCTTCGCCTGAGAATTGCGCTGGGCGACCAGCTCGCGTTGCTCCGCCACGCGCACACCCGCGGTGCCGCCCTTGGTAGAGCGGGAGGCAACCGCGCCGTCGATGGTCAGCACCTCGCGCACCTCCGGGGTGAGCGCCTCGTGGACCCCCGCCAACTCCGCGTCGGTGAGATCGATGAGATCGACGCCGCGTTCCTCGGCGATCCGCACGCACTCGCCGGAGGCCTCGTGCGCCTGGCGGAAGGGCACGCCCTGGCGCACCATCCACTCGGCCAGGTCGGTGGCGAGCGTAAACCCGCGCGGGGCCAGCTCGCGCATCCGGTCCTCGTGGAAGACCAGGGTGCTGACCAGGCCCGTCATCGCCGGCAGCAGCAGGTTGAGCTGGGCGACCGAGTCCACGATCGGCTCCTTATCCTCCTGCAGGTCCCGGTTGTAGGCCAGCGGCTGCGCCTTGAGCGTGGCCAGCAGGCCCGTCAGGTTACCGATGAGACGGCCGGTCTTGCCGCGGGTCAGCTCCGGAACGTCCGGGTTCTTCTTCTGCGGCATAATCGACGAGCCCGTCGACCAGGCGTCATCCAGGCTGACGTAGCCGTATTCCGGCGTGCACCAGTAGATGATCTCCTCGGCCAGGCGCGACATGTCGATGGCCGTCTGCGTGAGAACGTAGGCGGTCTCCGCGGCAAAGTCGCGCGAGGCGGTAGCGTCCAGGGAGTTCTCCGCCGCGGCGTCGAAACCGAGTTTCTCGGCGATGGCCTCCGGGTCCAGCGCCAGCGAGGAGCCCGCCAGGGCACCGGAGCCGTAAGGCGAGATAGCCAGTCGCTTGTCCAGGTCCTGGAAGCGCTCGATATCGCGCAGCAGCGGCTGAGCGTGGGCCAGCAGCTCGTGCGCCAGCAGGATGGGCTGGGCGGCCTGCGAGTGCGTCTTGCCCGGCATGATGGCCTCCGGGTGCGCGCCCGCCTGCTCGACCAGCGCGTCGATCAGCTCGGTGATCTGCGCCGTGATGTCGCGGATGGCGTCGCGGACCCACATGCGGAACAGGGTCGCAACCTGGTCGTTGCGGGAGCGGCCCGCGCGCAGCCGGCCGCCCACCTCGGGGCCAACGCGCTCGATGAGCCCGCGCTCCATGGCGCCGTGGACGTCCTCGTCGTGGGCGTTCGGCGTGAACTCGCCGGAGGCGACGTCCTTACCTAGCTGCTGGAGACCAGCAATCATGGTCTCGAAGTCGGCATCGCTGAGCAGGCCGGCCTTGTGCAGGACGCGGGCGTGGGCCTGGGAGGCCAGCACGTCGTAGGGCGCCAGGACCCAGTCGAAGTGGGTGGACACGCTGAGGGCAAACATCGCCTCAGAGGGACCGCCGGAGAACCGGCCGCCCCAGAGGGCGCCCTCGTTCGTCTTGTGCGGCTGCATCTACTTCGCCCCCGTGCGGAAGCCGCCGTCCCGGTCGCGCTGGTTGGAGATCTGCGTGGACAGGCCGTGCAGCTGCACGAAGCCCTTAGCCGCGGTCTGGTCGAAGGCGTCGCCGGTGTCGTAGGTGGCCAGGTCGAAGTCGTACAGGGACTGGCCCGAGCGACGGCCGTTGACCACGATGGAACCGGCGTGCATGACCATGCGGATGTCGCCGGTGACGTTCTCCTGGGAGGACTGGATGAACTGGTCCAGCGCCTTCTTCAGCGGGGAGAACCAGAGGCCGTCGTAGACCTCCTCGGACCAGCGGGCATCGGTAAGCCGCTTGTAGCGAGCCAGTTCGCGCTCGACGGCCACGTCCTCCAGCGCCTCGTGCGCCTTGATCAGCGCGATAGCGCCCGGGGCCTCGTAGACCTCGCGGGACTTGATGCCCACCAGGCGGTCCTCGACCATGTCCAGGCGGCCGATGCCCTGGGCGCCGGCGCGCTGGTTCATCTGCTCGATGGCCTGCAGGACGGTCACCGGCTGGCCGTCGATGGCCACCGGCTTGCCCTTCTCGAAGGAGATAACGACCTCGTCGGGGGCGTTGCCCAGGCCCGGATCCTCGGTGTAGGCGTAGAGGTCCTTTGTCGGCGGGTTCCACAGATCCTCGAGGAAGCCGGTCTCGACGGCGCGACCCCAGACGTTCTGGTCGATGGAGAACGGCGAGGAGGCGGACTGCTCAATCGGCAGATCGATTTCCTCGGCGAAGGCGATGGCCTTATCGCGGGTCCAGGCGTAGTCACGAGCCGGGGCGATGATCTCCAGGGACGGATCCAGGGCGCGGAAGGAGACCTCGAAGCGCACCTGGTCGTTGCCCTTGCCGGTGCAACCGTGGGAGACGTGGGTGCCACCGTGCTCCTGGGCGGCCTCGACCAGGTGCTTGACGATGAGCGGGCGAGAGATAGCAGAAACCAGCGGGTACTGCTTCATGTACATGCCGTTGGCCTGGATGGTCGGCAGGCAGTACTCCTCAGCGAACTCGTCCTTGGCGTCGATGACGATGGACTCGACGGCGCCGCAGTCCAGGGCGCGCTGGCGGACCGACTCCATGTCTTCCCCACCCTGGCCGAGATCCAGGGACACCGCGACGACGTCGCCGCCGGTCATCTTGGCCAGGTACGGGATGGCCACCGAGGTGTCCAGGCCGCCGGAATAGGCCAGCACTACGCGTGCACTCATTGCGAATCTTCTCCTTCTTGAGCACGGTTGTCTGCAATTAATTCATCTGGATAAATATTATCCACCGGGAGCGCGGGGAACAAACTCCGCCACCCCGCGCCTCACCCCTGGCCCTAGTCTGCCAGGTCTACTCGCTCGTGGAGCTGCGCCCGGTCAGCCGCTCCCCCAGCTCCTTGCCGGCTAGCGGTTCGCGCGCCAGGACGAAGACCGTGTCGTCGCCAGCGATGCACCCGACGACGTCCGGCAGGCCCACGCGGTCGATGAAGCTGGCCAGGTACTGGGCCGCACCCGCCGGGGTGCGCAGCATGGCGATGTTGCCGGAGTGGTCGTGGGAGACCACCAGCTCGTCGACCATGCGGCGCAGCTTCTCCCGGGGCCCGTTGACCTGGTCATCGAAGTCCTCGTGCTCCCCGCCGACCTTGTAGAAGGAACGCCCGCCGTCGCGCTTGACCTTCTTAGCGCCCAGCTCGTCCAGGTCCCGCGACAGCGTCGCCTGGGTGATATCGATTCCCTCGTCCAGCAACAGATCGGAAAGTTGCACCTGGCTGGTCACCCGGGTCTTGCCCAGGATTTCCAGGATTTTGGCCTGACGCGCGTTCCGGGTACTCGGCACGGTCATGTATCTAGCTGTCCTTTCGTTCCAACAACCACGTCAGCAGCGCCTTCTGGGCGTGCATTCGGTTTTCGGCCTCGCCGATGACGCGGGACGCCGGCCCGTCGATCACCTCGGCGGTGACCTCGTTGCCGCGGTAGGCCGGCAGGCAGTGCAGGAAGATGGCGTCGTCGGCCGCGGCCGCCATGACGTCGTCATTGACCTGATACGGCAGGAACGGGGTGCGGCGGTCCTTGCCGTCGCCCTCCTGCCCCATGGAGACCCACGTATCCGTGATCACCACGTCGGCGCCGGCCCCGGCCGCAACGTCATCGCTGACAACGACGTTAGCACCGGTGGCCTCCGCCCGAGCGCGCGCCCGGTCAACGAAGCGCTGCTCCGGCTGGAACTGTGCCGGCGAGCAGATGGTGATGTCCATGCCGGCCGTGGCAAAGCCCAGCAGGTAGGAGTTGGCCATGTTGTTGGCGCCGTCGCCGTAGTAGACAGCCTTCTTCCCGCGGAGATTTTCTACCCCACCGAAGTTCTCGGCGCAGGTGAGCAAGTCGGCCAGGATCTGGCACGGGTGCAGGTCGTCCGAGAGGGCGTTAATCACCGGGACCGTGGCGGTTTCCACCATGTCCACCAGGTTCTGGTGGGCGAAGGTGCGCCAGACGATGGCGGAGACGAACCGCGACATCACCGCGGCGGTGTCCTGGATGGACTCCCCCTTGCCGATCTGGGTCTCCGAGGTGTCCGAGACCACCGCGTGGCCGCCCAACTGCGGCACGCCGGCGCCGAAGGAAAAGCGCGTGCGCGTCGAGGTCTTATCGAATAGCACCGCGACGGTCTGCGGGCCCTCGAGGGGCCGGTAGCCGTACGGGTCCTTTTTCATCTCCAGCGCCAGGTTCAACACCTCGGCCTGCTCCTGGGGGCTCAGGTCGTCGTCGGCAAGGAAGTGCCGAAGCTTGGGGGCGGAAGTCATATCGTTCGTTGTCCTTTCGATGTATCTACGAATCTTATTTTATAGCGGTTGGTGCATAATCCGCAGGGATGGGCTCGCGGATGTTGCCGCTACTTGCTGAGCTCGCCCAGGATAGCGGCGATGTGCTTGACCGCGAAGTCGATGTCCGCGTCGGTCAGGACCAGCGGCGGGCACAGTCGCAGCACGTACTCGTTGGGGGCGTTGAGCAGCAGGCCGTGGTCGTAACCGGCCTGCACGGCCTTCTTCGCCAGCGGCTGGTTGAGCACGACGCCCAGCAAGAGGCCCTGGCCGCGGACGTAGTCCACCTGCTCCAGGGCGGAAAGGCCCTCGCGCAGGGCGGCTCCGGCGTCCTGGACCCGCTGGCAGAAGGCCTCGTCGACGTGGTCGATGACCACCTGGGCCGCGGCCGCGACCACGGGGTTGCCGCCGAAGGTCGTGCCGTGGGAGCCGGGCGTGAACAGCTCGGCCGCCTTGCCGCGGGCAATCGTCGCGCCCATCGGCAGGCCGCCGCCCAGCCCCTTGGCCAGGGTGATGACGTCGGGTTGGATGCCCGCCTGCTGGTGGCAGAAGAACGAGCCCGTGCGGCCGATGCCGGTCTGCACCTCGTCGATAACCAGCAGGATGCCGTGCTCGTCGCAGAGCGCGCGGGCGGCGCGCAGGAATTCCGGCGTGGCCGGGACCACGCCGACCTCGCCCTGGATGGGCTCCAGGATGATGGCGGCCGTATCGGCCGGGTCCTGCTCAACCAGGGTGCGCAGGTAGTCGATGTCGTTGTAGGTGAAAAACTCCACCCCGCCGGGCAGCGGGCGGAAGGCGCGCTGCTTGTCCGGCTGGCCCGTCAGCGCCAGCGAGCCCATGGTGCGGCCGTGGAAGCCACCGTGGGCGGCCAGGATCCGCCGGCGCCCGGTCAGGCGCGCGAGCTTGAAGGCGGCCTCGTTGGCCTCCGCGCCGGAGTTACAGAAGAAGACCCGGGCGCTGGAATCGCCCACCTTGTCCCGCAGGGCGGCCGCCACCTGGAGCGTCGGCTCGGAGGCGCACAGGTTGGACACGTGGCCTAGGCGGGCAACCTGCTCGCTCACCGCGGCGACGATGTCCGGATGGGCGTGCCCCAGCGCGTTGACGGCGATGCCCGCCACCAGATCCAGGTAGTCCTTCCCGGCGTCGTCGGTCACCCAGGCGCCCGACCCGCTGCGTAGGGTCAGCGGCGGGGTCCCGTAGTTGTTCATCATGACGTCATTCCACTGCGGAGTGGTGCTCATTTCGCGTCGTCCTTCCTAAAGACCGTTCCGGCCGGGTAATTGTTGATTTGGTAATCGTCGGGCAGCACCATCGTTCCGATGCCGCCCATGGTCATCAGCTCCAAGAGCACGGTGTGGGCCTGGCGGCCGTCGATGACGTGCGCGGCCTTCACCCCGCCTTCCACCGCCTTGAGGCAGGCTTCCATCTTGGGGATCATCCCGGAGTCCAGGTGCGGCAGCAGCTCGCGGAGCTGGCTGGCCTCGAGCTTCGAGACCAGCGAGTCCGGGTCCGGGTAGTCCGTGTAGAGGCCCTCGACGTTGGTCAGCATAATAAGGCGCTCCGCGCCCAGCCCGACAGCCAGCTCGCCGGCGGCGATGTCGGCGTTGATGTTGTAGACCTCCCCGCTATCGCCAGGGGCGATGGTCGAGACCACCGGGATGCGGCCGGCATCGATGATGTCGCGCACGGCCGCGGGGTTGACCTCGGTGATTTCGCCGACCAGGCCGACGTCGCAGCCCTTGCCGTCGATGGTGACCTCGCGGCGACGGGCCCGGAACAACCCGGCGTCCTCCCCCGACGTGCCCACCGCGTAGGGCCCGTGGGAGTTAATGAGGTTGACCAGCTCCCGGCCGACTTGGCCGAAGAGCACCATCCGCACTACCTCCATGACCTCCGGGGTGGTAACCCGGAAGCCGCCCCGGAATTCGCCGTGCAGGCCGACGCGTTCTAGCATCGCGTTGATCTGCGGGCCGCCGCCGTGGACGACCACGGGCTTGGCGCCCACAGTGCGCAGGAAGACCATGTCGGCGGCGAAGGCCTCCTTGAGCGCATCGTCGACCATGGCGTTGCCGCCGTATTTGACCACGACGATCTTGTCGCGGAAGTGTTTCAGCCACGGCAGCGCCTCCGCCAGGATCTGGGCCCGCTGCCCGTCGCTGAGCCGGTCCG
This sequence comes from Corynebacterium sp. 32222D000AT, assembly GCF_053546955.1. Taxonomy (NCBI): domain Bacteria; kingdom Bacillati; phylum Actinomycetota; class Actinomycetes; order Mycobacteriales; family Corynebacteriaceae; genus Corynebacterium; species Corynebacterium sp. 32222D000AT. The sequence continues at coordinate 31,673 of NZ_JBPPVW010000018.1, read as the reverse complement.
TAGTGGGATTGTTCATTGCTCTTCTTTCTCCCCTAGTCCTTGTTCCTGCTTATCCGAAGCCGCTGCACCTAGGAGCTGTAGGCGGAGTTGATTTCGACGTAGGCGTGCGACAGGTCCGTCGTCCGCACCGTCGCCTGCCCCGCGCCGCCCGTGCCCAGGTCGACCTCGACGTCGATATCGGTGCCGCTGAGGTCCACTTCGCGGGCGGTCGGCGTGCCGGTGGTGTTCTCACAGACCGCATGGCCGTTGAAGCGCACGGCTATGCCGTCCGGGTCCATCGCCACCGGCGCCATGCCGACGGCGGCCAGCACCCGGCCCCAGTTCGGATCGGAGCCGAACATCGCGCACTTGAAGAGGTTGTCCCGGCCCAGGGTGCGCGCGGCTACCAGAGCGGCGGCATCGTCCTGGGCACCGGTGACCGTGATCTGCACGCGCTTGGTCACGCCCTCGGCATCGGACTGCATCTGCGCGGCGATCGCGGCGCAGACCTCGTGGATGGCGGCGTTGAGCTCTGCCTGGTCGGGGGTAATGCCCGCCCGGCCCGAGGCCAGGGCCACCACCGTGTCGTTGGTGGAGGTCGAACCGTCGATGTCCAGGGTGTTGAAGGTCTTCGGCATCGCCGCTTCCAGCGCGGTCTTAAGCTGCTCGGAGGTGACGTCGGCGTCCGTGGTGATAACGGCGAGCATCGTCGCCAGCGAGGGCGCCAGCATGCCCACGCCCTTGCCTATAGCACCCACGGACCAGCCCTCGCGCCGCGCCGAGGCCTGCTTAGGCACCGTGTCGGTCGTCATAATGGCCTGCGCGGCCTGCCCCGCGGCCTTAGCCGTCGCGCCCGCGCCCTGGGCTGCCTGAGCGCCCAGCTTGTCGATGCCACCGGCAACCACCGGCATATCCATCGGCTCGCCGATGATGCCGGTCGAGCACACCACGACCTCCTGCGGCGCCACCCCCAGGGCCTGCGCCGTGGCCTGGGCCATGGTCTCGGCGTCCTGGTCGCCTTGGGCGCCGTTGCAGGCGTTCGCGTTGCCGGAGTTGATCACCACGGCGCGTACGCTGCCGTCAGCGACGGCCTTCCGGCTGTATTTGACGGGTGCTGCCACGACCTGGTTCTGGGTAAAGACCGCGGCGGCCGCGCTGGACGGGCCCTCGTTGACGACCAGCGCCATATCGGGGTTGCCGGAGGGCTTAAGGCCGGCGGTCGCGGCATAAGCGCTAAACCCGGCCGGGGTCACGACGCCTAGTTCTTCCGGGGCGGCGTCAGGTCCTGGGGTGTGAGTCTGCATGGGGGTTCTCCTAAAAGGTGCTTGAAAGATGGGGCGAGGGTTAGTGGCGGGAATGTTGGTCCCGCTCTAGGGCAGGACGGAGGTGCCGGTCAGTCCGGCGGTTTCCTCCCAGCCCAGGGCGAGGTTGAGGCACTGTACCGCTGCCCCGGCCGTACCCTTGGTCAGGTTGTCGATAGCGCAGGTCATAATCAGGCGGCGCGCCCCCGCGTCGACGTGGACCTGGATCTGGGCGAAATTCGATCCGACGACGTGCTTGACCTGCGGCTGGACGCCCTCGGACAAGAGCTGGCAGAAGGCCTCGTCCGCGTAGGCCGCGACGTAAGCGCGCCGGGCGGCGTCCGCTACGGCGGCCGCGTCCTGGGGAACATCGGCGGCTAGCGGGGCGGAGACCGTGGCCAGGATTCCCCGCGTCATGGGTACGAGCACCGGGGTGAAACTGACGGTGACGCCAGGGACCAGCTCGGAAAGGTTCTGGACCATCTCCGGGGTGTGCCGGTGGGTGCCGCCCGGGCTGTAGGCCTTGACGTTGCCGATGGTCTCGGAGCCGCTGAAGGCTACCGCGGCCTTCTTGCCCGCACCCGAAAGCCCCGTCACGGCGACGACGTCGAAGCTCGGCTCCACGATGCCGCCCTGCAGGGCCGGGAAGGCCGCCAGGGTCACGGCCGTCGGGAAGCAGCCCGGCACGGCCACGAGGCGCGCGGCGGAAATTTCCTCCCGGTGGCCGGGCAGCTCCGGCAAGCCGTAGGGCCAGGAGCCGGCGTGATCGGTGCCGTAGTAGTCCGCCCACGCGTCCGGGCTTTTCAGCCGGAAGTCGGCGGCGCAGTCGATGACCAGGACGTCCTCGGGCAGCTGCTGGGCCAGGGCGGCCGAGTGCCCGTGCGGCAGGGCCAGGAAGACGACGTCGTGGCCGGCCAGTGTCTCGACGGTCGTGTCCTCCAGCGTGCGGTCGGCCAGCTCGGCCAGGTGCGGGAGGGCCTCGGCCACGGGAGCCCCGGCCTGGGAATGCGCGCACAGCGACCCGATGGTCAGGTCGCCACGGCGGTACGCGGGGTGTGACAGCAGGAGGCGGAGGATTTCGCCACCGGCGTACCCGGTGGCGCCAGCTAGTGCGACGTGAATACTCATAGCGAAGAGCATAGATGAATATGCACTCGAATGTAAGTTATTCACGAATCTTTCGCTGTTTTCTCCGTTTTCTAGCGTTTTTACTACCCCCGAAAATGCATAAACCCCCGCCGCTGGGTGCGGCGGGGGTAGGTGCGGGCGGGAACTAGGCGCGGATCTTCGCTCCCAGCTCCTGCTCGGCCAAAGCGGCGGCGGCCTCGCGGTGCGCGTTGACCTCCTCGTCGGTCAGCGTGCGGTCCGGGGCGCGGAAGAGCAGCTTGAACGCGAGCGACTTCTGGTTCTCGCCCAGCTGCTCACCGCGGAAGACGTCGAAGAGCTCCACGGACTCGAGCAGATCGCCCGCGCCCTGCGCGATGACGCGGCGGACCTTTTCGGCCGGCACGTCCTCGGCGACGGTCAGAGCGATGTCCTGGTGCAGGGCCGGGAAGGCCGAGAGCACCGGCGCCGGGAAGCGCTCGTCCAGCGGCAGGGCCGTAACATCCAGCTCCATGGCGCAGGTGCGCTCCGGCGCGCCCAGCTTCTCCAGCACCTGCGGGTGCAGCTCGCCGGCGTAGCCGACGACCTTCTCGCCCACCTTCAGCGCGGCGCAGCGGCCCGGGTGCCACGGCAGCTCGCTAGCGGCTTCCACGTCCAGCTCCACGCCGGCCGCCCGCGCGACGATGCGCGCCGACTCGATGGCGTCCGCGTAGGTGTAGGCGCGGCCCTCGCCCCACGGGCCCGGGTTGTCCGCGAAGCCGGCGGAGACGGTGGCTACGTGCAGCGGCTGCTCCGGCAGGGTACCCAGCAGCTCGGCCAGGGTCTCGTCGTCCGGACGGGACTCGACAGAGGGCATTGGCGTGACGTCCGCGCGGCGGAAGGAGACCTGCTGCAGGCCGTACAGGCGCAGGTTGGCCTGGCCGCGGGAGACGTTGCGGTTGAGCGCTTCCAGGATATTCGGCAGCAGGGTCGTCGACAGCTGGGCCTTGTCAGCCTCCAGCGGGTTTTGTACGGCGACGGTCTGGCGGCGGGCATCGTCGGCAGCCAGGCCCCAGACGTCGAAGGTGTCGTTGGCCACGAACGGCGACGGGATGATTTCCGCGTAGCCGGAGTAGGCCAGGCTGTGGCCGATCGCCCGGCGGCGCTTCTGCGCCGGGGTCAGGCCGCGGCCGCCGCGCGGGGTCGGCAGGACGGACGGGATTTCGGCCAGGCCCTCTAGGCGCAGGACTTCCTCGATGAGGTCGACGTCCATGCCGATGTCCGTGCGCCAGGTAGCCGGGGTAACCGACAAGGTCTCGGAGTCCGCGTTCTCGACCTGACAGCCGACCTCCTGGAGGCGGTTAACGACGGTCTCGAGCGAGTAGTCGACGCCGGCGTAGCGGCCGGGCATATCCACGGGCAGCTCGATGGCGGCCGGCTGCGCGACCTCGCCGATGAGCGTGCGCCCGGCCTCGATGGTGCCGCCGGCCAGCTGCTGCAGCAGTGCGCAGGCGTAGTCCAGGGCGACCTCTACCAAGGCAGGGTCCACGCCGCGCTCGAAGCGGCGGGAGGCCTCCGAGGACAGCTTGTGGCGGCGGGAGGTCCGCGCCACGGTGATCGGATCCCAGATGGCGGCCTCGAAGATGACGTCGGTGGTATCGTCCGAGATCTCCGAGGTGGTTCCGCCCATCACGCCGGCCAGGGACTGGATGCCGTTGTCGTCGCAGATGACGACGTCCTCGGCGTCCAGAGTGCGGTCTACGTGATCCAGGGTCTGGAAGCTCTCCCCTGCCTGGGCGTTGCGGATGACCAGCCCGCCGGAGACCTGGTTGGCGTCGAAGGCGTGCATCGGCGAGCCGAGCAGCAGCATGATGTAGTTGGTGACGTCGGTCGGCAGATTGACGCTGCGCTGGCCGGAGAGCATGAGCTCGCGCTCCAGCCAGAACGGCGTGCGCGCGTGCGGATCGATGCCGGTGACCTTGCGCAGGCCGAAGCGCTGGGCCTTGGTCTCCTCCCGCAAGTCGACCGGCAGGGCGCCGGCGGCATCGTCGGCCGCCGGTACGTGGGCGGTATCGATGCCCGCGGCGGCCGGGTCCTCGGCCAGGTCGCGGTAGTCGGCGTCGAAGGCCGAGGCCACCTCGCGGGCCAGGCCGCGCACCGACAGCGCGTAGCCGCGGTCCGGGGTGATGTTGACGTCGAAGACGGTCTCGTCCAGGCCGATGATCTCGCGGGCGTCGCGGCCGACCGGGCCGGCGTCCTCCCCGAGGGTGATGATGCCGTCGGCCTTCTCGCCGAAGCCCAGCTCGGCGGCCGAGGCCAGCATGCCGTTGGAGATGTGGTCGTAGGTCTCGCGCGCGGCAATCTTGAAGCCGCCGGGCAGCTCGGAGCCGGGCAGCGCGACGACCACGTAGTCGCCCTCGCGGAAGTTGCGGGCGCCGCAGATGATGCCCTGCAGCTCGCCGGTGCCGTTGGCCTCGCCCACGTTGACCTGGCAGTAGCGGATCGGCTTCTTGAAGCCGGTCAGCTCCTCAATCTCCTCGACGCGGCCGATGACCAGCGGGCCGGTCGACTCCGGCAGCGCGGCGTAGCCCTCGGTTTCGAAGCCGACGCGCACAAAGCCGCTGTCGAGCTCCTCAGCGCTGACCGACCAGTCCGGGTTCTGGGTGCCAAGCACGCGGGTTACCCAGCCTTGCGAAATAAGCATGTGGTGAATTCTTCCTTTCTAAGAGTCTGGGTAGCGGCCTAGGCCTGGATTCCGAACGGGAGGGTGAAGCGGACATCGCCCTCGACCATGTCGCGCATGTCGGACAGCCCGTTGCGGAACTGCAGGGTGCGCTCCAGCCCCATGCCGAAGGCGAAGCCGGTGTATTCGGCCGGGTCGACCCCGACGGCGCGCAGCACGTTCGGGTTGACCATGCCGCAGCCGCCCCACTCGATCCAGCCGGCGCCGCCCTTCTTGTTCGGGAACCAAACGTCGACCTCGGCCGACGGCTCGGTGAACGGGAAGTAGTTGGTGCGCATGCGGGTCTTGGTCTCCGGCCCGAAGAGCACCTGGGCCAGGTGGTCAAGGGTGCCGCGCAGGTGGGCCATGGTCAGGCCCTTGTCGACGGCCAGGCCCTCGACCTGGTGGAAGACCGGGGTGTGGGTGGCGTCCAGCTCGTCGGTGCGGAAGACGCGGCCCGGGCAGGCGATGTACAGCGGGACGTCGCGGTCCAGCATGGTGCGTACCTGCACCGGCGAGGTGTGCGTGCGCAGCACCTGCTTGGAGCCTTCCACGGAGACGTGGAAGGTGTCCTGCAGCGTGCGGGCCGGGTGATCCGGCTTAAAGTTCAGCGCGTCGAAGTTGAAGTACTCGGCCTCGACCTCGGGGCCGTCGGCGATCTCCCAGCCCATGCCCACAAAGATGTCGGCGATCCGCTCGGACAGCGCCGTAATCGGGTGCAGCGCACCGGTCTGGGCGCGGGTAGTCGGGATGGTCACGTCCACCGTCTCCGCGACCAGCTGTTCCTGGCGGGCGCGCTCTTCGAGCTCCTTCTTCAGCTGCGCGTAGCGCTTCTCGGCCTTGCCGCGCGCCATGTTGACAGCCTTCCCGGCGTCCTTGCGCTGGTCCTTCGGCAGCGATCCCAAGGACTTGCGGGCCTGCGGGATATATCCCTGCTCGCCCAAGTGCTCCCGATGCGCCTGCGCCAGCCCGGCTAGGTCCTCGGCGCCCTCAAACGCGGCGATGGCCTCGTCTGCGGCCGCGGCCAGGGCCGCCTCTGTCAATTCAATCTCGGGGGTATCTGACACGTAGCTTCAACCTTCTTCTCACGCTTAAACTAACGCAGGCTATGTTACCCGCTGTTACCGTGCACACCGGCGCCGGGGCGGGAATTTTATCCCTGCGTCAACCCCGGCTAGTTCGGGCTAGTTCGGGCTAGCTCTGCGCTTTGGCGGACTCGTAGAGGCAGATACTGGCGGCGGTCGCGAGATTGAGGGACTCGGCGCGGCCCCGAATCGGGATCCGCACCCGCAGGTCCGCCTGGTCCAGTAGGTCCCGGCCCAGCCCGTGGGCCTCGTTGCCGAAGAGCCAGGCCGTCGGTTGCGAGAGATCCACGTCCGCGAGATCCGCTTCCCCATCGGCGGCGGTGGCCAGGATCTGCAGGTCGTGGGAGCGCAGCTGGCCCAGCACGTCCTTGACGTTGGTCTCGCGCGCCACCGGCACGTGGAACAGCGAGCCGGCCGAGGCCCGCGCCACCTTGCAGCCCAGCGGATCGACGGTCTCGCCGGCGAAGATGACCCCGTCGGCGCCCATCGCGTCCGAGGTGCGAATCAGGGTGCCGGCGTTGCCCGGCTCGCTGGTCAGCACCGGCACCGAAACCAGCGAGGGCTTGCCCGCCAGGATCTTGCCGGCCGACCACAGCACTGGGCGGCATACGGCGAACAGGCCGGTGGTCGTCGCGGTGTCGGACAGCGACTTGGCGGCCTTGTCCGTAATGGGGTGGACGTAGACGTCCATATAGCCAGCGGCGGTAAGGATCTCCGAGAAACGCGACGCTGCCTGCTCGGTGGCGAAGACGTCGGTGGCTGCGCCGGTGGACACGGCGGCATCGACGGCGTTCTCGCCCTCGATGAGGAAAGCGCCGGCCTTCCGGCGGGCCGCGGCGCGGTGCAGCTTCGTGGCTTTGGCCACGCGGGGCGTGCGTTCGGTTAGAGGTTGGGAAAAGTCCAGTGTCATACCCGCCAATCTAGCAGTCAGGCCACCACCCACCCGCACGGGGACCGCAGGCCCAGATACCAAAAAGCCCCGCGACCGGCGCACTGTTAAACAGTGGCGGGCGCGGGGTGGAAGGCGAAGTAGTGAAACTACTCCGAGAGCCGTTAAGGCTTAGGCAGCCTTCGGGGCGTTGACGTCCTCCGGCAGGGCGGCCTTGGCGGCGTCGCACAGCGCGGAGAAGGCGTCGAAGTCGTTGACGGCCAGCTCGGCCAGGATCTTGCGGTCGACCTCGATCTCAGCTAGGCGCAGGCCGTGGATGAGACGGTTGTAGGTCAGGTCGTTCATGCGGGCTGCAGCGTTGATGCGCTGGATCCACAGCTTGCGGAACTCGGACTTACGGGCGCGACGATCGCGGTAAGCGTAAGTCATGGAGTGCAGCCACTGTTCCTTCGCAATGCGGTAGCGGCGGGAACGGGCGCCACGGTAGCCCTTAGCGGACTTCAGAATCGCGCGACGCTTCTTCTTGGCGTTCACAGAGCGCTTTACTCGTGCCACGGTAGTACTTCCTTAAATCTTTCTCGACGGTATTGAGGTGGGGTGGGTTCGGCGCTACTAGGAGCGGCCGAGCAGGCGCTTGACGCGCTTGACGTCGGACTGGGCGACAGCCTCGGTGCCCTTCAGACGACGGGTGCGCTTGGAGGGCTTGCCCTCCAGCAGGTGGCGACGGCCAGCCTGCTCACGGCGCAGCTTGCCGGAACCGGTCACCTTAATACGCTTGGCGGTGCCCTTGTGGGTCTTCTGCTTCATGAGAATTAAGTCCTTAAATCCCTAGTGTGTGGTCTACTTCTTACCCTTGCGAACCGGGCCCAAGACCATGGTCATGTTGCGGCCATCCTGCTTGGGGCGGGACTCGACGACGCCGACCTCCGCGACGTCCTCAGCCAGCCGCTCCAGCAGGCGGAAACCGAGTTCCGGACGCGACTGCTCGCGACCGCGGAACATGATGGTCACCTTGACCTTGGAGCCCTTTTCGAGGAAGCGAACAACATTGCCCTTTTTGGTCTCGTAATCGTGGTCATCGATCTTAGGACGGAACTTCTGCTCCTTGACCACAGTCTGTTGCTGGTTCTTGCGAGCCTCACGAGCCTTCTGGGCCTGCTCGTACTTGTACTTGCCGTAGTCCATGATCTTGGCCACCGGCGGCTTCGCCTTCGGGGCAACCTCGACCAAGTCCAAATCGGCTTCGTACGCAACCTTGCGGGCGTCGTCGGTACGGACAACTCCTACCTGTTCACCCTCGGGTCCGATCAGACGAACTTCGGGTACTCGGATTCGCTCATTGATGCGAGCTTCAGCGCTGATTGTGTGTCTCCTAAGTGAGAAGGGTCAATAGTTAATTCGCCTACCAACGCCACAAACAAAGAAACCCGCCTGCCAAAACTGACAGCCGGGAGGTCTCACCTAGATACCGCGCCCCGAGGGGCTCGGTTACCTTTTGACCCGTTGCCTGCTCTAGGCGGCTGGGGGTGGGAGAATCTCCGCTTGTGACCCGGAAACCTTATGGAAGGTACCACGGGCGGTAGTGCCAACAACATTAGCACGCCACCCGCGGCCCACCAAATCGCGGCCCCGCTCCCCTTTCCGCGGCCAACTCGGCTACTTGCCGGCCGGGGTCAAAACGTCGGCGAGGAACTGCCCGGTATAGGAGCCTTCGACGGCCGCGACCTGCTCCGGAGTACCCTCCGCGACGACCGTGCCGCCGCCGTTGCCGCCCTCCGGGCCCATGTCCACTAGCCAGTCGGCGGCCTTGATGACGTCCAGGTTGTGCTCGATGATGATGACCGAGTTGCCCTTGTCCACCAGGCCCTGGATGACCAGCATCAGCTTGCGGATGTCCTCGAAGTGCAGGCCCGTGGTCGGCTCGTCCAGGATGTAGACGGTCCGGCCGTTGGTCCGCTTCTGCAGCTCCGAGGCCAGTTTGACGCGCTGGGCCTCGCCGCCGGACAGGGTCGTCGCCGCCTGGCCCAGCCGCACGTAGCCCAGGCCCACCTCTACCAGCGTGTGCAGGTAGCGGTGGATGGAGGTGATCGGCTCGAAGAACTCGGCGGCCTCCGAGATCGGCATGTTCAGCACCTCGGCGATGTTCTTGCCCTTGTACTGGACCTCGAGCGTCTCGCGGTTGTAGCGCGCGCCGTTGCAAACCTCGCAGGGCACGTAGACGTCCGGCAGGAAGTTCATCTCGATCTTCAGGGTGCCGTCGCCGTGGCAGGCCTCGCAGCGCCCGCCCTTGACGTTGAAGGAGAAGCGCCCGGCTTTGTAGCCGCGCACCTTGGCCTCCTGGGTCTCGGCAAACAGGTTGCGGATCTTGTCGAACACGCCCGTGTAGGTCGCCGGGTTCGAGCGCGGGGTGCGCCCGATGGGGCTCTGGTCAACCTGCACCAGCTTGTCGAGGTGCTCCATGCCCTCCACGCGCTTGGCGCGGCCGGGCACCTGGCGCGCGCGGTTGAGCTCGTTGGCCAGGGTCTTGGCCAGGATCTGGTTGACCACGGTGGACTTGCCCGAACCGGACACGCCGGTCACGCAGACCAGCACGCCCAGCGGGATGGTCACGTTGATGCCCTTGAGGTTGTTCTCCCGGGCGCCGACGATCTTCAGCACGCGCTGCTTGTCGATCTCGCGGCGGTGATCCGGCACCGCCAGGACCTTAGCCCCGGACAGGTACTGCCCGGTCAGGGAGTCCTCGCAGCTTTCGATGCCGTCCGGCTCGCCCTGGTAGACCACGTGGCCGCCGTATTCGCCGGCGCGCGGTCCGATATCCACCAGCCAGTCCGCCTGGCGGATGGTGTCCTCGTCGTGCTCGACGACGATCAGGGTGTTGCCGATATCCCGCAGCCGCTGCAGCGTGGCGATGAGCCGCTGGTTATCGCGCTGGTGCAGGCCGATGGACGGCTCGTCTAGGACGTAGAGCACGCCCGCCAGGCCGGAGCCTATCTGGGTGGCCAGGCGGATGCGCTGGGCCTCGCCGCCGGACAGCGTGGACGCACCGCGGTCCAAGGTCAGGTAGTTCAGGCCGACGTCCAGCAGGAAGCGCAGGCGCGCCTGGATCTCCTTGAGCACCGCGCCGGCGATGATCTCCTCGCGGTGGCCCAGCTGCAGCGTGGACAGGAACTCGGAGGCGTCCTCGATGGACAGGGCCGTCAGCCCCGCGATGGACTGCTCGCCGTGTGCGCCCGAGGCCAGGCGCACGGCCAGGATTTCCGGCTTCAGGCGGGAGCCGTGGCAGGTCGGGCACGGCACCTGGCGCGTGTACTGCAGCAGGCGGTCCTTCTGCGAGTCGGAGTCGGTGGTCTCCAGCTTGCGCTCGATAAAGCCCACCGCGCCCTCGAAGGGGGCGGTCCAGTTGCGCTGGCGGCCGTAACGGTTCTTGTAGCGGACGTGGACTTCCTGCTCGGTGCCGTGGATCAAGGCATCGCGCTGCTCGTCGGTCAGCGAGCTCAGCGGGGCGTGCGGATCGAAGTCCAGCGCTTTGCCCAGGCCCTCGACCAGCTTGACGAAGTAGCGGCTATTGGGGCTGGAGTGCCAGGGCTGGACGGCATCGACAGCCGGGGCGTCCGGGTCCGGGATGAGCAGGTCCTCGTCGACCTTGAGGCGGGTGCCCAGGCCGTCGCAGACCGGGCAGGCGCCGAACGGCGAGTTGAAGGAGAAGGCGCGCGGCTCGTATTCCTCGATGGTCAGCGGGTGCCCGTTCGGGCAGGCGGCCTTCTCCGAATAGGTGTGGTTGAGTTCTGGCTGGTCCACGAAATCGATGCTCACCAGGCCCTCGGCCAGGCGCAGGGCCGTCTCCACCGAATCCGTCAGGCGCTGCTTCTGGGAGGCCTTGACTTGCAGGCGGTCGACGACCACCTCGATGTCGTGTTTGATCTGCTTCTTCAGCTTCGGCGGATTAGACAACTGGTGGACCTCGCCGTCAACGCGCACGCGGGCAAAGCCCTGGGCGGCCAGGTCGGCAAAGAGGTCGACGAACTCGCCCTTGCGCTTGCGCACCACCGGGGCGAGCACCTGGAACTTCAGCTTTTCTTCGTGCTCCAGGACCGTGTCCACAATCTGCTGCGGGGTCTGCCGCTCGATGACGGCGTCGCACTTCGGGCAGTGCGCCGTGCCCGCGCGCGAAAACAGCAGGCGCAGGTAGTCGTAGATCTCCGTGATGGTGCCGACCGTCGAGCGCGGGTTGTGGTTGGTCGACTTCTGGTCGATGGACACGGCCGGGGACAGGCCGTCGATGAAATCGACGTCCGGCTTGTCCATCTGCCCCAGAAACATACGGGCATAGGAAGACAGTGACTCCACGTAGCGGCGCTGGCCCTCTGCGAAAATGGTGTCGAAAGCCAGCGAGGACTTGCCCGAGCCGGACAGGCCGGTGAACACAATCATTTTGTCGCGGGGCAGGTCGATATCTACCCCTTGCAGGTTGTGCTCGCGGGCGCCGCGGACGACAAGGCGATCAGCCACAGTTTGCCTACCTTCCTTAATGGATCTGCTGCAGATTATTCACTGCGGGTCTCTTCGCTTGAATTTACCCGTAGACTGGTCAACATGACTAAAGAGCTCAAGCTACACCATATTTCCGTCTCCGACATGGACAACAATTGCTACCTGCTGGCCTGCGGCGACGAGGGCTTGCTTGTCGATGCCGCCGACGACGCCCCCGCCATCCTCGACATGGCTCGCCAGGCTGGCGTCAGCATCACCGCGGTCTTTACCACCCACCGCCACTGGGACCACGTCCGCGCGCTGCCGGAAATCCTGAAGGAAACCGGCGCCACCCACTACGCGTCCTTCCTGGACTCGCCCGCCCTGCCCGCGCCCGTCGACGTCGAGCTCAACCACGGCGACACCATCGACTTCGCCGGGCACGAGCTGCCCGTCATCATCCTGCGCGGCCACACCCCGGGCGGGGCGGCGCTGGTCACCGAGCTGGACGAGGTGCCCAACCTCTTCGTGGGTGATTCCCTCTTCCCCGGCGGCGTCGGCAAGACCACCTCGGAGGGGGACTTCGTCCGCCTGTACAAGGATCTGACCGAACGCGTATTTGATATCTATCCGGACGAAACGGTCGTCTGGCCGGGCCACGGCAAGCCCACCACCCTCGACGAGGAGCGCCCGCACCTCGGCGAATGGTGGGACCGCCGCTGGTAGTCTCCCCCGGCTGGCCCACAGCCGCGGAAAAAGTGCGTAAACTTGAACCCCTAGGTTAAATTTCTGGCTTAGAACTTCTAGGTTAGACTTACTGGTCTTTTTCACTAAAGGAGCATTTCAGACATGATTCGCAAGATTGCCCGCCCGATGTTGGCTTCGGTCTTCGTTTTCGACGGTGTGGACACTCTCCGTAACACCTCCGATCACGTGGAGGAGACGGAGTCCTTCCTGCAGACCCTGCGCAAGGCGCTGCCGGGTAGCTACGCCGGTTACGTCCCGAACGACCCGGAACTGGTTGCCCGCGGCCTGGGCGGCGCCAAGGTTGGCGCCGGTTCCCTGCTCGCCCTGGGCAAGGCTCCGCGTACCTCGGCCGCTGTGCTGGCCGCTGCTACCCTGCCGACGATGTTGACCCGCAACAACTTCTGGGAGGCCGACAGCGCCGAGGAGAAGACCTCCAAGCGCAACGGCCTGCTGACCAACACCGCCCTGCTGGGTGCGCTGTTTATCACCACCCAGGACACCGCCGGCAAGCCGTCCCTGCGCTGGCGCGCCCAGAAGGCCGGTGAGCGCACCAACAAGAAGATCCAGCAGGCGCTGCCGACCAAGTCGGAGTCCCAGAAGTTCGCCGACGACGTGACCGAGCGCGCCTCCGATTTCTCGGATCGCGCTTCCGACTGGTTCAACGAGACCTCCGACAAGGTCCAGGCCTACATCGATGACAACAAGGACGACTGGCAGGAAAGCGGCAAGGATCTGCTGGAGACCGCTAAGGGCTACGTCAACGACGCCAAGGACTTCGTCACCGACAACAAGGACGACTGGCTGAAGGCCGCCCAGGACAACGCCGAGACCGCCCGCAAGGGTGCCGTCAAGGCCGCGTCCCGCGCCCAGGAGAAAGCCGAGAAGGCCCGCTCCGCCGCCGACAAGAAGAACGGCAAGCGCGCCGCCAAGAAGGCTTCCAAGAACGCTGACAAGCTGCAAAAGCGCGCTGACAAGGCCATCGCCAAGGCCATGAAGAAGCTCGAGGGCAAGCTCTAAGCTTTCTCCTTCCAGCTACTTTTCTCACGCAACGGCCCAGCGAGTATGCTGGGCCGTTGTTCTTTTGCCCACCCCGCAAACCCGTGCACAAGACAGAAAGCCCACCAAATGACCGGTGAACGTGACCCGCGGCAGGCCGCGGCCCACCAGGCCGAGATAGCCGCCGAGCAGGCCTACGTGGATGGCTTGTTCGATCGCCTCGACGACGCCGTCGCCCGCGCCAACGAATCCCTGGCCCGCGTGCAGGCGGATGTCGATCCCCAGACCCCCGACGCGGACGCGCTGGTGCGCCGCGAGACCGAATACCACGGCCTGCAGGCCAAGCTCGACAAGCTCAACCTGGCGCAGCTGGGCTTGGTCTTCGGCCGGATCGACATCGACGCGGACGGGGACAACCCGACCGAGGCGGGCCTCGACCGGCGCTATATCGGGCGCATGGGCATGGACGACCGCGCCGACGATTACCGCACCCTGCTGTTGGACTGGCGCGCCCCGATGGCCCGCCCGTTCTACCTGGCCACCACCGCCCACCCGGAGGGCGTCGAACAGCGCCGCACCATCCGGATGCGGGGGCGGGAGGTCACGGATCTCACCGACGAGTTCCTCTCCGGCGACGGCGCCGGCACGGATACCGCCGGCGTGGCCAGCGAGTCGGCGCTCTTCCAGGCCCTGCAGCAGGCGCGCACGGGACATATGTCCTCCATCGTGGAGACCATCCAACGCGAGCAGGACGAGATCATCCGTGATTCCACCCGCGGCGTCCTCGTCGTCGAGGGCGGCCCGGGCACCGGCAAGACCGCCGTGGCGCTGCACCGCGTGGCCTACCTGCTCTACACCTACCGCGAGCGGCTCGCCTCGACCGGCGTGCTTATCGTGGGCCCCAACCCGACGTTTTTGGACTATATTTCCCAGGTGCTGCCCGAGCTGGGCGAGACCGGCACCGTGCTCTCGACCATCGGCGACCTCTTCCCCGGCGTGACGGGCAACCACCCGGAGGATCTCCTCGCCCGGGAGATCAAGGGCTCCGAGGCCATGGCGGAGATCCTGGCCAACGCCGTCAAGGACTACCAGCAGGTGCCGGGCGAAGCCCAGGAGATCACCGTCGAGCAGCTGCCGCTTGAGGTCACCCCGGCCATGGTCAAGGCCGCCCGCACCCGCGCGCGCCGCTCCCGCAAGCCGCACAACGATGCCCGCCTGGCCTTCGCCGAGCACCTCACCGAGTCCCTGGCCCAGGCGCTTTCGGAGCGCATCGGCGCGGACCCGCTGGGTGGCGAGAACCTGCTCTCGCGCGCCGACGTCGACCAGCTCCACGACGACCTGTCCGAGTCCCCCGCCGTGCGCGAGCTCATCGACGCCTACTGGCCGGAACTCAGCCCCCAGCAGGTACTTTCCGAGCTGCTGTGCTCCCGGGAGTTCATCGCCCGGGCGGCCGCGGCCTACGACGAGGAAACCCAGGGGGCACTCTACCGCGCCGACGGTACGGCCTGGACGGCCAGCGATGCTGCGCTTCTCGACGAGCTCGCCGTCTTAATCGGCATGCCCGACCCGGCCGCCGTCGAGGAGGCCGAACGCGAGGCCTGGAAGCAGCAGGTCGCCGAAGCCGAGGACGCCCTGGACATCCTCAGCAGTTCCGAGTCCACCGACAACGACGACGACATGTTCGACGCGGAGATCCTCTCCGCGCACGACGTCATCGACGCCGAGACCCTGGCGCGGCGCCAGCAGGTCCAGGACCACCGCACCACCGCCGAGCGCGCTCGTGCCGACCACACGTGGGCCTTCGGTCACGTCGTCGTCGACGAGGCCCAGGAGCTTAGCGCCATGGAGTGGCGGATGGTCTTCCGCCGCAGCCCCTCGCGCTGGGTCACCCTGGTCGGCGACACCGCCCAGACCAGCGCCCCGGCCGGCGTCGACGCCTGGGCGGACACGCTCGAGCCCTTCGTCGGCGGCCGCTTCCGCCACCACCGCCTGACCGTCAACTACCGCACGCCGGAGCCCATCGCCGAGGTCGCCAACCGGCTGCTTACACTCATCGACCCGCACGCCGAGCCCGCCACCGCCATCCGCCCCGGCGAGCCGGTGGCCTACCACTGCCTGCCGGAGGAGGAAGCAGACCGGCCGGCAGCCGGCATCGGCAGCACGGCGGACGGACGCCTGCGCGCGGTGATTGATGCCAGCAACGTCGAGGAGATCAAGGGCCTGGAGTTCGACCACGTGGTCATCGTCGACCCGCAGGCTATCGTCGCGGCCTCCCCGCAGGGGCTGCAGAACCTCTACGTGGCGCTGACACGGGCCACCCAGACGCTTACGGTCTACGGCGAGCTGCCCGCTTAGGATAGATTGGTCATTATGGCTTTATCTGATTTTGCCCGCCTTTGCGAGCGCCATATCAACCGCTGGAGCGTGAAGCGATCCGACGCTCGGGGCTGGGTCCCCACGGTGACCGGCTACCTGGGCTACGGCAGCCCGGACCGAGTCCGCGTGCTGGGCCGCGTTCTGATGGAAAACCCCGAGAAACCGGCCCGCAACTGGGCCGAGCGCGGCTACCGCCAATTTTTCACCATCCAGGTCGCGGGCATCGATATCACGGTCACCGCCGGGGATCAGACCGTGCACGCCTCCACCAACGACAACGGCTATATCGACGTGCTCGTCAAGGACCACGGCTTGCCTCCCGGGTGGCACGAGGTAACCATTGCCGCCGAGGGCGCCGAGCCGGTGACCGCGGAAGTCCTCATCGTCGACGAGAAGACCCGCGTCGGCATCATCAGCGACGTCGACGACACGATCATGGTCACCTGGCTGCCGCGCGCCCTACTGGCAACCTGGAATTCCTGGTTCAAGCGCACCAACCGCCGCCAGCCCGTGCCGGGCATGGACGCGTTCTACTCGGAGCTTATCGATGCCCACCCGAACGCACCCGTCTTCTACCTCTCGACCGGGGCGTGGAACACCTTCGACACCCTGATGAATTTCGTCCGCGCGCACCGCCTGCCGCGCGGCCCGATGCTGCTGACCGACTGGGGTCCCACCCCCACCGGGCTCTTCCGCAACGGCGTGGAACACAAGAAGGTCCAGCTCCGAAATTTGATTATCGACTTCCCCCACATCCAGTGGGTCTTGGTCGGCGACGACGGCCAGCACGATCCGCTGACCTACCGTGACATAGTCAACGAGCACCCCGAGCGCATCGCCGGCGTGGCCATCCGCAACCTGTCGCCGCAGGAGCACGTGCTCTCGCACGGAACCGCCGCCCCGCTCGCCGAGGCCGGCGACAGCGCGCGCAGCGACGTCCCGCTCATCCAGGGCGACAACGGCCACAGCCTCCTGGCGGTCTACCGCCGCAACCCCTTCGAGCGCGTCGAAAAGCACCGCACTCACTAGGCCCTCCTCCGGCGCCCGTGGCCCGGGCACGCGAAAGGCCCTCCCCGACCGCATCGCAAGGGACGCAGCGGGGAGGGCCTTTTAATCTCCGGCGGCTAGCCGCAGCTTAGGCGACGGTGTGAACGATCATGACGTCGCAGTCGGACTGACGGGCAACGTCGGCCGGGACGGAGCCCAGCAGGCGGCCGGTCAGGGAGTTGATGCCACGGTTACCGACGATGAGCAGGTCAGCCTTGTTGTCGTTGACAATCGACATCAGGGCCTGGACCGGGGTGCCCGGGCGGACGGCGGTCTTGACGTCCTTGACGCCGAACTTCTCAGCGTGCTCGCGGCCGGCCACGAGGTTAGCCTCGGCCTTGTCATCACCCAGGATGGTCACAGACTCCTGACGCAGAGTCTTGGAGGCCTCTTCCTTGTTCTCGTAGTAGGCGCAACCGATGATGAGGGTTGCGTCGAACGCAGCGGCAATCTTGGCCGCCCGCTCCACTGCCAGCAGGGAGGAGTTGGAGCCGTCGGTGCCGACAACAATGGTGTTGTAATCGCTCATGGTGACCTTTCTGTGGACTCTTAGTCCGCAAAATATTCTTCTGGTATTTACCCTATTCTAGTGTAACAACCAGCCGGCGGGGCTTTGGTGCAGCGAGCTAGTCAGTGGTATCTGCCACAAGCACATCGACGTGTGCCCGGCGGGTCAGATCCTTCGCCACGGAGCCGAAGACGCGGCCGCGCATGGAGTTGAAGCCCTTGTTGCCCACGACGAAGAGATCGACGTCGAAGTCCTCGCCGGCCGCCAGCAGCGCCTTGACCGGATCGCCGGAGCGGCCCACGATCTCGACGTTGTCGGCCTTTTCCTCCTCCGCGACCTTCAGCGCGGTAGCCAGGAAGTCCTTCGCCATGTCCTCGCTGATGACCGGCACGCCGGTGTTGTCCGAGCCGGTGGCCCCCAGCATGGAGCTGGAGTGGTTGAAGAACGCGGAGACGATGATGAGGCGGGCCTCGTAGACGCGCGCCAAGGAGGCGGCGGTGCGCACGGCGCGCAGGGAGGTAGCCGAGCCGTCGGTGCCGACGACGATGTTCGAATAGGTAAGCATGTTCTTTCTTTCTTGCAGATTCAGCTTGCTTCCGCCCTAGTATAGCCTCTAAATGCCCGCCTCTTTGAGGCCTCGCGCTTCCTTTTTCAGGTCCGCAATCTCGTCGCGCAGACGTCCTGCAAGCTCGAACTTGAGCTCGCGGGCGGCCTCCCCCATTTGGGCGGTCAGATCGTCGATGAGCTTCTCGACTTCCTCGACCGCCATCGAGGACACGTCCGGCTTGTCCACCATCGCCGCCGGGTCACTGGCCGCGGCCGATTCCCCGTCGCCGTCGCCGTCGTTGTCGTAGACCTGGTCCAGGATGTCGGCGATCTTCTTGCGCAGCGGCTGCGGATCGATGCCGTGCTCGGTGTTGTAGGCGATCTGCTTCTCGCGGCGGCGCTCGGTCTCCTCGATGGCGTTGTTCATCGACTCGGTCACCTTGTCCGCGTACATGATGACCTCGCCGGAGACGTTACGGGCCGCGCGGCCGATGGTCTGGATGAGCGACGTCGTCGAGCGCAGGAAGCCTTCCTTGTCCGCGTCCAGGATGGCCACCAGGGAAACCTCCGGCAGGTCGAGGCCCTCGCGCAGGAGGTTGATGCCCACCAGCACGTCGAACTCGCCCAGCCGCAGCTGCCGCAGCAGCTCCACGCGCTGCAGGGTGTCGATGTCCGAGTGCAGGTAGCGCACCTTGATCCCGTGCTCGAGCAGGTAGTCCGTGAGATCCTCGGCCATGCGCTTGGTCAGCGTGGTCACGAGCACGCGCTCCTGCTTGTCGACGCGGGTGCGCACCTCATCGATAAGATCGTCGATCTGGCCCTTCGTGGGCTTGACCGTGACCTTCGGGTCCACCAGCCCGGTCGGGCGGATGACCTGCTCGACGAACTCGCCACCCGCGGCGGTCATTTCGTAATCGCCCGGGGTCGCCGACATGTAGACCGTCTGCCCCACGCGCTGCTCGAACTCGTCGAAGGTCAGCGGGCGGTTGTCCACCGCCGAGGGCAGGCGGAAGCCGAACTCGACCAGGTTGCGCTTGCGGGCCATGTCGCCCTCGAACATGCCGCCGATCTGCGGCACGGTCACGTGGGACTCGTCGATGATCGTCAGGAAGTCTTCGGGGAAGTAGTCCAGCAGCGTCGCCGGCGCGGAGCCGGCCTCGCGGCCGTCGATGTGCCGCGAGTAGTTCTCGATGCCCGAGCAGAAACCGACCTGCTCGATCATCTCCAGGTCGTATTC
Organism: Corynebacterium sp. 32222D000AT; assembly: GCF_053546955.1. Taxonomy (NCBI): domain Bacteria; kingdom Bacillati; phylum Actinomycetota; class Actinomycetes; order Mycobacteriales; family Corynebacteriaceae; genus Corynebacterium; species Corynebacterium sp. 32222D000AT. The sequence continues at coordinate 12,687 of NZ_JBPPVW010000018.1, read as the reverse complement.
GGTGCGCATGCGCAGGCGCTGGGCCTCCAGCAGCTTGCCGCGGTTTTCCAAGTCCGCCAGGCGCTCGGCCAGCTCCTCTTTGATGTCCGCGACGGCCTTTTCCATGCGCTCCGGGCCGGCCACGTAGTGGGTGGCCGGGAAGATCCGCAGCTCGTCGACCTGCTCGAGCACGTCCCCGGTGACCGGGTGGATGTAGTAGAGCGAGTCCACGTCGTCGCCAAAGAACTCGATACGCACCGCCCGCTCCTCGTAGGCGGGGATGATGTCGACGGTATCGCCGTTGACGCGGAAGGTGCCGCGGGTAAAGCCGACGTCGTTGCGCTCGTACTGGATGTCGACCAGCAGGCGCAGGAAACGGTCGCGCTCGACCTCGTCGTCCACGGCGAGCACCACCGAGCGGTCCAGGTAGGACTGCGGCGTGCCCAGGCCGTAAATGCAGGACACGGAGCTGACCACCACGACGTCGCGCCGCGAGAGCAGCGCCGAGGTCGCCGAGTGGCGCAGGCGTTCGACGTCCTCGTTGATCGAGGAGTCCTTCTCGATGTAGGTATCCGTCTGCGCGATATACGCTTCCGGCTGGTAGTAGTCGTAATAAGAGACGAAGTATTCGACCGCGTTGTGCGGCAGAAGCTGGCGCAGCTCGTTGGCCAGCTGCGCGGCCAGGGTCTTGTTCGGCGCCATCACCAGCGTCGGGCGCTGCTGCTGTTCGATGAGCCACGCCGCCGTGGCCGATTTACCGGTACCGGTCGCGCCCATGAGCACCACGTCGGCTTCGCCGCGATCCAGCCGCTTATCCAGCTCCGCGATGGCCGCGGGCTGGTCGCCGGCGGGCTCGTATTCGGACTCGACCTTGAACTCGCCGGGGGTGCGCTCCACCTCGCCCACGGGGCGGTGTTCGGACTCGGACAGGATGGGGTGTTCCGCTGCAAAGGCCATGCCGGCCAGTCTACCCGCCCGCCCGCGGGGTCCCTAGGCGAAAACGCGCTCCCGGATGGCCTCTACCCGCTCACGCAGGTCCTCGAGGCTGCCGTTGTTGTCGATGACGATATCGGCCGCCGCGCGGCGCTTATCGTCGGGGATTTGGGCCTTGATGCGGGCACGGGCATCGTCAGCCGTCAGGCCGCGGCCGACCAGCCGGTTAACCCGCTCCTCCGGCTCCACGTCCACGACGAGTACCAGGTCCATGTCCTTGTCCAGGCCCTTGTCGACTAACAGCGGCATGTCGTAGACGACGACCTCGTCGCCGCGCTCGCGGGCCTTGCGGAAGGCCTTGCGGGTCTGCTCCCCGATGCGCGGGTGGGTGATCCGGTTGAGCTTATCGGTTGCCTCCCGGCTGGCGAAAGCCCGCTCGGCGAGCTTGCCCCGGTCCAGGCTCCCATCCGGGTTGAGGATATCGCTGCCGAAGGCGTAGGCGGCGTCCTGGAGGGCCGGGCGGCCCGGCTCCATGATGTCGCGGGCGATCTGGTCGGCGTCCACCACCGTAGCGCCGGCTTCCTCCAGCATCTTCGCCACGGTCGACTTACCGCTGCCGATGCCTCCTGTCAGCCCCACCAGCCGCATTAAGCGTCCTCCTTCTTATCGTCTTGCTTGTCTCGCGGCACCACCTCGATGACCGGAGTGGTGGTATCGACTGTACCCAGCGTCGGGTTGACGTGCGCGAATTTCTTCGTGTTGGTCACCACCACCGGCGTAATCAGGTTGTAGCCGCGGGAGCTGATGAACTCCGGGTCGAAGCTGATGAGCTTGTCGCCGGCGGCCACCCGCTGCTTCTTGTCCACGTGGACGGTAAAGCCCTCCCCGCCCAGCTCGACGGTGTCCAGGCCGACGTGGACGAGCAGCTGCACGCCGCTATCCAAGCTCAGCCCCACCGCGTGGCCGGACTTCTGGACGGTGAGCACCTTGCCGTCCGCTGGGGCGTAGACCGTGGTGCCGGTCGGCAGGATGGCCACGCCCTCGCCCAGCTTCGCGCCGGCGAAGATCGGATCGGGGACCTCGCTGAGATCCACGGCCTCGCCGGCCAGGGGCGCATCGATAGCCACGGCGCCCTCCTGGGCCGGGGCGGCGACGGCGACGGCGGCCGGGGCGGCTGCCGCGTTGGACGTAGCCGGCTGCGGGGCGGGAGTCTCCTTGCCCTCGGCGGCGCGGCGCTGGGCGATGCGCTCCAAATCCGCAGCCTTTTCCTCCGGGGTGCGGTAGCCGAAGAAGACCGTCAACAGGAACGAGGTCATGAACGCGACCAAAAGGCCCAGCGCGTAGCCGGCGGCCGGCTCCATCGCGAAGACGGTCAGGGCCGAGGTGAAGACGAAGGCGTTGGCCTTGACGTTGAACAGGCCCATCACCGCGCCGCCGATAGCACAGCCCGGCAGCAGTCGGTAGTAGCTGCGACGGAAGCGCAGCAGGATGCCGTAGAGCGACGGCTCCGAGACGCCGCCGAGCAGGCCGGCGGCCAGACCGCCGATGGAGACCTGGCGCATCTGGTCGTTGTGCTCGCGGAAGGAGATAACCATGACGCCGGCGACGACGCCGAAGCAGGCGAAGTTCCAGGCGCCCATGGGGCCTTGGATGAAGTCGTAGCCATAGGTCGCGATGTTCTGGACCATGATGATGTTCAGCGGCCAGTGCAGGCCCAGCGGTACCAGGAACGGGTACAGCAGCGGCACGACAATAGCCAGGATGAACGGCGAGAACTCGTTGATGCTGTGCAGCAGCCAGGAGATCCCGTTACCCACACCGACGCCGAAGGGACCGAGCAGGAACGCCGTGGCCGGGATCATGATGAGCAGGGAGAAGAACGGCACGAAGACCATGTGCACCGCCGACGGGATGATCTTCTTCAGGCCCTTTTCCAGCCAGTACAGGCCGATGGCCGCCAGGATCGGCGGGAAGACCTGCGAGCCGTAGGAGTTGATGACCAGCGGCAGGCCGAAGACGTCGACGACGTCGCCCTGCTCGCCCATCGCGAGGAACTCCGGGGTCAGCAGGGCCGCCGGGATGGCCGCGGAGACCCACATATTCGCGCCGAGCTTATTCGCCGCGGTGGCCGCGACCATAATCGGCAGGAAGTAGAAGACGCTGCGCCACATGGCGTGGCCCAGCTGGTAGGCCGGCGGCTGCTCCTCCATCGGCGCGCGGAAGTCCTGCCAGCCGATGGTATCGGCCAGGATGAGCAGCATGATGATGAGCGACGCGCCCAAAAGCGCCCACAGGATTGGGCGGAAGGTATCCGAGAGGAACTCGAAGCAGTAGTCGACCCAGGAGTACTTCCCGCGCACGCCGTCGTATTGCTTCTTTTGGCCGCTGGCCTTGTCCCCGGCCGAGGCCGAGACGCCCGGCTGCTTGATAATCGCGTTGTAGTACTCCGCTACCCCGCCGCCCATGACGACCTGGAAACCGTGGTCGCCCTGTGGGACGGTGCCGAGCACCGCCTGGTCTTCGTCCAGCTTGGCGTTGTCGACCAGCGAGGTGTCTGCCAGCTGGAAGCGCAGACGCGTCGCACAGTGGGTCAAGGACGTAATGTTGTCGGCGCCACCGAGGTTGTCCACGATGTGCCGCGCCGTGTCTTGTGTAGACGCCACGACGAAAGCCCCTTCCTAATGAACCGGACCACCGCCGCGGCAGTGGTTATTACCAGGCCAGTATAAAGGGGTAAGCAGTCCGAAACCTAATAGTTCGGACGGCCTATGACATATCCCACTTTTGAGGCACCTGGCCGGCTTCGCGCAGCGTGGTGAGGATAAAACAGGTGGGACTGTCGGGCATGAAAAAGCCCCCGGCCCGCGGCTGCGGACTGGGGGCTCTAGCGGCTAGCTAGCGCGGTTTACTTACCGGCCAGCTTGTCGCGCAGCTTAGCGAGCTGCTCGTCGGAAGCCAGGGAGCCAGCCTCCTCTGCCGGAGCCTCAGATGCCGGAGCTGCATCTGCGGACTCGGAGGAGTAGTTGGAGGACTCGCCGGCCTCGGCTGCCTCGGCGGCAGCGGCACGGTGACGCTCGATCTGAGCGGAGTGCAGCTGGAAGCGGCGCTCGGACTCGGCGTAGCGGGCCTCCCAGGCCTGACGCTGCTCGTCGAAGCCTTCCTTCCACTCGTTGGTCTCCGGGTCGAAGCCCTCGGGGAAGACGTAGTTGCCCTGCTCGTCGTAGGAGTCGGCCATGCCGTACTTGGACGGGTCGAACTCGTCGGTGTAGTCCTCGTCAGCCTGCTTGACCGACAGGGAGATGCGGCGACGCTCGAGGTCGATGTCGATGACCTTGACCATAACCTCTTCGCCGACGGTGACGACCTGGTCCGGGACATCCACGTGGCGCTGAGCCAGCTCGGAGATGTGAACCAGGCCCTCGATGCCCTCCTCGACGCGGACGAAGGCGCCGAACGGAACCAGCTTGGTGACCTTGCCCGGGACGATCTGGCCCACAGCGTGGGTGCGGGCGAAGACGCGCCACGGATCTTCCTGGGTTGCCTTCAGGGACAGGGACACGCGCTCGCGGTCCAGGTCGACGTCGAGCACCTCGACGGTGACCTCGTCGCCCACGGTGACAACCTCGGACGGGTGGTCGATGTGCTTCCAGGACAGCTCAGAGACGTGAACCAGGCCGTCGACACCGCCGAGATCGACGAAGGCGCCGAAGTTGACGATGGAGGACACAACGCCCTTGCGGACCTGGCCCTTCTGCAGCTGGTGCAGGAACTCGGAGCGGACCGCGGACTGGGTCTGCTCGAGGTATGCACGGCGGGACAGGACAACGTTGTTGCGCTGCTTGTCCAGCTCGATGATCTGGGCTTCCAGCTCCTGGCCGATGTACGGCTCCAGGTCGCGGACGCGGCGCATCTCGACCAGGGAAGCCGGCAGGAAGCCGCGCAGCCCGATGTCGAGGATGAGGCCGCCCTTGACGACCTCGATGACGGTACCGGTGACAGGCTCTTCCTTGGCCTGCAGCTCCTCGATGGCGCCCCAAGCACGCTCGTACTGAGCGCGCTTCTTGGACAGGATCAGGCGGCCTTCCTTGTCCTCCTTGGTGAGGACCAGAGCGTCGATCTCGTCGCCGACCTCGACGACCTCATCCGGGTCGACGTCGTGCTTGATGGACAGCTCGCGGGAAGGGATAACGCCCTCGGTCTTGTACCCGATGTCGAGCAGCACCTCGTCGTGGTCAACCTTGACGACGGTACCGGCAACGATGTCACCATCGTTGAAGTACTTGATGGTCGCGTCAACGGCTGCGAGGAAGTCCTCAGCGGTTCCGATGTCGTTGATCGCAACCTGAGGGGTGTTAGAAGATGGCATGCGTAAAAATGCTCCGAAATAACGTAGGAAATCGAATTTGGACAATCGCACGTCTCTTGCGCCACCGCATTAATGCTGCTGAGAGTATTGATGAACGGAGGGACGCAATCCCGCCCCAAGCGCCATTCGACTTTCCTACCAGAGCCGAACGACCGCTTGAGAGCATAGACGCACCTGCTACACACTACATCCGTGCAGCTACTTGCGCAAATACCGGCGGTTTTCTTCTAAGGTGGAAGGCTATGTGGACGGAAAGAATTGCCGTATTGCTCCGCCGGGCCGTCGCCTGGTGGATTGACGCCTTCGCGGTCGCCGCGGTTCTAGTGCTGCTCCGGGGCCTTATCAACCTCATGTTTTCGGAGCCGCTGACCGGGCAGGCCGCCGAGGTCTACAACGTCGTGGGCCTGGCCCTCGGCTTCTTCGCCTACCGCGTGGTGGTCGAGGGACGCTACCGCACCAGCCTCGGCAAATGGTCGTTGGGCCTGCAGGTCTACGAGGGCGCACGCGGATATACCGGCGCCGCGATCCGCAACAGCTGGGTGCTGCTGACCATGCTGGCCGCCGTCGGGCCGGCCATCCTCGACGAGATCGTCATCGGCCTGGTCGCGCTCAGCGTCCTGCTGCTGGGCCGCCACCCGGGCGACTTCGCCGCCCACGCCCGCGTGGACCGGCGCCTCGATCCCTTCGACCCCATGGAAGAGGTCTAGGGAAAGGCCAGGCTCCGCGCTAGTGCGCCGCGGCGTCCCAGTTGGCGCCGGCGCCGGCGGAGACCTCCAGCGGCACGCGCAGCTCAATGGCGGAATCCATCTCCTTTTCCAGGATGGCGCGGACCTCGTCCAGCTCGCCGGGGGCGATTTCGACGACCAATTCGTCGTGGACCTGCAGCAGGACGCGGGACTTCTTTTCCTTGAGCGCGGCATCGACGCGGATCATCGCAACCTTGATGATGTCGGCCGCCGTGCCCTGGATGGGAGCGTTGAGGGCGGCGCGCTCGGCGTTTTCGCGGGCCAGCCGGTTGTCGCTGGCCAGCTCAGGCAGGTAGCGCCGGCGCCCAAAGATGGTCGAGGTGTAGCCGTCCTTGCGGGCGGTGTCGACGACCTCGTCCAGGTAAGTCTTGACCCCGCCGAATCGCTCGAAGTAGCTTTCCATAATCTCCTTCGCCTCCTTCGGGCTAATGCCCAGCTGCTGGGACAGCCCGAAGGCGGATAGGCCGTAGACCAGGCCGTAAGACATGGCCTTGACGCGGCGGCGCAGCTCGGAGGTGACCTGGTTGACGGGGACGTCGAAGACCTTGGAGCCGACGTAGTTGTGCAGGTCCTCGCCCGCCTGGTAGGCCTCGATGAGCCCCGGGTCCTGGGACAGGTGGGCCATCACGCGCATCTCAATCTGGGAGTAGTCCGCGGTCAGCAGGGTCTCGAAGCCCTCGCCCACCACGAAGCCGGAGCGAATCTTACGCCCCGCCGGCGTGCGCACCGGGATGTTCTGGAGGTTGGGATCCGCCGAGGACAACCGGCCCGTCGACGCCACCGTCTGGTTGAAGGTGGTGTGGATGCGCCCGTCCGGCTGGACCGTCTTGATGAGACCTTCCAGCGTGGACTTGAGCTTCTGGTACTCGCGGTGGGCCAGCAGGTGATCCAGGAAGGGGTGCGGGTGGTTAACCGCCAGGGCCTCAATCTCCTTGGCCGCGGTCGAATAGCCGGTCTTGGTCTTCTTCGTCTTCGGCAGGTCGAAGGTATCGAAGAGCACCGCCTGCAGCTGCTTCGGCGAGTTCAGGTTCAGCGAGGGGTCGCCGGCCAGCTCGCGGGCGGCGTCCTCCTGCTCCTTGACCTGGGCGACGAAGGATTCCAGCTGGGAATCCAGCGTGTCGATATCGACGGCGATGCCGGTGGCCTCCATCCGCGCCAGGATGGAAATCAGCGGCAGCTCCAGGTCCGTGTACAGCTGGAAGGAATCGATATCGTGCAGCTGCCGGGTCAGCTCCGCGGCCAGCTCCATAATCGCCGCGGCCGAATCCACCAGGGAGGTCTCGTCCAGCAGGCTCAGCTGGCCGCTGGTCACCCCGAGGGTCTTGTGCAGGTGGCGCTGGTAGACGTCCGGCAGCTCGTAGGTGCGCTGGCCCGGGCGCAGCAGGTAGGCCGCCACCGCGGTGTCGTGGGCGATGCCCGCCAGCTCGATGCCGCGGCCCAACAGCATGTGGTAGGCCGCCTTGGCCTCGTGCAGGTACTTGGCGCAGTCGGCATCGGCCAGCCATTCGGCCAGCGCCTTGTCGTCGTCGGCGTCGAGTTCGGCCAGCTCGACCTGCAGGCCGTGGTAGTCGGTGTCGACGAAGGCCATGGCGGCGGCATCGCCCTGCCCGGGCCGCCCGTCACCCTGCACGAAGACGGCCACGTGCTCGCGGCCGGGCAGCCAGTCCGCCAGCTTCTCGCTCACGATGCTCACTTCCGGCACCTGCACGTCCTCGTCCTGCGCGGTGGCCTCACCGCCGTCGTTCGGGATGGCCTTGAGCACCCGGTCGCGCAGGTTGGTGCCGAATTCGAGGTTGTCGAAGTGATCGGCGACCTCGCTGACCACCGCGCCCTTAAAGTCCAGATCGGCCGGGCTGACCTCCAGGTCCATGTCCGTAATCATCTGGGTCAGCTCGCGGTTGAGCTGGACCTGTTCGACGCGGTCCCTAAAGTTCTGGCCGGCCACGCCCTTAATATCGTCGGCGTGGGCGACCAGCTCGTCAAGGCTGCCGTACTGGGTGATCCACTTGGTCGCCGTCTTCTCCCCGACCTTCGGGATGCCGGGCAAGTTATCGGAGGGATCGCCACGCAGCGCCGCGAAATCCGGGTACTGCCGCGGGGTCAGGCCGTATTTTTCCTCCACGGCCTCCGGGGTGAACCGGTGCAGGTTGCTCACCCCGCGCATGGGATAGAGCACCGTCGTGGACTCGTTGACCAGCTGCAGGTAGTCGCGGTCGCCAGTAACAATATAGGTATCAAAATCCTCCGCGGCCGTGGCTTCGGTGGCCAGGGTGGCCAGGATGTCGTCGGCCTCGAAGTTCTCCCGCGACAGCGTCGCAATACCCAAGGTGTTAAGCACCTCGCGGATGATGTCCACCTGGCCCTTGAATTCCTCCGGCGCGGCCTCGCGCTGGGCCTTATACTCCGGAAATTTTTCCGTCCGGAAAGTCTTGCGCCCCACGTCGAAGGCCACGGCCATCTTGTCGGGGCGTTCCTCGCTCACGATGCTCGACAGCATCGACAAGAACCCATAGACCGCGTTGGTGTGCTGGCCACCCGAGGTGGAGAAATTCTCCGCCGGCAACGCATAGAAAGCGCGGAAGGCCATAGAGTGTCCGTCGATGAGCAGAAGGCGTTGTTTGGAATCAGTCACGGCTCCCCAGTCTAGGCAATAGCCGCACTACTGCGTAGGCCGGAGGGCGATTTCTCTTCGCCGCTTTCCATGCGCTAGTATTTCCCCAGTGCGAAACAACCCGCGCGCCCCTGTAGCCCAATTGGCAGAGGCAACGGATTCAAAACCCGTCCAGTGTGAGTTCGAGTCTCACCAGGGGCACCACTTTTAAATCCCCGTTATCACCCCAGTGGTAGCGGGGTTTCGCGCGTTCCGGCGCGGTAATTTCTTAAATGCGAGCGAATATTATACATTTGAGGGGTAACTATTCATTCGCAAGTTTTCCCAAAGGACCACACGACTATGGTTGTGCCTGCAACAGGCAAAGTCACCGCCGCGCGCCGCGCCCGCCGGGCCACGGTTGCCGCAGTGACGATAGCCACGCTGGGCTTGAGCGGCTGCGTGACCAACGTGGAAAAATCCACGCCCGACGGGTGGCAACCCATCCGCGCGGACAAGGTCGACGAGATCGCCGCAATGTACGACGACGATGACGGCGTGCTCAGCATCGGCGTCAACCCGCCTTTCGCCCCCTTCCAGCTCAAGGACGCCGACGGCCAGATCGTCGGCCTGGAGATGGACCTCGCCCACGCCGTCGCTGACGTGCTCGGGCTCGACTTCCGCATCGAGGAGCAGGACTTCGCGATGATCCTGCCGGCCGTGCAATCCGGCCAGATCGATATGGGCGTTTCCGGCTTCACCGATACCCCGGACCGCCGCGAGAACTTCGACTTCGTCGACACCCTCTACGCGGGTATCCAGTGGACCAAGCGCACGGATTCTTCAAAAGAGATCGACCCGGACAACCCCTGCGGCTTGACCGTGGCCGTCCAGCGCACCACCGTCTCCGACACCGACGACGTCCGCCCCAAGGCCGAGGCCTGCGACGGCGACATGCAGGTCCTGGCGTACGACACCGCCGACAACGCCGCACTGGCCGTGCTCATGGGGCGGGCCGATGCCCTCTCGGCCGACTCCCCCGCCGCCGGCTGGGCGGTCAACCGCTCCGACGGCCGCCTGGAGCTCGTCGGCGATATCTCGCAGGCCGCCCCTTACGGGATGGCCGTTCCCAAGGGCTCAGAACTGGGCCCGGCTGCCGCGGCCGCGCTGCAGCACCTCATCGACAACGGGCAATATGCCGAAATCCTCGCGCAATGGGGCGTCGAAGACGGGCTCGTCGACGAGGCTCTCATCAATGAAAGGCCAGTGAAATGACACAGGACACCCCCTCCACTCCCCCGGAAATCCACGCCAAGCCGCTGCGCCACCCGTGGCGCTGGGCTTTCGCCGTCGTACTGCTCGTGCTGGCCGCCTGGTTCGTCATCGCCGCCGCCAACAACGAGGCCTACGGCTGGTCGACCTACTTCAGCTACCTGCTGGATACGCGGATTGCCATCGCCTCGCTGCACACCATCGCGATTACCATCCTGGCGATGATCATCGGCGTCGTCGGCGGCGCCATCCTGGCCATCCTGCGCATGTCCCCCAACCCGGTGCTGCGCGCGGTCTCCTGGGTCTTCCTCTGGATCTTCCGCGGTACCCCGATCTACGTGCAGTTGGTCTTCTGGGGTCTGCTCAGCGCCATCTACCAGCCCATCAACCTGGGCTTTGCGGAAGTCTCCCTCGAGGAGCTTTTGTCCAACGCCTTCTTCCTGGCCGTCATCGGCCTGGGGCTCAACGAGGCCGCCTACATGGCCGAAATCGTGCGCTCCGGCATCAACTCCGTGGGCGAGGGCCAGCGGGAGGCATCGAAGGCGCTGGGGCTTAGCTGGTGGCAGACCATGTACCGCACGGTCATGCCGCAGGCGATGCGCATCATCATCCCGCCGACCGGCAACGAGTTCATCTCCCTGCTGAAGACCTCCTCCCTGGTCGTGGCCATCCCGTACACCCACGAGATTTTCGGCCGCGCGACGGACATCTCCGCCGCCCTCTTCGAGCCGATCCCGCTGATGATGGTCGCCGCCACCTGGTACCTGGTCATCACCTCGCTGCTGATGGTCGGCCAGCACTACCTCGAGCGCTACTTCGACCGCGGCGCCACCCGCGAGCTGACCGCCCGCCAGCTGGCCGCGCTCGCCGATGCCGAAGGTGTTATCCCCAACAATGTCAACGTCGTCCAGGAGGCCCCGCGCAATGAACGCTAAAGATACCCGCCAACCCATGGTGCAGGCGCAGCAGATCCACAAGAAGTTCAGCTCCCTGCAGGTTCTGCGCGGCATCGACCTGGAGGTCCAGCACAGCGAGGTCGTCTGCCTGCTGGGGCCGTCGGGCTCCGGTAAGTCGACCTTCCTGCGCTGCATCAACCACCTGGAAACTATCGATGCCGGCCGCCTCTACGTCGACGGTGATCTCATCGGCTACAAGGAGCGCAACGGCGTCCTCTACGAGATCTCCGAGAAGGAAGCCGCCGCCCAGCGCGCCGACATCGGCATGGTCTTCCAGAACTTCAACCTGTTCAGCCACCGGACGGTCCTCGAAAACGTCGTCGAGGCCCCCATCCACGTCAAGAAGGTCGATCCGGAGGCCGCCAAGCAGCGCGCTATGGAGCTGCTCGACCAGGTCGGGTTGGCATCGAAAGCCAACGCCTACCCGGTCCAGCTTTCCGGCGGCCAGCAGCAGCGCGTGGCCATTGCCCGCGCGGTGGCCATGGACCCGAAGCTGATGCTCTTCGACGAGCCCACCTCCGCGCTTGACCCCGAGCTCGTCGGCGAGGTCCTGCGCGTGATGAAGGAGCTGGCCGCCGACGGCATGACGATGCTCGTGGTCACCCACGAAATCGGCTTCGCCCGCGAAGTCGCCGACAAGATCGTCTTCATGGCCGACGGCCGCGTCGTCGAGGCCGGCCCGCCTGCCCAAGTCATCGACAACCCGCAGCAGCCGCGTACGCAGGAGTTCCTGTCTTCCCTGCTCTAAGCGCCGGGGTGGCGCGACCACCGCGGGCTGAATTGCCACTAGTCTGGAAAGAATGAATCATCTTGCCAACGCAATCCGCGGTGGGCTCATCGGCTCCGCCGAGCTGGTCCCCGGCATCTCTGGGGGCACAGTCGCCCTCATCGTGGGTATCTACGAGCGAGCCCTGCACAACGCCGACAAGATCCTCAAAGCCCGCTTCAAGGAAGTCGAGTGGGGCTTCATCATCGCCGTGGCCATCGGTATGTTCGCCGCGGTCTTCGGCCTCTCGTCTGTCATGTCCAGCTTCGTCGAGGGCCATGTCTCCCTGTCGAAGGCCCTTTTCTTGGGCATGGTCGCCGTCTCCATCATCGTGCCGGTGTCCATGATGGACAAGGCCGACCGCTTCAAGGCCCCCTCCCTCATCGCTTTCGTGGTGGCAGCCGTGCTCATCTTCTTCATCACCGGCTTTACCTCCGCCCCGCATGAGGACCCGTCGCTGGTGGTTGTTTTCTTCGCCGCCGCCATCGCCGTGTGCGCGCTGGTCCTGCCGGGCGTGTCCGGCTCTCTCATCCTGCTCACGATGGGCCTCTACCAGCCCATCATCGGCGCCGTCAGCGACCGCGAGATGGGCACCATCGCCGTTTTCGCTCTTGGCGCCCTGTGCGGCTTGGCCGCCTTCGTCAAGGTTCTCAACTACCTGCTGGACAATCACCACTCCGTGACCCTGGCCGCGATGGCCGGCTTCATGCTGGGCTCCCTGCGCGCCCTCTGGCCCTGGGGCGAGAGCCAGGACGCCGGGACGCCGGCCATCCTCGGCATGTTCGTCCTCGGCGCGGCGATCGTCTCTGTGTTCATCTACCTCGACCGCCGCAAGGCCAAGTCCTACCAGTAGCTTCGCGCTCCCGATGCCCCTTCCAGTTGCAGGCTGGCAGGGGCTCATTTAGTGTGTGGGGCATGACATCGGGGGATTGTTTTTCTAGGTTCGTGGCTGCCGTAACCCAGCCCGGAATCGACATCGTGGAGGGCGCTTGGCACGCCGATTGGGATGCCGAGCGCGCGGCCGCCGGCTCCGGCCGCGACGAGCTGGAGCGCCTTTTCGACCTGGCCGGCGTGTTTTT
>NZ_JBPPVW010000017.1:0-44821 GCF_053546955.1 Corynebacterium sp. 32222D000AT | reverse complement strand
GGTCCCGGGCGCCGAGCCGCAGCAGTGGTGGGCCGCCCGCGAGGTGGCCAGCAGCCCGGAGCTTAACCCGCGGCCGGCGCTGTCGCCGTCCAAGGTGGAAGCGCTCATGCAGTGCCCGCTGCACGCGGTCCTGTCCAGCCTGGAGGAGGAACCAGACAACCAGATGGCCATGCTGCGCGGCAGCCTGGCGCACGCCTTCCTGGAGGCCATCGGCCGGGGGCTGAGCCCCGCCCTGGCCCACGAGCTGTCGCTGGCCGCCTTTAGCAGCATCCAGAACTCGCCGGCCTGGAAGCGCGCCTCGGAGGCGGAGTCCTTCGCGGAACTGCTGCAGCGCACCCAGAGCTGGGTCGCGGAGGCGAACGTGAACTTCACTGCCGTGGGCACCGAGGTGCCCGTCGACGTGCGGCTGGACAACGGCGTGCGCATCTCCGGGCGCATCGACCGCCTGGACAAGTCCGCCGAAGGCTACCGCGTGGTGGATCTCAAGACGGGCAGCTCCGTACCCTCGGTCCAGGCCGCGGAGGACAACCCCCAGCTGGCGACCTACCAGCTGGCCCTGTCCCAGGGCGAGGTGGTCACCGAGGACGCCAGCGCCCACAACCCCAGCGGGGTCAAGGTCGCCAGCGGCGACGGCCTGCCGCGCGAGGGCGGGGTGCTGTTCTACCCGGCCTCGTCGAACAAGTCGGTGCCGGGGCGCTACCAGAGCGCCTGGGGCGCTGAGGCCCTAGAGGAATTCGCCGCGCAGCTGCCCGACCTGGTGGCCGAGCAGCGCGGGCCGACCGTGACCGCGCGCATTAGCGATAGTTGTACGTTCTGCCGGATTAAGCCCATCTGCCCGGTGCAGCCGGAGGGAAGGATGACCACCGATGTCGAAGGCTAATTACCCCCACTTGAGCCCGGCCGTGCTGGCCGCGTCGCTGGGCAAGAAATTCCCGCCCAGCGCGGAGCAGGCCCAGGTCATCGACAGCCCGCTGGGGCCGAAGTTGGTGGTAGCCGGCGCCGGCGCCGGCAAGACGGAGACCATGGCCTCCCGGGTGGTCTCCCTGGTGGCCAACGGGGTGGTCCGGCCCGAGGAGATCCTGGGGCTGACGTTTACCAAGAAGGCCGCCCTACAGCTGGAAAACCGCATCCGCCGGGCGCTGGTGCAGCTGCGGGAGACCGGCATGTTCCCGCCGGGCTCGCCGGTGGCCGACGCCCTGGAGACCATCGCGCCGAAGGTGGCCACCTACGACTCCTACGCCGGGGACCTGGTCCGCGAGTACGGGCTCTTGGTGCCGGTGGAGCCGGGCGCGCGGATCATCACCGACGCCGAGCGCTTCGCCCTGGCCCACGAGGTGGTCACCAACTACACCGGGCGCCTGTCCAGCACCAGCCAGGTCGGCACCGTCACGGAGCAGCTGGTGAAATTGGTCTCCGCCATGGACAACGTGCTGGCCGACCCGGACGATATCCGCCAGCACGCCCAGGACTTCCGCGCCGAGGTCGACGACCTGCCCAAGGGCCCGCGCACCAAGGGCGAGTATTCCAAGAAGTTGGAAGGCTACCTGGACACCCAGCAGGTTCGCGTGGACTACCTGGAGCTGGTCGAGGCCCTGCAGCAAGCGCAGCGGGAAAAGGCCGTGGTCACCTTCGGCGAGCAGATGGCCGTGGCCGCGAAGCTGGCCGCCGCGCACCCGGCAGTCGGCGCGGCCCAGCGCTCCCGCTTCCGCGTGGTGCTGCTGGACGAATACCAGGACACCTCCCACTCCCAGCGTGTGCTGCTGCGCGCGCTCTTCGGCGGCGAGCCCCATCCGGGCTTGTCCGTGACGGCGGTGGGCGATCCCATGCAGTCCATCTACGGCTGGCGCGGTGCCACCGCGGAAAACCTCGCCGCCTTCGTCACGGACTTCCCGCAAGAAAACGGCGAGCCCGCGGACAAGGACCAGCTGACGATTTCCTGGCGCAACCCGCGCAAGGTGCTGGAGATGGCCAACGCCGTGGCCGACGGGGTCTTCGCCGGCGGCCCGCGGCCGGTGGACCCGCTGCGCGCGCACGATCACGCCGGCGACGGCGAGGTCTCCCTGGGCTTTTTCGCCAACGAGGACGCTGAGATGGAGTTCGTGGCCGAGCACCTGCGCGAGAAATACGTGGCGGCCCAGGAAGCCGAACGCGACTTCAGCGCCGCGGTGCTGGTGCGCACCAACAAGCAGGCCCAACCCGTGGCCCGAGCTCTGGAAGAAGCCGGGGTGCCCTATGAAATCGCCGGCCTGGGCGGGCTGCTCTACGAGCCGGAAGTCCAGGACCTGGTGGCGCTGGCCACCATGCTCATCCGGCCGCAGAACAACACCGCGGCCCTGCGCGTGCTGGCCGGGCCCGCCTGCGGCATCGGCCTGAAGGACATCCAGTCCCTGGGCAAGCGCGCGGCCAACCTGGCCGGCCGCCTGCGCCACCCCGGCGAGGAGGACCCGGCCCAGACCACCGACCAAAGCGCAGACCAGCCAGCAGGCCAGGCGCCGGAGGAGCCGCTGGACCCTGCCGATCCGGAGGCGGTGCTGCGCGCGGAGCTGGACGACATCACAGCCCAGGCCCCGGAGCAGGTGCTGGGCCTGGCGGACGCGGTCGCGGACCTGGGCGAGCGCGAGCGCTACACGCCGGAGGGGCTCGCACGCATCGAGGAGCTGTCCTCCCGGCTGCGCTACCTGCGCACCTATAGCCTTTCCAAGCCGCTGGGCGATCTCTTCGCCGACATCGAGGCGGTGTTCAACCTGCGCACCGAGGTCCTGGCCCGCGGCACGGCGGGCGGGGCCACGCACCTGGACGCCTTCGCCGGCGTGGTGGAATCCCTGCCGGTCGACGGCCTCGGCGCGCTGCTGGACTACCTGGAGCTGGCTAAGGAGCACGAGAACGCGCTGGAGCCGGGCGAGGTCCCGAAGGTCAACAACCGGGTGCAGATCCTGACCGCGCACAAGGCCAAGGGCCTGGAGTGGGAGCACGTCTGCGTGGTGCGCGCGGACAAGAATTCCTACCAGACCCGCGGCGGGACCTTCCTGTCCCAGGCGGCCATCGTGCCCGGCGACGAGGACTATATCGAGGTCGTCGAGCCGGAGCCGAACGCCAAGGGCGAGGTCAAGGAAGCCACCCGCAGCGACTTCGAGAAGGGCTGCGAGGCCTACAAGCAGGAGAAGAAGGAACACCTGGCCCAGGAGGCAGCGCGCCTTTTCTACGTGGCCATGACGCGCAGCGAATCCACGCTGACCGTTACCGGCAGTTACACCGGCAAGCGCGACGAAGGCGTCTACGAGCAGCTGGAGCTGCTGCGGGATAAGTTCCCGGACGCGGTCGTGCACTGGGACGAGGGCTTCGAGGACACCGACGCCGAGCAGGCCCCGGCCGCCGGCTTCCCGGTCCTGCCGCAGCGCCCGGGCGCCAAAGACGGCGCGCGGCGGGTGGCCGCGGCGATGGACCAGCTGCCGGAGCTAAGCGAGGGCGAGGCCTTCGCCCAGTGGGAGGCGGAAGCCAGCGCGCTCATTGAGGAATACCGCGGCCTGCAAGCACCCGTGGTGGAAGTGGCCCTGCCGGGAGAGCTGACCGCCTCGGATCTGGTGGCCCTGCGCGCGGATCCCGTGCAGTTCGCCCGCCGGCAGCGCCGCCCGGTGCCGTTTAAACCGAATTCTTATGCCAAGCGCGGCACCGCCTTCCACGCCTGGCTGGAGGAGCGCTTCGGCGGCCAGGCGCTGCTGAGCGAGGACGAACTGCCCGGCATCGATGAGCCGGTCCCGGCCGCGGACCTGGTCACGCTGAAGGAGAAATTCCTCGACAGCGACTGGGCCAACCGCACCCCGGAGCACGTCGAGGCCCCGTTCGAGGTCACCATCGGTGGTGCGGTGGTGCGCGGGCGCATCGACGCGGTCTTCCGCGAGCCGGACGGCAGCTGGCTGGTGGTGGACTGGAAGACGGGCCGGCCGCCGCAGGGCGCGGACATGCAGGCCGCCCAGATCCAGCTGGCCGTCTACGCCGAGGCCTGGCGCCGGCTGACCGGGGCACACAGCGTGCGTGCGGCCTTCCACTACGTGGCGGATAACTACACGCTGGAACCGCGCCACCTGCCGGACGGGCCGGCCCTGGTGCGGCTGCTCAGCGGGGCGGTGCACCCCGAGTGAGGGCGGGTGGGCCCCGCGGGAGTTCGGTAATATTGCGGCAATCGCACTAGGGTATTGCATTGCGTGGGCAGGTTCCTGCCCGGCCCGCGCCCCTGGTTTGACACACGAAGGAGGCCGTCGAGCTCATGCCGACTCCCGCGCGCCGCTTCAAGCGGCGTATTACCCAGCGGTTCCACCCCGGACACGAGCTGTCCGCGCTGCCAGCGCACGGCCTCATCGACATCATCCGCGTGCCCCGCAAGGATGAGACCAACCCGTGGAAACAGCTGATGCGGCGTATTGTCCTCGCGCTGGTGATCGTGGTCTTTGTGACCCTGGTGGTCTACTTCGACCGGGACGGTTACAGCGAGGAGAACATGTCGCTTCTGGATGCGGCGTATTATTCGGCCGTGTCGCTAACCACCGTGGGTTACGGCGATATCGTGCCGGTCAGCCCGGAGTCCCGCTTCTTAAACCTCGTTCTTATTACCCCGGCCCGCCTGATCTTCCTGGTCTTGTTGGTCGGCGCGACCTTGTCGGTGCTGACTGAAAAGACTCGAAAGACCTACGAAATCCAGCGTTGGAGGAAAAAGTTGCATAACCACACCGTCGTCATCGGCTATGGCACCAAGGGTGCCGGGGCCGTCGCGGCCCTGCTGGCTGACGATGTCCCGGCCTCCCACATCGTGGTCATCGACACCAACCGCGCGGCACTCTCCCACGCGGAGCACCACGGGCTGGTCACCATCTACGGCAACGGCACCCGCCAGGACGTGCTGAAAATCGCGGGCGTGGAACACGCCAAGTCCGTGGTGGTCACCCCGTCCACGGATGATACCGCCGTGCTGTGCACCCTGTCGGTGCGCGAGCTGTCCCCGCACGCCAAGATCGTGGCCTCGGTGCGCGAGTCCGAAAACCGCCACCTGCTGCGCCAGTCCGGCGCGGATTCCGTGGTCACCTCCGCCGAGACCGCCGGCCGCCTGCTGGGGCTGGCCACCGTCACCCCGACGGTCGTGTCCATGATGGAGGACCTGCTCTCCCCGAACGAGGGCTTTTCCGTGGCCGAGCGCCCCGTGCGCGAATACGAGGTCGGCTCCAACCCGCGCCACATCATGGACATCGTTCTGGCCGTGCTGCGCGACAACGAGATCCACCGCGTAGACACCGCCGACGCGAATGCCCTGCGGCCCGGCGACCGGCTGCTCTACATCAAGCACGACACGGAGGAGCCCGCCGAGGTCACGGAGGACAACGACTAGTGCTTATCTACGTCTCCGCGCGCGGGCAGGTCCCCGCCAGCGGCGACGGGCTGCCGGTGGTCATCGATGCCCTGCCGGCGGCCGCGGAGGTTTACGTCACGGTCTCCTATAGCCCGCTGGTCTACGCGCAGCCCGCGCCGTCGGCCGGGGTGGAGACCATCCCCGGGGCGGCGGGCTGGCTGGGCCCGCGCGAGCTGGCCGCCCTGGCCCGCGACCCCCACACCAGCGCCGAGACCCGCCAACTGGTTGCGTGGTCGCTGCGCGCGATTGGTCTGCTGCGCTACCGCCGCGAGTTCCGCTTCCACCCGCGCAGCGGGCAGGAGCTGGAATTCGGCGCCGGCGGCATCGCCGGGCGCGCGCCGGGTCAGGACACGCAGACGGTCTACCCGCGCCTGGATCCGGCGGTCATCGGGATGGTCCACCACCCAGAGAAGGAGGAAATCCTGGTCGCCCGCAACCGGATGCGGCCGGGGTATTTCTCGCTCATCGCGGGCTACGTCGACGTCGGCGAGAGCCTAGAACACGCCTTCGAAAGGGAGGTGTGGGAGGAGACCGGCCGTCGGGTGCATAAGATAACCTATTGGGGATCCCAGCCGTGGCCGGCCAGCGGCTCACTGATGGTGGGCTTTAGTGCCACCGCCGCGCACCCGGACCCGGACCCGGCGGCTGCGACCGACGGGGAGCTGGCCGAAATCCGCTGGGTCGGGCGGGACCAGTTGCTGTCGTTGCCGCTGGCCGCGCCAGGTTCTATTGCACACACGATGATGATGGAGTGGTACGCCCGTGGCACCAGACGCTAAGTTCAGTCTCGACCTCAGCCAGCTGGACGAGGACCAGCGGGTCGCGGCCACGGCCCCGCGCGGGCCGGTGTGCATCCTCGCCGGCGCCGGCACCGGCAAGACCCGCACCATCACCTACCGCATCGCGCACCTGGTGGAACAGGGCTTCGTCAGCCCGCAGCGCGTGCTGGCGGTGTCCTTTACCACCAAGGCCGCCGGGGAGATGCGCGACCGGCTTGAGTCCATGGGTATCGGCGGCGTGCAGGCGCGTACTTTCCACTCCGCGGCCCGCCGGCAGCTGAAATACTTCTGGCCGCAGGTGGCCGGGGACCTGCCCTGGGCCATGGTGGACAAGCAGTTCTCCCTGGTTGGCCGCGCCGTCAACCGGGTGGGCGTGGAAAACACCAAGGAGACTGTGGGGGATCTCAAAGAAGAGATCAAGTGGGCCAAGTCCTGCCTTCTCACCCCGGGCACGTACGCCGAACACATCGCCAAGCTGGGCCGCAAGGCCCCGGTGAGCCCGGACAAGGTCGCGGCGGTCTACCAGGCCTACGAGGACTTAAAGACCCGCCCGGACGGCGTCCTGCTGGACTTCGAGGACCTGCTGCTGCACGTGGCCGGGGCGCTGGAAAACGTCCCGGCGGTGGCGGAGGAGTTCCGCTCGCAGTACCGCAGCTTCGTGGTGGACGAGTACCAGGACGTCACCCCGCTGCAGCAGCGCGTGCTGGACGCCTGGCTGGGCGAGCGCGACGATCTCACGGTGGTCGGCGACGCCAACCAGACCATTTACTCCTTTACCGGCGCGAGCCCGGACAACCTGCTGAACTTCTCGCGCAAGTACCCGAACGCTACGGTGGTCAAGCTGCAGCGCGACTACCGCTCGACGCCGCAGGTTACCGACCTGGCCAACCGGGTCATCGGCCAGGCCAGCGGGCGGGCCGCCGGCACCCGCCTGGAGCTACAGGGCATGCGCGAGCCCGGCCCGGAGCCGCAGTTCCAGGACTACGAGTCCGAGGAGACCGAGGCCCAGGAGGTCGCCGGCAAGATCTTGAGCCTGCTCAACGACGGCGTGCCCGCCAAGGAGATCGCGGTGCTCTACCGCATCAACTCCCAGTCGGAGCCCTTCGAGCAGGCGCTGGCGGATGCCGGGGTGGTCTACCAGGTCCGCGGCGGGGAGGGCTTTTTCAACCGCGCTGAGATCCGCGAGGGCGTGCGCGAGCTGGTGCGCGCGACCCGCCGCGACGACCTGCCGGCCGACCCAGTGGCGGTGGCCCGGGCGGCCTTCGCGCCGCTGGGGCTTTCCGAGCGCGAGCCGGATGGCGCCCAGGCTCGCGAGCGCTGGCAGTCCCTAAGCGCCCTGGTGGATCTCATCCGGCAGCTGGTGGACAACCGGCCGGGCATCGACCTGCCCGGGGTGGTCGCCCAGCTGCAGGAGCGCGCCCGCAACAAGCAGAACCCGGTCATGGAGGGCGTTACCCTGGCCACCTTCCACGCCGCCAAGGGCCTGGAGTGGGACGCGGTCTTCCTGGTGGGCTTGAGCGAAAAACTGTTGCCGCTCAACCACGCCATCAAGTCCGGCAATGCCGAGGACATCGAGGAAGAACGCCGCGTGTTCTACGTCGGGATCACCCGCGCCCGCGAGCACCTGCTGTGTTCCTGGGCGCGTGCGAAGACCACCGGCGCTCGCGCCAGCCGGGAGCGCACCCGCTTTTTGGATGGGATCGTCCAGAACCAGGTCGCTGACGCGCCGTCGCGGCGTTCGCGGCGCCGCTCGTCCTGCCGCGTGTGCGGGCGGCCGCTGGCCACCCCGGCGGAGAAGTCGCTGGGCCGCCACGAGTTCTGCGCCTCCGACGTCGACGAGGAGCTCTTTGCCCGCCTGCGGGCCTGGCGCAAGGACGTCGCGGCCGAGGCCCAGGTGCCGGCGTACGTGATTTTCTCCGACGCCACGCTGCTGGCCATCGCGGAGCAACTACCCACCGACGAGGCCGCCCTGCTCAGCGTGTCCGGCGTGGGGCCGAGCAAGATGGAAAAATTCGGCGCGGAAATCTTGAGCCTGGTCTCTAGCCACGTGGCCGGCTAAGTAGCACGCTCGCGAGCAAAGCAATGCTCGCGAGCTAAACACCACACCCTAGAAGCAGGCGGGGCAGTGCGGGTGCGGCTCGAGGATGCGGTGCGTGGTCTGCCCGTAGACGTCCACGTCGATAAGTGAACCGGGCATGGCCCGGGCGGCGGGAACCCCCGGCGGGGTAGGGGTGCCGGTGACCGCACCGACTGCCACCAGCGTGTGGGCGGTAATCGCGTGGTAGACCGCGAAGTCGTGGACCTTCGTGTGCTGCCCGTACTGGGCGATGACGGTGGGCCAGGATGGGTCCATGTCGCTGCGCACCAGGTCGAAGCACAGCGGGCAAGGTCCTTCGCCGCGGTAGTGCAGCGGCCCGATGATCCCGCGCGAGTCGATGGCGCTGACCGGCAGCCAGGTAAAGGCCTTGGCGCGGTACCGGGCCAGCAGGGGTGCCCAGTAGAGGGCCTCGGCCAGCTCGTCGACGAGCACGATGGGGGTGTGCGGGGCGGTGTGCGCCAGGTAGGAGCTCATCGTCTCCCGGTCGAAGGGGTTGCGCACCCGGCACCCGTGCGCGCGCAGCGTCTCCGTGACCAGCCCCGCCAGCCGCGTGCGGCCGAGCACCACCACCGCCGGGCCGAGCCCCTGGGCGCGCACGATGCCGTATTTGAGCAGGTCGTCCAGCAGGCTGCGGGAGGCACTCGGCGCCAGGCCGGCCAGGTCCTCCCAGTCGGCGCGCGTGAAGGGATCCGGGAGGTGAGCCAGCGCCCGCGCCAGGCGCATGGGCTGGCCGGTGCCAATCAGGCCGGCGCGGGTGGCATCCAGCCCGAACTGCAGCGTGCCCGCATCCCGCGCATAAAACCCCACCCCGGGCGCGAAGCGGAAGCTCTCGCCCGCACCGGCCGGCGGGTCTGGGGCCTCCGGCTCGGCGAAAAAGGCCGCGCCCTCATCGGGCATGGCGTTAGTCGTGTCTTCGTTATCCACCTGTGGTTTGTCCCCCTCGCCGCGACGGCGTCTATTCACCCCTTTGCGTAGCGCCTGTGGCGGCATGGGCCTTTGAGCGCGTGTCCCCATTGGAACACAGCTAGGATGGGCTGTCATGTCGAGACCACAGCAGCCGGGGGAGTCAGCCGCCACCATGCCGGTGCGGGTTATCCGCTCGGCCCGGCGCAAGCGCACCGTCGAGGCCCGCGTGGTGGACGGCGTCCTCCAAGTCCGGATCCCGGCCTGGATGTCGCAGGCCCAGGAGGACAAGGCCGTGGCCGATATGCGCCGGCAGCTGGCCAAGAAGGAAGCCTCCCCGCACGCCAGCGACGAAAAGCTGGCCGAGCGCGCCGAGTACCTCAACCAGACCTACCTGTACGGCCAGGCCCAGGTGGGTTCTATCCGCTGGGTGACCAACCAGAACACCCGCTGGGGCAGCTGCACCCTGACCACGGGCGCCATTCGGATCTCCCACCGGCTGCAGCGGGTGCCCGAATACGTGCTGGACTCGGTCATCATCCACGAGCTGGTGCACACCTTCATCCCCAACCACGGGGAAGCGTTCTGGATGTGGGCCAACAAAGCCCCACACGCCGAGCGCGCGCAAGGCTATTTGGAGGCCTATCAGCGCTTCGGCGGCGGGGCTAGCGAAATAAACGAAAGCTAGGAGCCACCGCGGGGCAGGCCTAGCGGCCTACACCGGCTTAGTTGTCCTTCGGGGAGTCGTCCTCGCCCTTGCTGTCGTCACCATCGTTGCTGGCGTCGTTGCCACCGCCCGTGGTGTCGTCCTCGGCGGAGTCCCCGTCGGCGGATTTGTCGGCGTCGGTCTTGTCGGCGTCGTCTTCGCCCTTGGTGTCCTCGTTGCGCAGCATCTCTTCCAGCTTGGCGAACTCGGCGTCGAAGTCGTCGCTCGGCGCGTCGTCCAGCAGGGCGTCGATGAAGGAGGCCGGGTTGTCCAGCTGCTCGGCGGTGGGCAGCAGGTCGGGGTGCTCCCAGGCGCCGTCGCGCTTGGTCACGCCCACGGCCACGGTGGAGCGGCGCCACAGCTCGGCGGCCTCCCGGACCTTCGGGGCGGCCAGCTCGATGCCGACCACGCGGGAAAACGCCTTCTCGGCGGAGCCGCCGGAGGTGCGCCGGCGGGCCCAGGCCTCGTTCATCGCCGAGGTCGACGGGATGCGGTCCTGCATGGCCTCGGTGACGACGTGCTCGACCCAGCCCTCGACCAGGGCCAGCAGGGTCTCCAAGCGGGAGACGGCCGCGGCGTTGCGCGAGGAAATGCGCGGGGAGAGATCCATGCCCTGCAGCTTGCTCATCGCGTCCTGGATGGCCTGCGGATCGCCGGACTCCAGGTTGAGCTCGCGGGTGGCCTCCTCGATGTGGGAGGTGTCAATGACCAGGCCCAGGGCGTATTCCTCCACGGAGGAGACCAGGCGCTCGACCAGCCACGGCACGTGGGTAAACAGGCGCTGGCGGGCGGCCTCCCGCGCGGCGATATAGACCATGACCTCCTGGGCCGGGATGTCCAGGTCGCGGGCGATGTGCTGGATGTTGTGCGGCAGCATGGCGGTCACCCCGGACGGGGCGACGGGCAGGCCGAGATCGGAGCCGGTCAGCGCCTGCTGGGCCAGGTCGCCCAGCGCGCGGCCGAGCTGCATGCCGAAGTTCATGCCCGACATCTGGTTCATCATCTGCGACAGCGGGCCCATCATCTCCCGGGCCTGCTCCGGCATGGACTCTAATTGCGCCTCGTTCATGTGCTCGGCCACGGGAGTGACCATGCGCTTCCACATCGGCAGGGTGTTTTCTAACCACTCGGTGGAATTCCACGCCGCCACGGTGGAGCTCGCAGTCGGCAGGTCCGTGGAATCATCCAGCCACAGCTCGGCCAGGCGCAGGGACTGCTCGACGGCCTGGGTGTCCTTGTCACCGACGGGCTTGTCGCTGGAAATCTGCTGGCGGGCGATGCGCTCAGCCATGGCGTAATTAACCGGGCCGGAGTTTTCCGGCGAGTTCATAGACGAGCCCATGCCGGACAGCATCTGCCCGAACTGGTTGAGCATATCGCCTAATCCGCCGCCCCCGGCTCCGCTAAATCCGAAGGCGCCAAACGGGTTCTGGTCGCGGCGATCGCTGTTATCGTCGTCGTCATCATTATTGGGGAAAGAAAAGCCGAATCCGTTAGTCATAGTCCCCAATCTACCGTCCGCGCTAAGGCTGCCACCATGCCAACTTAAACGCTGATAGCGAACACGGTAGGCTGTGTGGCCATGACCTCTTCATCCTCGCGCCGCCGGCGCACGCTCGTGTGGGGCGCAATCCCAGTGGTCCTGCTCGGCGCCGCGGTCAGTGTCACCGAAATCCCCGGAACCGATATCAACCTCGCGGTGCCTTATGCTGCCGAGGGCCCCGGGCCGACCGTGAACACGCTGGACGAGGTCGACGGCAAGCCCGTCGTCGAGGTCGACGCCCCGAACACCGATGATCCGGCCGGTCACCTGAACATGACCACCGTCTCGGTGCGCACGCAGATGAGCCTGATGCAAATGCTGGGCCGCTGGCTGACCAGCGACGACACCATCGTGCCCATCGAGACGGTCATCCCGAAGAACATGTCGCCGGAGCAGATGGAAGAGGCCAACAAGCAGGCGTTTACCGACTCCGAGTCCGCCGCCACCATCGCGGCCATGGACTATCTGGACAAGCCGGTGGAAATCGTCGTCGCGGATCTCACCGAGGACTCTGTGGCCCAGGGCGCCCTGGAGCGCGAGGACGTGATCAAGGCGCTGGACGGGGAAGCGGTCGGCGAGCCGCAGGAGCTGCAAAAGCGCATCCAGTCCCACGCGCCGGGCGACGAGGTCACCCTGACCGTCGAGCGCGACGGCAAGGAACGCGAGGAAAAGGTAACGCTGGCTGCCTCGCCCCACGACGAGGACGTGCCCCTGCTGGGCATCCTGATGACCACCCAGCCAGCCGAGGACATCAAGGTCAACTACAACCTGCAGGACATCGGCGGCCCGTCGGCCGGCATGATGTTCAGCCTCGCCGTCATCGATAAGCTCTCGCCCGGGGATCTGACCGGCGGGCACTTCGTGGCCGGCACGGGCACCATCGGCCCGGACGCGAAGGTCGGGCCCATCGGCGGGATCGTGCACAAGGTGGATGCCGCCGAAGAGGCCGGCGCCGAGCTTTTCCTGGCGCCGTCGGGCAACTGCGCGGAGGCCACCAGCCGCGACCACGGCGACATGGTCATCGCCAGCGTCGACACGCTAGATGATGCCATCGCGGCCATGGACGACTTCGACGCCGGCCGCGACGTAAAAACCTGCCCGGCGCAGTAGCGCCGGGCAGGCAGGGCAAAGGCCGCGGGTGCTGCCGCGGCGGGGGCGGTTTAGAGGACGCCCATCTCCGCGAGGAGCTCCTCGGGCTCTTCCACGTCGGAGGGGGCCAGCTGCTTCATGACCAGGCCCTTGTCGTTGTCCACGACGGACAGGATGGTGTCGGTGCCCAGGGTGGACCAGCCGACCAGGATATCGCCCTCGTCCTTGACCACGTGCCCGTTGCGCAGGCCGGTCAGCACCTGGGTGGCCTGGGCGGCCTGGGAGGAGGACTTGTAGAACTGGATGGAGCCGATCTCGGCGCCGGTGCAGTTGTAGGAGTCGCGCATGCCCACATCGTCGCAGCTGTCGAACTGGGCGAACAGGGAGCGCGGCGCCAGGCTGGAGAAGATCTCGTAGACGTGCGCGACGGACTCCTCGAGCTTTTCGTCGCCGGTGGCCTGCGAGGACTTGGCGGCCGAACTATCGGCCGGCTCAGACTCGTCGGCCGCGGACTCCGAGGCGGATTCCGCGGAGCTGGTGGCCGGAGCCTGAGACTCGGTGGACTCCTGGGCCTCGGAGGTTTCGGTCTCCGGGGCCTTGTCCGTTTCGCTGGCGGCCGGGGCGGGATCCGGTTGGGGCTCCTCTTCGGATTGGCCACAGGCGGCCAGGCTCAGCGCGCACAGTCCGGTAGCGGCGGCCAGGCTCACCCGGCGGAAACGGTTGGCAAGACGCACGGGATCAATCTCCTCAAAGAACATCGCGATAGGGGACCAAGCGGGGCCGGGTAAAGCACAGCCCCGTTGCTTACAGCTTAAACTACCTCATCCGGGTCCTGCTCCAAGCCATAGCGCAGGGCCGCGAGCACCCCCGGCGCCACGTCGGGGCCGCCGCGCAGCTGGATGTCGTCTTGGGCGAAGGGGCCGGCGGCTTCCAGCTCTTCCTCGGTGGGGCGCAGCTGCAGCAGGGTCAGCTCCACGCCCTCCTCGCGCAGTACGCCGGAATACAGCCGCGCCGGGCGGGCCGGGGCGCCTTCCCCCGCGGCGGCGTCGCGGAACTTGATCTCCTGGGCCAGGACCACGCCTGCCACGTCGTGCGGCCACGCCAGCCGGGAGACGTAGTCGGCCAGTTCCTCGGAATCTGGCTCCAAGTTTTCGGGAAGGTTATCTTGCACGATGAGCGTCAGCGGGGCGTCGTCGTGAGCGCCCAAATCGTCGAGCTGCGCGGCCACTAAATCCGTGGGCACGAGGGCAAAAAGGGTAGGGGCGGCGTCCCACCCTTCGGCGTGGACAAACTCGACGGCCTCCCGCATGGCTTTGTTAAGAGCTGGCTGGGAATTGCTGGGGGAACTCATGAACATCCTTATTCGTTGTCACTTTAGTGCTTGCTTAAACTGGAAGCCTATAACTTTCTATATTCGCACGATAATTGATTGGAGCTGGCGTTGGTTTCAAACCTATCCCAACCCGCTGCCCCTATGAAGCGCCCGCCGCGCGTGCTGGGCTGGATCGTGGGCATCATTGCGATCCTGGTCATCGTGGGCCCGATTTTCGTCGGGCTCTACACGGACTGGAAGTGGTTCGGCGCGATTGACTACCGCGGCGTCTTCACCACGGCCGTCGTCGCCCGCGTCGTCCTCTTCCTCGTCGCGGCGATCTTCTCCGGCCTGGTGGTGGCCCTGGCAGCCCACTTCGTCTGGCGGGGCAGGCCCGACAGCCTGGACGCGGACATGGGGGACCTGAATTCCCCGGTCTACCAGTACCGGCAGTCGATCGAAAAGACCATGAACACGGTCCTGAAGTTCCTGCCCATCCTGATCGGTCTGGCCGCGGGCTTTATCCTCCAGGGCTCCTGGCGGATCGTGCTGTTGTTCTTCAACGGCAACGACTTCGGCGTGCAGGATCCCCAGTTCCACCACGACCTGGGCTTCTACGCCTTCACCCTGCCGGTGGTCCGCCTGGTGGTCAGCTCGCTGAGCGTGCTCGCCGTGGTGGCCTTCCTGATCGCCCTCATCGGCCACTACGTGCTGGGCGGCATCCGCTTCGGCAACCAGGCCGCAGGCGTGAAGGGCCAGGTCTCCAAGCCGGCCCGCGTCCAGCTGGCCGTGACCGCCGGCATCTGGATGCTGCTGCAGGTCGCCGGCTACTGGCTGGACCGCTACGACCTGCTGACCAATACCAACGAGCTGTTTACCGGTGCCTCCTACACCGATATCAACGCCTACCTGCCGGCGAAGATCATCCTCATGGTCATCGGCGTCTTCGTCGCCATCGCCTTCTTCGCGGCCGTGGTGATCAAGGACCTGCGCATCCCCGGCCTGGTCGTGGTGCTGATGCTGGTGTCCTCCCTGGTCATTGGCAACGGCTGGCCGCTGCTGATGGAGCAGTTCTCCGTCCAGCCGAACCGGCAGATGAAGGAAGCCGAATCCATCGAGCGCAACATCGCGTCCACGCGCTTTGCCTACGGGATTACGGATGATGACGTTGACTACGTTGAAAACTGGGGCGCCGAGGAAGTCCCGGACGCCAAGGTCGCCAAGGACGAGGAGACCATCAACAACCTGCGTCTGCTGGATCCGGACATCCTGAGTGAGACCTTCACCCAGATGCAGCAGCTGAAGAACTTCTACGGCTTCCCGGAGACCCTGGCCATGGACCGCTACGAGGTCGACGGGCAGCTGCGCGACTTCGTGGTCGCCGCCCGTGAGCTGGACCCGAACGCCCTGCAGGAAAACCAGCAGGACTGGCTGAACCGCCACACGGTCTACACCCACGGCAACGGCTTCATCGCGGCCGAGGCTAACAAGGTCGATGAGGTCGCCCGCGACGCCGGCTCCTCCCGCGGTGGTTTCCCGGTCTTCACGGTCTCCGAGCTGGATACTCAGGAGGCTGAGGAGGACCGCGAGGGCGAGGTCCGCGACGCCGAGGAAGAGCTGGGTATTAACGTCCAGCAGCCGCGCGTCTACTACGGCCCGGTCATCGCTTCCGCGGACGACGGCCTAGACTACGCCATCGTCGGCCAGACCGGCGATCGCCCGGTCGAGTACGACACGGACTCCAGCACCTTTACCTACGACGGCCAGGGCGGCGTCGACATTGGCAACATCGTCGACCGCACCATCTACGCGGCGAAGTACCGCGAGCTGAACTTCCTGCTGTCCGACCGCGTGGGCTCCGAGTCGAAGATCCTCTACGACCGTGACCCGCGCGAGCGCGTGGAAAAGGTCGCGCCGTGGCTGACCACGGACTCCTCGACCTACCCGGCCGTTATCGACGGCAAGATCAAGTGGATTGTCGACGGCTACACCACGCTGGAGGCCCTGCCGTACTCGCAGCGCACCACCCTGTCGGAGACCACCCAGGACGCGCTGAACCCGGACGGGACCACCCAGCGCCTCATCAACGACCAGGTGGGTTACATCCGTAACTCGGTCAAGGCCGTGGTGGATGCCTACGACGGCACCGTGGACCTCTACGAGTTCGACACCGAGGACCCAGTCCTGAAGGCCTGGGAGGGTGTTTTCCCGGACGTCGTGAAGCCGGAATCGGAGATCTCCGACGAGCTGCGCGAGCACTTCCGCTACCCGGAGGACATGTTCAAGGTCCAGCGCGACATGCTGGCCCGCTACCACGTCGATGACCCGGGCGTGTTCTTCAACAACGACGCCTTCTGGTCCGTGCCGGAAGACCCGTCCGCGGCCGAGGGCGCCCAGGCCAAGGATCAGCCGCCGTACTACGTGATGGCCCGCGATCCGCAGTCGGAGGAAGCCAGCTTCCAATTGACCACCACCTACCGTGGTCTGCGCCGCCAGTTCCTCTCGGCGCACATGACGGCGACCTCCGACCCGCAGAACTACGGCAAGATCACCGTGCGCGTGCTGCCGACGGACACGCAGACCCAGGGTCCGAAGCAGGCCCAGGACGCGATGATGTCCTCTGACCAGGTCGCCCGCGACCGTTCCCTGTGGGAGGGCACCAACGAGCTGGAGAACGGCAACCTGCTGGCCCTGCCGGTCGGCGGGGGAGAGATCCTCTACCTGGAGCCGATCTACTCCAAGCGCGCCGACCAGGAATCCGCGTTCCCGAAGCTGCTGCGCGTGCTGATTTCCTACAAGGGCCGCGTGGGCTACGCCCCGACGATTAGTGAGGCCCTGGAACAGGTCGGCATCGACCCGGAGGCCGCCCAGGACATCGAGGAAGTCGGCGGCCGCGGCGGCTCGGGCGACAAGCCGGACGCGGATAGCTCCGGCGACGACAAGGGCCAGGAGGCTTCCACCTCCGACCCGGCCAGCGCCCCGGCGGATAGCGCTGCTGGCGATGCCATCTCCGGCATCAACGACGCCCTCAAGGGTATCGAGGACGCCCGCGGCGGCTCCCACGAAGAGTACGGCCGCGCCCTCGACAAGCTGGACGAGGCCGTCAAGCGCTACCAGGACGCCGAGAACCAGTAACTAGGTTCGACGCGACCGCGCTCACCAGGTCCCCGCACCCCGGACGATATGCCGGGTGCGCTGGGGATTTGGGTGGGCGCATTACTGTCTGTATAGTTACAGGAGTCGCCGACACAGAGGGGACACAATAAAAACCCACTGTGGCAAGCGCAGATGTTAGAAGTCATCTCGACGCGGGGTGGAGCAGCTCGGTAGCTCGCTGGGCTCATAACCCAGAGGTCGTAGGTTCGAATCCTGCCCCCGCTACCAACTTCTTAGTCCCTCCAGCTCCGGCTGGGGGGACTTAATTGATCTCAAGGGGCACCGCGGGAAAGCAGATTTGTTCTGTTTTAGACAAAATAATCCGCAGTTGTGTAGAGCCCATTGAGCAACCAAGAAATCTCCCAGGCTTGACGCAACCGAAATACGTGGTATGAATACCTTTTATCCCACTGACGGACGGATAGAAGCTCCAGATTGGTTCAGGTCATCGATCCCCAATTTTGACGACATTGCCGGTCGATGAATGCTGGATTTCTGCATCTGTAGAGTAAGGATTGAAAGCTCTATGTGGATACGTTGTGGACGAGAAGGTCCAAGCCTCCCACGCCGGCTTCAACGCCGTCGTGGACCAGCTGTGCCCGGGCGTATCCGAGCTGGAGTTCTCCCTGCTGAACGCGGCTATCCTGCGCGCAGCCGAGCAGGCAGATGACCCCGGCGTCCAGGAGGAGGCGCTAGCCGCCCTGCAAGCGATGGCGACCGCGCTGGTGCGCTAAACCCGGGGCGGGCAGGGTAGTCCGCTGGGGGTAGGGAAACCCCAAATCACATTGCAATCGTTTGCGTGGATATTCCGCCCAGTTATAGCGTAAGTAGGTGGCGCGTATAAAAAATTCGCGCAGCACGTGCACATAGGCGCGTGCTCCCTGAAGGCTAGGCCTTAAAGGCCAAGGTGAGGTACATGTCGGACTCGGCTACTGGCAATCACCCGGTATACGCGCTCGTCGCCGGTGACTACCGCGCGGAGATCGCCGGAGTAGGCGGCGGCATCAAGGCGCTGACCTACTGCGGCCGCGACCTGGTGGAAACCTACCCGGACGGCGCAGACGCGCCCGCCGCGTGCGGGGTGGTGCTAGCACCCTGGCCGAACCGCACCGAAGATGGCCGGTTTGGCTGGGCGGGCCAGCAGTACCAGCTGCCCATTACCGAGCCGGAGCGCAACAACGCCATCCACGGCTTCGTGCACGAGCGCCTCTGGGAATGCGTGTGGGGCGAGGACGGGGACGCGGACGAGGATGCGGCGGTCCAGCTGCGCACGGACATCGGTCCGCGGCCCGGCTGGCCGTGGCAGATTCGGCTGACCGCGACCTACCGGCTGGGCGCGGACGGTCTTGCTGCCGAATACCGGGCGGAGACCGACGGTTGCCCCGCGCCTTTCGCACTGGGCGTACACACCTACCTTTCGGCCGGCGGTGACGCTCTTGATGACTGCCGACTCCAGCTGGCGGTTGAAGACAACCTCCCGCTGGGCAGCCGCAATTTGCCCTGCGGGCAGCTGCGGCCGGCCGAGGAGGTACTCCCCGGCATCGCTAGCGGCGTGCCGCTGGCCGCCGCGGGCGCGCCGGGTACCTGCCGGGATGATTCCGGGAAGGTGTGGCTCGACCACTGTTTCCGCGGCGCGCACCCGGTAGCGCGCCTGACCCGCCCCGACGGCCACGGCGTCCAGCTCGACCCGGGGTCGGGGAGCCAGCCCGGCATGCGCTGGGCCCAGGTCTATACGGCGCCTGACTTCCCGGATTACCGCACCGGTGGCGACCCCAGCGGACCGCCGCGCCGGGCGCTGGCGGTAGAACCCATGAGCGCACCGCCGAACGCGCTGGCCAGCGGGTGCGATATCACCACGCTGCGACCGGGCGCCCCGGCGAGCTTCGCGCTGCGTATCAGCGCTTTTTAACAGACAGAAAGGCAACACTATGGATAGTGTGCAGCAAGCACTACGGCTCGACGCCTCGTGGGTCGACTACCTCTTGGTGGCCGTCTACTTCGCGTTCGTGCTGGGCATCGGCTGGGCCGCCAAGGCCCGTGTGTCCTCCTCAATCGACTTCTTCCTCTCCGGGCGCGGCCTGCCCGCGTGGGTGACCGGCCTCGCGTTCGTCTCCGCGAACCTGGGCGCGGTGGAAATCATCGGCATGTCCGCCAACGGCGTGGAATACGGCTTCCAGACCATGCACTACTTCTGGATTGGCGCGGTCCCGGCGATGATCTTCCTGGGCATCGTCATGATGCCCTTCTACTACGGCTCCAAGGTCCGCTCCGTGCCGGAGTTCATGCGCAAGCGCTTCGGCAGCGGCGCGCACCTGGTCAACGCCATCTCCTTCGCGCTCGCGCAGCTGCTCATCGCCGGCGTGAACCTCTTCCTGCTGGCCACCATCGTGGAGGCCCTGCTGGGCTGGCCGCAGTGGGTGGCCCTGGTGATCGCCGGCATCATCGTGCTGTCGTATATCTCCCTGGGCGGGCTGTCCGCCGCGATCTACAACGAGGTCCTGCAGTTCTTCGTCATCGTCGCCACCCTGGCGCCGCTGACCATCATCGGCCTGAACCGCGTGGGCGGCTGGCAGGGCCTCAAGGACGCCGTGGCGCAGGAATCCCACTTCCACACCTGGCCGGGCACGGACATCTCCGGCTTCGACTCGCCGTTCTGGTCCGTGGTCGGCATCGTGCTGGGCCTGGGCTTCGTGCTCTCGTTCGGCTACTGGACCACCAACTTCGTCGAGGTCCAGCGCGCCATGGCCTCCGATTCCATCTCCGCCGCCCGCAAGACGCCGATTATCGGCGCCTTCCCGAAGATGTTCATCCCCTTCCTGGTGGTCATCCCCGGCATGGTCGCCTCCGTGCTGGTCGCCGACCTGGTGGAAGGCACCGCCGAGCCGAACGACGCCATCCTGCTGCTCATGCGCGACCTGCTGCCCAACGGCCTGCTGGGCGTGGCTATCGCCGGCCTGCTGGCCTCGTTCATGGCGGGCATGGCCGCGAATATCTCCGCGTTCAACACCGTCATCTCCTACGACATCTGGCAGACCTACGTGGTCAAGGACCGCTCGGACGATTACTACCTGCGGTTCGGCCGCTGGGCCACCGTGGGCGCGACCATCATCGCGATGTTCACCGCGCTGCTGGCGCGCAACTTCGGCAACATCATGGACTACCTGCAAACACTCTTCGGCTTCTTCAACGCGCCGCTGTTTGCCACGTTCATCCTGGGCATGTTCTGGAAGCGGATGACCCCGCACGCCGGCTGGTCCGGCCTGACCGCCGGTACGCTGGCGGCCATCGGCTACTGGTACGCCGCCAACTTCACCGACGCGACCGCCACGCTGTTCAACCTGCCCGGCCAGGGCACCGCCTTCGTCGCCGCCGGTATCGCCTTTGCCACCGATATCATTGTCTCCGTGGTGGTCACCCTGTTTACCACCCCGAAGCCGGACCACGAGCTGGTCGGCTTCGTCAGCTCCGTCACGCCCAAGGGCCACTTCGAGGACTACACGGAGGCGTCCCTGCCGTGGTACCAGCGCACCGTGCCGCTGGGGATCATCTGCCTGGTCCTCGTCATCGTCCTCAACGTCATCTTCGCCTAGAAAGGGAAGGGGAGTAACTCATCATGACTTCTTCACCCGTGAGCCAGAAACCTGACTCCACCTCGCCGACCGGCGCCTTCGACCTGCGCAACGTGATCGCGGCCCTGCTCGGAATCTACGGCGTGGTGCTCATCGGCTGCTACTTCTTCCTCGACCCGGGCATCGATCCGGAAACCGGGGCGCTCAAGGCCGCCACGGACAACCTGTGGACCGGGCTCGCGCTGCTTGCCACCGCCGTGGTCTTTGCCGCCTGGGCGAAGCTGCGGCCTATCGTGGTAAGCGACGCAGCCGCGGCGGAATCCGCCGTGGAAGCAGAACCTCACCCGAAGCACTAGATACTGATCCCGGCGGGGCGATAGCCTCCCGTCGGCGGCAGCATTTTATTTAGGAAACGTCAGGAGAACGACGCATGTCCGAAGCACATGTTTCAGTCACGCAAGCCCAGCTGGCAGACGGCCGGGACATCTTCTATTTCGATGACCGCCCGCACGCCGCGGGCGAGCGCGTGTTGACCGACCCGCGCGACTTACCGCAGGTGCAGCCGACCTCAGAGATGCGCCGGGACCCGTTGACCGGGGACTGGGTCGCCTTCGCCGCCCACCGCATGAGCCGCACGTTCATGCCGCCGGCCAACGAGAACCCGCTGGCGCCGTCGAGCCCGGGCGGACTGCCCACGGAGGTCCCGTCGCCGACCTACGACGTCGTGGTCTTTGAAAACCGCTTCCCGTCCTTCTCCCTGGCGGCGGAGGCCGGCCCGGATTTTGAGTACGACGTGGACGCGATGGGCCTGGTCCCGCGCCGGCCGGCCCACGCGCGCTGCGAGGTGGTCTGCTTCACCGAGGACGCGCACACCTCCTTCAAGGACCTGCCGGTTGGCCGCATCCGCACCGTCATCGAGGCCTGGGCCCACCGGACGGAGGCGCTGGCCGCCATCGAGGGGGTCCAGCAGGTCTTCCCGTTCGAAAACCGCGGGGAGGAAATCGGCGTGACCCTCCAGCACCCGCACGGGCAGATCTATTCCTACCCGTTCCTCTCGCCCCGGCTGAAGGCGATGGTCGACCGCTCGCGGGAGTACCGAAATGAAACCGGCGGGGATCTCTTCGCCGACGTGCTAGAGCGCGAGCGCGCCGCCGGCACCCGGATCATCGCGGAGACCGAGCACTTCACCGCCTTCGTCCCGGCCGCGGCCAAGTGGCCGGTCGAGGCGATGGTCATGCCCAACACCCCGGCCCGGGACTTCCGGGATTTGGGCGACGCCCAGCGCGACGACCTAGCCGCGTTGCTCAAGAAGCTGTATACCGCGGTGGATGAGTTCTTCGAGGGCGTCGAGCGGACCCCGTACATCGCCGGCTGGAACCTGGCGCCGGTCGACCCGGCCGCCTGCGGCACCGTGCGTATGCACCTGCAACTGTTCTCGCTCATGCGCTCGCCGAACCGCATGAAGTTTTTGGCGGGCTCCGAATCCGCGCAGGGCGTGTGGATCAACGACACCACGCCGGAGGCCATCGCCGCCCGCTTCCAGGAGGTCTGGCCGCGTGACTAAGCTCAACTGGCTGCCGCGCCGCAGCGACGCCGCGCTGGCCGATGATGCCCAGGCCCTCTTCGCCGCGGAGTTTTCCGCCCCGCCGGCCGGGGTGTGGGCCGCGCCGGGCCGGGTCAACCTCATCGGCGAGCATATCGACTACGCCGGCGGGGCCTCCATCCCGTTCGCGCTGGAGCACAACACCGCCGTGGCGGTGGCGCCCCGGACCGACGGGCAGCTGCGCATGGTCTCCGCGCAGCCGGGGAAGGACGAACCGGCGCGGTGTGCGATCCCGCTGGCGCAGGTCGGCCCCGGCAACCCGGCGAGCTGGGCCGGCTATATCGCCGGCACCGTCTGGGCGGGGCTGGAATCCGGCGCGATTGCCGAGTGCGCGGGCCTGGACATCGCGGTCGTCTCCGACGTCCCGGTGGGCTCGGGCCTGTCCAGCTCCGCGGCGCTGGAGTGTTCCGTGGCCGTGGCGGCCTACGAGCTGGCCGCTGGCCGCCAGCCCGATGACGCGGCACGCAAGGAGCTGGCACAGGCCTGCATCCGCGCCGAAAACGAGGTGGTGGGTGCGTCCACCGGCGGGCTGGACCAGAACGCGAGCCTGCTGTGCACCCGCGGCAAGGCCCTGGTTCTGGACTTTTCCACCGGCGCGGTGGAGCGCGTGCCCTTCGACATCACGGCGCGCGACCTGGTGCTGCTTATCGCGGACACGAACGCCCCGCACACCTTGAGCGACGGGCAGTACGCCTCCCGCCGCGGGCTCATCGATGACGTGCAGCGTGCGCTCGCGCCCGGTGAGAACGGAACGATCCGTGACATCCAGGCGGCCACGGGCGATGCTGTGGCCGCCGCCCGCGCCTGGGCCGCCGGCAACGAGGCTGGGACCAGCGCCGACCCGGATCTCGTGGCGCGCCGCGTGGCGCACGTGGTCGACGAAACGCAGCGCGCCCTGGAAGCCGCCCGCGCCCTGCAGGACGGTGACTTCGACACCTTCCGGGTGCTCATGCGTGATTCCCACGTGAGCCTGCGCGATCAGTACGAGGTCACCACCAAGGAGCTCGACCAGGCCTTTAGCGCGGCCGGCGAGGTAGGCGCGCGCATGACCGGCGGCGGCTTCGGCGGCGCGGTAATCGCGCTCATCCCGCGCGACGAGGTGGACGCGACCGCCCACGCCATCGCCGCGGCGGCTGCCGATGCCGGCTTCCCGGAGCCGTCCTTCCTGCTGGCCGAGCCCGGCGCCGGTGCCCGCCGCCTGCGCTAGGCGCCAGTAAGCGCCGGGCTAGTCCCGCGCCTGGGCGAGCCAGAGGCCGATGCCGGCGATGGCGTAGCGCGTGCCGGTATCCAGGGTTGGCTGGAGCGCCGGGTTGAACGCCGGGGAGTGGTTGGCGGGGGCTCCTTCCGTATCCGGGAAACCACCCCAGCCCCAGTAGCAGTAGGGCACGGACAGCGCGTGCGGGATGATGGGGAAGTCCTCCGAGCCGGTCAACGGCGCCATGTTGCCGTAGACGGCATCTGCGCCGAAGATCTCGGTGAAAGAGTCCACCACCCGCGCGGTGGTGGCCTCGTCGTTGTGCACGGGCGGGACCGCGTCCAGCAGCTCGAACTCGGGCTCGCGCGGCGACTGCGCGGCCAGGCACTCGGCGCGGATTATTCGCTTGAGGGCCGCGACTATCTGTTCGGTGGCCTCCGGCGACATCGCGCGGGTGTTGATGCCCAGCTGGGCCGAGTCGGCGATGGAATTCGACGACGCGCCGGCGTGGACCGAGCCGACGGTTAAGATCCCCATTTGCTGCGGATCGAATTCGCGGGCGATGACGGTCTGCAGCCGCGTGATGATATTGGCGGCCAGCACCACCGCGTCGGTGCTCAGGTGCGGCTGGGAGCCGTGCCCGCCGCGGCCGTAGACGGTGATTTTCCAGTTGGTGGCCTCGGCCATGAGCGCGCCGGGGCGGGTGGTCATCGCGTAGTCCGGCGCGAACGGGCCGACGTGCTGGGCCAGGGCCACGTCCGGTTGCGGGATCTTTTCTGCCAGCCCGTCGTCGACCATCTTCTGCGCGCCGCCGCCGGCCTCCTCGCCGGGCTGGAACAAGGCGATGAGCGTGCCCGACCAGGCCGCGGGGTGTTCGGCATAGGCGCGGGTAGCCCCCAGCAGGCAGGCGGTGTGGAAGTCGTGCCCGCAGGCGTGCATGAGCCCGCGCTCCTTGGCGACCGCGTACTCGAGGCCGGAGTCCTCCGCGATGGGTAGGGCGTCCATGTCAGCCCGGAACAGCACCGTCGGGCCGTCGCCGTTGCGCAGGATACCCACCCGGCCGGTGCCGGCGAGGCTTAAAACCTCGCAGCCGTAGGCGCGCAGCTGTTCTTCGACCCGCGCGGTCGTGTGCTCTTCCTGCATGGACAGCTCCGGGTGCTGGTGGAACCAGGTGTAGAGCTCCTCGCGCTCAGCGCGGGTGGCGTCCATGGCGGCAAAGAGGACCTGCAGGTTCTCCTGTACAGTTCCGCTAGTTGTCATGGCGACCATGATAAAGGTTTTCGCGTCGACCGCGCCGCCCTCCTGCCGCCGGGGTACAAGTCCTCCGCGGGGAGGAGGACAGCGGGTGGGGCATCGGATAGTGTGTGCGCTATGAACAGGCCGGAAGATTATCGGGAAGACAGTCAGTGGGTCCCGCCGAAGGACCCCCGCCGTGCTGGGCAGGGGCCACAGGTGGCCCGGCCGGCGGCGGGCCAGCCGGAAAAGCCCAAGTCGCGCCGGGGCGTGGCCGGGTGGGTCGTGCTGGTAGGCGTCGGGCTGCTCATCGTGGCCGGCCCGCCGCTTCTCCACACCTTTGTGCCGGGGTGGGGGATCCTGGTCTTCCTGTTGGCCGTGGCCCTGGTCGGCGGGGCAGTCGATGCCCGGGTTTTTCGGTTTACCTATTCCTTTCCCATCCTGGTCGGGGCGGCGTACTTCCTGGCGATGAAGATGTACTTCAACCCCGGGACCTGGATTTACCTGCCGGTCATAGTCATCCTGGCCATTGTCGGCGCC
This sequence comes from Corynebacterium sp. 32222D000AT, assembly GCF_053546955.1. NCBI lineage: Bacteria > Bacillati > Actinomycetota > Actinomycetes > Mycobacteriales > Corynebacteriaceae > Corynebacterium > Corynebacterium sp. 32222D000AT. Next base: position 19,697 of record NZ_JBPPVW010000017.1, on the reverse strand, counting down.
GCGATCGCCGACAAGGAGGGCGCCATGACTGCCTGGGAGGGGGAGGAATAGGTGGAAACCTGGACGCTAGAGCACCCCACCCACGGGCGGATCACCGTCGAATGCGGCTTCGACGCGGAGTTTATCGAGCGCTACCCGGACTGGCCCGCCGAGCGGGACGATGAGACCGGTGAGGTGGCGAACGGCACTTCGCTGCCCGTTGACGCCGGGGCCATGGAGAGGCTACAGACTTTCGTGGACAACCCGCCGGTGCGCATGCAGCTCACCGTGGGTGGGGAGGTGCGCCGGCGCGTGCGCGGTGTGCGAAGCGGTAAGATCCCGCTGAGCAAGAAGCTGGGCTGGGACTCCGAGCCCGCGGGAAACCTGGCGGCCATGGACGGGAAACCGTGCGTGAAGATTTCCGCCAATTTCTTTGACGAGCTCAATGCCGTGGAGTTCCGCGAGGGCAAGCAGGTTGTCGAATTCACCCCGCCGCCGGGCAGCCGCGGGGAGAAGCGGGCCCGTGAGATGGAGGAAAGCTCCTTCAAGCGGGTGCTTTATCCCATGCTGGGCGGGCTGGGCAAGAGCGGCTGGGCCATCGCGGTCATCGTTTTGGGCCCGCTGGTCAGCCGGCTCATCGGCTGGCTGCTCGACCTGCTGCCGGACTGGGAGCTTCCCGACTGGCAGCTGCCGGCGATTGCCCTGCCGGTGCCGGACCTACCCGACATCACCCTGCCGGTGCCCACGTGGCCGGACTGGGATATCCCCTTCCCGGATTTGACCATCCCGGCCTGGCTGGCTTTTCTGTTGGACTACGCGAAGGTGTGGGTGCCGCTGGTTATCGCCGTGGTCCTGGGCTTTATGGCCGTGCGCAATCACCGCAAGTCGGAAGCGGAAAAGCGCCGCTGGGATTCCACCGAGGATGAAACCCCGTCACCCTCCGTTAGGGGTGGCTAGGTAACGCGCCCGGAGGGGCCAGCAGGGGAAAGTCGAGGTCGCGAATTGGAAACTATAACGGCTTGGAAACAGTGTGGGAAAGGGGATGTTTATAACTAATTTACGTGACAAGATTAAGGGGCCCTAATGATCCACGATGTGAAAGAAGGCTGTATATGCTTCGCATTCCGCACCTAAAGAAAGTCCTGGTGAGCTCGGCTTTCGCAGGTGCGTTTTTCTTTGCGGCCCCAGCCGCCGGAGCGCAGGAAGCGCCCCAACCCGGCTTTGATGCCGCGGCGGCTGTGGACCAGGTCCGCTCGGATCTGGCCGACTGGGGAATTTCCGCCCCGGAGGTAGACCCGCAGGTGACTGATGCCGTCACCGAGGCTGTCAACCAACACCTGCCGCAGGGCCCGCAGGCCCAGCAAGCGGCAGGCCAGGCAGCAGCCGCGGCGACCGCACCCCAAACGCACGACTACGCTGACGCGCCGGCGACCAACCCGAACCCGATTGGGCTCGAGGAGACCGTCCGGCAGGCAACGCAGCCCGAGTTTAAGCCCCAGAACGTTGACCCGAACTACCAGTGGCGCAATGATATGTTCTCCAAGGTGATGGCCGGCAAGCCCACCAAGGACTTCATCCTGCACCGCGTGCCGGGTTCCTACTTCGACGCCCCGCAGGTGCCGGAGGAGTCCAACGCCGCCCTGACCGAGGGCAAGTCCCTCTACGGGCCGGGCACTCCCATCTACGTCAACGATGAGGCGATGTGCACCCTGACCGCCGCCGGCACGGACAACGCCGGCCGCAAGGTCGGCCTGACCGCCGGCCACTGCGGTGAGGTGGGGCAGCCCGTGGCTTCGGCCGACTCCTGGCAGGTCGGCCCGTCGGGCACCATCGTGGACAAGAACGCCGAGCTGGATTACTCCGTCGTGGAGTTCGGCGCCAACGCGGAAGTCTCCCGCACCTACAACGGCGTGACCGCCAACCGCCTGGGCGGCAACGTCAAGCCGGGCGACATCAGCTGCAAGCGCGGTCTGGCCACCGGGGATACCTGCGGTATGACCCTGACGACCATCCCGCAGTACCAGTTCACCCAGGTCTGCGCCATGCAGGGCGACTCCGGCGCGCCGCTGTTTAACCGTGGCCGCCTGGTTGGCTCCGTCACCGGCGGCATCAACCCGCCGGGCTTCAACGGTGCCTGCCGCACCCCGCTGCAGGGTGCCGTGCACGTGCCCACCGCGGTGACCAACATGGATGCCATCCTGGCGGATCTGAACCGCCGCGGTGGCGTCGGCGCTGGCTTTAGCCTCCCGGAGAACTAAGGCCACGCGTGGCAAGCAACCGGCACCCCGGTTAGCCACTCACTAAAACACACAAGGTCCCCGCCTGATTTTCAGGCGGGGACCTTGTCGTAGGTTTTTAGGTTTCCGGGGGCGGCGGGCCCGCGCTTAGGGTGCCAGGTAGCCCAGCGCCTTCTTGTGCAGGTGGCCGTTGGTGGCCAGCGCGGAGCCGTTATTCGGGCCGTTGGTGCCCTCGATGCTGGTGAACTTGCCGCCGGCCTCGGTGACCAGCAGGCAGGGGGCGGCCAGGTCCCACAGGGAGACCTCCGGCTCGGCGGCGATATCCACCGCGCCCTCGGCCACGAGGCAGTAGTTCCAGAAGTCGCCGTAGCCGCGCAGGCGCCAAGTCACGTCGGTCAGCTCGAGGACGTTCTCGCGCAGGCCGCGGTCCCGCCAGCCGGACAGGGAAGAAATGCCCACGGAGGCGTCGGCCAGCTCGCCGACGCCGCTGACGTGGAGGCGCTTCGGCTCGCCGCCGAAAACGCGGAAGGCGCCGCCGCCTTTCGCGGCGTACCAGCGGCGGCGCAGGGCCGGCGCGGAGACGACGGAGACGACCGGCTCGCCGTCCTCTAGCAGCGCGATGAGCGTGGCCCAGACGGGCACGCCGCGCACGAAGTTCTTGGTGCCGTCGATGGGATCGATGACCCACTGGCGGCCGGAGAACTTGGCCTCGCCGCCGAATTCTTCGCCCAAGACGTCGTCGTTGGGCCGGGCCTGGGCCAGCTTCGAGCGAATGAGCTTTTCGCAGGCCAGGTCGGCGTCGGTGACCGGGGTCATGTCCGGCTTGGACTTGACCGCCAGATCCGAGCACTCGAAACGGTGCATGGTCACTGCGTCCGCGTGACCAGCGACCTCAAGGGCCAGCCCCAAGTCCTCTTTGTATTTACCCACGCAGCATCTGCTCCATTTCTTTCACTGCCTGTTTATTTCCAGCCAGGCACCATACCACGCCGCCGGCCGAAATCTCTTTCGTCGCGCCGCCGGCGGCCTCTACCAGGGCCTTGCCCGGCAGCCAGTCCCATTCGGCGACGGTGTGCTGCATCCACGCGCCCCAGGTGCCGTCCGCCACGCTGGACAGATCCACCGAACCCGCGCCCAGCATGCGCACGGTGGCAAAGCCGGAGGCCACCTTCTGCCAGGCGGCCCGGATATCCGGGTCCTGGATGGAGGTCGGGTGCAGGTAGGTGGCCAGGGACAACTGCGCGGCCGGGGCATCGGCCAGCGGGGTGACTTCCTTGCCGTCCAGGGAGGTGGGGAAGTCGCGGCCGCCGAACCAGGTATAACCCATAGCCGGGCGGTGGACTGCGCCCAGCACCGTGCCCTCGGCGTCGCGCAGGGCGAGCGCCGAGCACCAGTAGTCGGAGCCGGAAGAGAAGTTATAGGTCCCGTCCACCGGGTCGATGACCCAGGTGCGGCCCGAGGTCGACTCCTGGGAGGTGCCTTCCTCGCCGACCAGGCCGTCCTCGCCGCGCAGCGCCTGCAGCACGGTGGCGACGAAGCGCTCGGCGGCGCGGTCGGCTTCCGTGACCACGTCGGACACGGAGGTCTTCTGTTCGATATTGACGCCTTGATCACGCATGCGCCAGGCCAGGCGGCCGGCGTTGTAGACCAGTGCCTGGGCCAGGTGCGCGTCGGAATCATCCGCGTGCGCGACCATGAAGGTCTTGGCGATGGCGTCGATCATCTCGGGCAAGCTCGGGGTCTGAGTCATAGCCCCTATTGTCGCCCCTGCGGCAGGCGATCGCTAATTGAACACCCCTGCGCGGTAGACTGGGGCGCTATGCACCCGGATAAGACTGCTGCTTTGGACGAGTTGTCCACGACGCTAACCACCATCGAAAAGGTGATGAACCCGGAGGAGCTGAGCGCGCGGGTCCGGGAACTAGAAGCCCAGGCGGGCGACCCGAGCCTCTGGGACGATCCGGCGCACGCGCAGAAGGTCACCTCGGAGCTCTCCGCCGCCCAGGCGAAGCTCCGCAAGCTCGCCGATCTCCGCGGGCGGCTCGATGACATGCCGGTGATGTACGAGCTCGCCGAGGAAGAAGGCGACACCGGGCTGGCGGATGAGGAGCTGGCCGCGTTGCGCTCGACTATCGAGGCGCTCGAGGTGACCACCATGCTGTCGGGCGAATACGACGAGCGCGAAGCGGTCATCAACATCCGCTCCGGCGCCGGCGGCGTGGATGCCGCCGACTGGGCGGAGATGCTCATGCGCATGTATATCCGGTGGGCGGAGCACAACGATCACAAGGTCGACGTCTACGACATTTCTTATGCCGAGGAGGCCGGCATTAAGTCCGCCACCTTCGTGGTGCACGGCGAGTACATGTACGGAACGCTCTCGGTGGAGCAGGGCGCGCACCGCCTGGTGCGCATCAGCCCCTTTGACAACCAGGGCCGTCGGCAGACCTCCTTCGCGGAGGTCGAGGTCCTGCCCGTGGTGGAGCAGACCGACTCCATCGATATCTCGGACGCCGACGTGCGCGTGGACGTCTACCGCTCCTCCGGCCCGGGCGGGCAGTCCGTCAACACCACCGACTCCGCCGTGCGGCTGACCCACGTCCCCACCGGGATCGTGGTGACCTGTCAAAACGAGAAATCCCAGATCCAGAACAAGGCCTCGGCCATGCGGGTCCTCCAGGCCAAGCTGCTGGAGCGCAAGCGCCAGGAAGAGCAGGCGGAGCTGGATGCGCTGGGCGCGGGCGGCAACGCCTCCTGGGGCAACCAGATGCGCTCCTATGTGCTGCACCCGTACCAGATGGTCAAGGACCTGCGCACCGGCTTCGAGGTCAGCGACCCGCAGAAGGTCCTCGACGGCGACCTCGACGGCTTCCTGGAAGCCGGCATCCGCTGGCGCATGGCCCAGCGCAACGACAGCGAGGACTAGCCGCCCGCCACACCTCCCCGCTAGTCACGCCCACCCGCCACAGCTACTTGCCGACGGCGGCCGTGAACTAACGACGCCAGCCCCGCGCGGATTGTGAGAAAACTTCCGCTGCGGGGCTGGCGCTTGAGGTATTGATGCCGGTGTTCGCTACTCGGCCGGGTAGTGCATGGGCGCGCCCGGGCCGAGCGGGATGCCCAGCAGGTACCAGACGACGAAGAAGAGGAACCAGCCGACCAGCATGGCCACGGAGTAGGGCAGGGCCAGCGACATCAGGGTGCCCACGCCGGCGCGCTTGTAGTAGCGCTGCAGGAAGGTCAGGGCCAGGGCGAAGTAGGGCGACATCGGGGTGATGATGTTGGTCGGGGAGTCGCCGATACGGAACAGCATCTGGGCGACCTCCGGGGAGACGTGGACGTACATCATCATCGGGACGATGACCGGGGCCATCAGCGCCCACTGCGCGGAACCGGAGGTAATCAGCAGGTTGAGCAGGGCCACCAGCAGGACCAGCCCGGCGAACATCAGGATGGGCGGCAGGTTCCAGCGCTGGAGGAGCTCGGAGCCGGTAATCGCGGTCCACACGCCCAGGTTGGACCACTCGAACCACGCCAGGAACTGGGCGACGGCAAAGAAGAGCACCAGCATGGGCAGCAGGGTCTTGAGGCCCCGGGCCATGAAGTTCGGGACGTCGGAGCCGTCCTTGATGGTGCCGACGACGATGCCGTAGACGATGCCCACCAGCAAAAAGGCCAGGGCGATGGGCACCGCGATGGCGGAGATGAGCGGGGATTCCATGGCCTCCCCGTCCGGTCCGGCCAGGGGCGAGCCCGGGATGAACAGCAGGGCGAAGAAGCCGGCGAGGAAGACCAGCAGCGCGATGCCGGCCCACATCAGGCCCTTGGCCTCCTGGCGGGACAGCTTCAGCGCCTCCTCGTCGTCGGTGAAGTCGTAGTCGCTGTCGGAGTCGTCGGCATCCTCCGCATGATCCTCTGCATGCGCATCCACGGCGTCGTCAGCGTCGGCGGAGGACTCTTGCGGGCCGCCGGCGGCCTTGTCGAAGGAGACCTCTTCGTAGTTGATGTGGTCGTGGTTGACCAGTTCGCGGGCCTTGCGGGTGATGAACAGCTCGGTGACCGCGGTGATGATGAGGGCCAGGACGACGGCGGAGGGGATGACGAAGAAGATGTTGGCCAGCGGGCTGACGTGGTAGTCCGGATCGACCATCTGCGCGGCTGGGGTAGAGATGCCGGCCAGCAGCAGGTCGGTGATGTTGAGGATGAGCGAGGCGTTAAACCCGGCGGAGGAGGCGGCGAAGGCCACCATGGCGCCGACGATGGGGGAGCGCCCCAGCGCGTGGAAGGACATTGCGCCCAGCGGGATGAGGATGACGTAGATGGCGTCGGAGGCCACCGAGCCGGTCACGCCGGCCAGGGCGACGGCGAAGGTCAGCGTGGCGGGGGTGACCTTGGCAACCATCGCGCGCACGAGGGCGGACAGCAGGCCGGATTGCTCGGCCACGCCCACGCCCAGCATGACGGCGAGGATGACGCCCAGTGGCGGGAAGGAGGTGAAGTTCTCCACCGCATCCGTGACCATGCGCGAGATGTTTTCCTGGGTGAGCAGGGATTCGACCTCGATGGTCTCATTGGTCTGGGGATCCATGGCGCTCATGCCCGCCAGGGACCCGAGCCAGGAGGACACGGCGACGACTCCGGCGAGGACGACGAACAGCCAGAAGGGATCCGGCAGCTTATTGCCCAGCTTTTCGATGGTGCCGAGAAAACCCCCGGGGGATTCTGTCTTCTTCGGCTGGTCTTCGGTAGCGGTTTCTGTCATAAAACGGCACTTTCTGTGTCGAAGAGCCGGGGCTCTTGGTTTTATCCGGGTGCGGCGTTTTTAGGCGGGGCCGGCGGCCGCCGCGCTAGTACTGTCGCCCGGATTTCATGGCAGGTATTCGAACTTATGGTGTGCGTCACTATAGCGTACACGGAGTTGGGGATACATAATTTTTAGTCGATTGATGGGTAAAAGAGTTTCAATTGTTATTTGCTGTTGCTAGAGTTGCGGACGTGATCACCTTCGAAAACGTAACCAAGGTCTATCCGACCTCAACGCGACCGGCACTGGATGACGTGTCTTTCCGCATTGAGGACGGCGAGTTCGTCTTCCTCATCGGCCCCTCGGGCTCAGGCAAGTCCACCTTCCTGCAGCTGATGGTGCGCGAGACCAACTTGAGCTCCGGACAGATCCACTTCGATAACTTCCACGTCAACGCCCTGAAGGGCCGCGAGATCAACCGCTTGCGCCAGTCCATCGGCTACGTCTTCCAGGACTTCCGGCTGCTGCCCAAGCTGAACGTCTACCAGAACGTGGCCTTCGCGCTGGAGGTCATTGGCAAGAAGAAGCACCGGATCGACAAGGCCGTGCCGGAGGTGCTCGAGATGGTCGGCCTGGGCTCCAAGGCGCACCGCATGCCGAACGAGCTCTCCGGCGGCGAGCAGCAGCGCGTGGCCGTGGCCCGCGCCTTCGTCAACCGCCCGAAGCTGGTGCTCGCGGACGAGCCGACCGGCAACCTGGACCCGGCGACCGCGACGGAGATCATGACCCTGCTGTCTAAGATCAACCGCCGCGGCACCACCGTCATCATGTCGACGCACAACGCTCGCGCCGTGAACGAGGCACGCCAGCGCGTGCTGGAGCTGAGCAACGGCAAGCTCGTGCGCGATGAAACCCACGCCGTTTACGGGGAGGCCTTCTAAGACCATGCAGACAAATTTCGTCTTCCGCGAGGCCGCCAAGGGGCTCGGCCGCAACATCACCATGACTATCGCGCTGATTATCACCACGGCCGTGTCCGTAGGCCTGGTGGTCGCCGGCGTCCTGGTGACCATCCTTACCCAGGACACCAAAGACATCTACCTCGAGCAGGTGGAGGTCATGGTCCAGCTGGATGAGGAGATCTCCGCCAACGACACGGACTGCACGTCGGCCGGCTGTAAGGAGATTAAGGACCAGCTGGAGGCCGACTCCGGCGTGGAGAAGGTCACCTTCCGCTCGCAGGAGGAGTCCTACGAGCGATTCAAGCAGTACTTCCAGGAGACCGACCCGCTGCTGGTGGAAGAGACCTCCCCGGACGCGCTGCCGGCCGCCCTGCACGTTCGCCTGGTGGATCCCACTGATACCGCGGCTATCGACGCCATCCGGGACCTGCCGCAGGTCGATGCCGTCGTCGACCAGGTCGAGGAGGTCGACCGCGCCACCGACAACCTGGACTCCATCCGCAACGCAACCTTCCTGGTCGCCGCTGTCCAGGCCGTGGCAGCCATCTTCCTGATCGCCAACATGGTCCAGATCGCGGCGTACAACCGCTCGACGGAGATGTCCATCATGCGCATGGTGGGCGCCTCCCGCTGGATCACCCAGGCCCCGTTCGTGCTGGAAGCCGTCCTGTCCACGCTCATCGGCGTGGTCGTGGCCGGAATCGGCCTGTTCCTCACCAAGTCCTACGTGGTGGATCCCTCGCTGCAGAGCCTCTACCAGGCCCAGCTGCTGGCCCCGCTGCACACCAAGGACATCTGGATAGCCCTGCCGATTGTCGGCGTGGTGGCCATGGCCTTCGCCGCCCTCGCCGCCCAAGTCACGCTGCGGCTCTACGTCAAGAAGTAGCCCGCGCGCCCCACAGTCCCGCCCGAATGCCACCGCCTGCCGCGTGGCCGTCGGGCGGGTTTGTTCGCTCTAGCCGGGGCGGTTAAGCTTGATAGCTATGGCAAAGAAGGGCAAAAAGAAAAAGGGCGCGGTCGACAACAACTCGACACTCGCCACCAATCGGCGTGCCCGCCATGACTTCAAGATCCTCGACACCTACGAGTGCGGTATCGCGCTCGTCGGTACGGAGATCAAGTCCCTCCGGGAGGGCAAGATTTCCCTGAACGACGCCTTTGCCACCATCGACAAGGGCGAGGTCTGGCTGCGCAACCTCCACATCCCGGAGTACTCCATGGGCACGTGGACCAACCACAGCCCCAAGCGCACCCGCAAGCTGCTGCTGCACCGCCGGGAGATCGACAAGCTCTACGGCCAGGTGCGCTCCGGCAACAAGACGCTCATCCCGCTCAAGGTCTACCTCAAGGACGGCCGGGCCAAGCTGGAACTCGGCCTGGCACAGGGCAAGCAGGACTACGACAAGCGCGAGGACATCAAGCGTCGCGACCAGGACCGGGAGATCTCCCGCGAGCTCGGCCGCCGTGTGAAGGGCATTAACGTCTAGGACTTCCGCCCCGGCCTAACCCGCAGTAGGAGGGTTAGGCTGGAAGGCATGATTTACACCTGCAAAGTCCACGACGTGAAAAAGGATCCCAGCATTGCCTCGGGCACCCGGGTGCTGGTGGATCGGATGTGGCCCCGCGGGGTGGCCAAGGACGACTTGGCCTACGACGAGTGGTTCAAGGACGTTGCCCCCAGCAGTGACCTGCGCAAGTGGTTCAATCACGACGCCGATCGCTTCGAAGAATTCAGTAGGCGCTACCGCGCGGAGCTCGACGACTCCGACGCCGGGGAGCTGGACCAGCTCATCGACCTTGCCAAGAGCGGCGATGTGAGCCTCCTGTTCGCTGCCCACGACCGGGAAGTCAACCATGCGGTGGTGCTCAAGGCGTGGTTGGAGGAGCACTTGAATTAGCACGAGTGGGCGAGTAAAGTAATTCCTCCTATAGGGAATGCGGACGCATCCCGCCCTATAGGTAATGGGGTTGATTTGGTTTCGACTTCGTACATTGAGCCAGGGGAAGCGTGCCGGTGCAGGCTAGAGACCACCGTTAAGCGTCGTAGCACTCAATAAACGCAGAGAAGAACTCTCAGCGTGACTACGCACTTGCTGCCTAATTAGCAATGCGTGTCTGTCAGCCTAGGTTTTGTTCCTGACCTAGTAACTGGCATCGACTAAGGAACTTGCCATCCGGTTGCGTCTTCAGGGCCGGATGGGACCACTACTGGAGACTGGGCCCATCATCCGGACGTGTTCGTCCGATCCGGAGGGCCGAGCAGAGATTCCGCGCGAACTGCGCACGGAGAAGCCCTGGCAAGATGACGAAGGACCCGGGTTCAATTCCCGGCAGCTCCACCACTAAAGCGGGCGCCCACACTTCCGATGAGGAGGTTGGGCGCCCGCTTTTCTTTGTTGAACCCGTCGCGAGGCATTGCGCTCCGCGGCGGGGATATTCGCGGATTAGTTCAGGTTGTCGACGGCGTACTGAGCCTGTTCCGGAGTGAACTTCTCGCCATAGTCGGAAACTAGCTGATCGTAGATAGCATCCGGGGACATAGCCATGCTGTCCTGGTAGTCCTTGGCCTTTTGCAGGGCGTTGTCATTCCAGTCGACATCGTTGAGGTTATCGATGGCGTATTGGGCAGCCTCCGGGCTGAACTGACCGCCGTATTCGGAAACCAGCTGGTCGTACACGCCGGTCTGCGACATGTGCATCATGGACGCGTAGGTGTTCGCCTGGCGCAGCGCGGACTTGAACTCGGTCGGAACGTCAGCTTCCTGTTCCTGACCGTTCTCGGCCTGGTCCTGACCCTCATTGTTGGGAGCCGGCTCGCCCTCGGAGGCGGTGTTATCGGCGTTGCCCTCGTCGGTGTTGGCCGCGTCAGCGTCCGTGGTGGACTGGCTCGTCTCCTGCTTATCCTTGTTATCGTCACCGCCGCCGCAGGCAGTGGCGATACCGCCGACGATGAGAATGGCAGCCAAGACACCGCAGCCAATCTTGCCGCAGCCTGCCTTTTTCTTCTCCGGCTGAGGGGTCGTGGCGCCCGGTACGGCTTGCTGGGGGTTAACTTGTCCTTGCGGCTGCTGCGGGTCGTGGGGCTCGGAAGGCTGGGGGCCATTGCCGTAGGGGCTGCTCATGGTCTCTCCTTGGGAATAGGCGTATATACAACATTATTAATATCCCCTGTGCAGGCAGGATTTACTAATCGTCTGGCCCGTGGGGGTGTAAAACTCAGAAAACGTCGAGGATAGAGGGGGTAGGCGCCGCATTCTTGCCTGGGGTTTACCTATTCCGTTTACTGGCCGGGCGTCTGGTAGGGGCGCGGGCAGTCGCTTTCTTCCAGGTTATCGACGGCGTACTGGCTGGGGCCTTCCTCGAAATACTTGCTGGGGTTGCCCATAGCCTTTCCTCTGGACGGGGACGTCTCGACAACTTCTTTGTATAGCCTCCCGCGGTGGGCTCCCGTGGCTGTCTGCCCGATTGTCGGGGGTAAAGATGACAGGAAACGTCCAGTATCGGGCAAAGGGGTGTCCGGTTGCGGGCGTGGGGATGTCCGGTTGTGGGGGAGTTTATTGGTTTGCGGGGCCGTTACAAAGTTGTAACCTGCAACACAGGCACGTGTGTCGTGAGTTACATTATGCTGGCTGCACACATCCCGTGACGGCAAAGTGACGGGCCGAGACAGGCAGGAGTGGACGCGATGAGTACCCCCATTTCTAACGACGATAAAGACTTGCGCGCTAAGGCTGTTGCTGAGGACGTCGGTAGCGACGGCGGTGGCGGCGGTGCGAGTGCTGCCGGGGACTCCGGCGGCACGGGGAAGCGGAGTGTGCTGGATAGGTTCTTGTCCGGCGTGGAATACGTGGGCAACAAGTTGCCCGAGCCGTTTACCATCTTCGTCATCCTGTTTCTGATTACCGGGGTGGCCTCCACCGTGATGGCCTGGATGGGTATCGCGGTCCAGGTGCCGGGATCGGATGAGGTCTCCGAGGTCAACGGCCTGTTCACGGGCGAGGGGCTGGCGTGGCTGACCACCACGATGGCGGAGAACTACATTGGCTTCCCGCCGCTGCTGACGGTGCTGCCCATCCTGCTGGCCGTGGGCGTGGCGGAGCGCTCCGGCATGCTCTCGGCGCTTATCCGCCAGCTGTTCGGCTCGGCGCGGCCGGCCGTGCTCCCGTATGCGGTCGGTGTCATCGGCGTGACCGCCTCGGTCATGGGCGATTCCGCGTTCGTGGTGGTCCCGCCGCTGGCCGCCATGGTCTTCAAGGCGGCCGGGCGCCACCCGGTCGCCGGCCTTATTGGCGGTTTCGCCGCGGTGGGCGCGGGCTATTCCACGGCGTTGGTGCCCACCAGTCTGGACGCGCTGTTCGCCGGTATCACCAACGCGGTCATGGATACCCTGCCCGGGGCGGGCTATTCCACCGTGACGCCGCTGTCGAACTACTTCTTCAACGTGGCCTCCTCCGTGGTGCTGGGCCTGGTGGCCGGCTACATCATCGACCGGATCCTGGAGCCACGCCTGCGGGCCCAGGACGTGCCGCAGGACGAGTCGGTGGATGCCGCGGATGCCGCCGAGCGCGGCGACCGCGACGCTGAGGGCAACGCCCTGACCGCTGCTCTGGAGCCGAAGGAGCGCAAGGCGCTATGGTTGTCCCTGCTGGCCGGGCTGGTGCTGACCGCGGTCATCCTGGCAGCGGTGCTCATCCCGGGCTCGCCGTGGCGCAACGGGGAGGGCGGCTTCCTGCCGGAGTCCCCGCTGCTGGATTCCATCGTCTTCATCATCTGCGCCTACTTCTGGGTCCTCGGCATTACCTACGGCGCGGTGGTCGGCACCATCAAGGGCATGGCCGACGCGGTCACCATGATGGCCGGTGCGCTCAAGGACATGCTGAGCTTTTTGGTCCTGGCCTTCATCCTGGGCCAGTTCGTTGCCCTGTTCGCCTGGACCGGGATTGGTACCTTCACCGCGGTCAAGGGCGCGGCCTTCCTGGAGTCCATCGGGCTGACCGGCTTCCCGGCCATCCTGGCCTTCATCGTGCTGGCGTCCGTTCTGAACCTGCTGATCATCTCGGGCTCGTCCATGTGGACGCTGATGGCCGCGGTCTTCGTGCCCATGTTTGCGCTGCTGGGCTACGAGCCCGCGTTCGTGCAGGCCGCCTTCCGCGTGGGCGACTCGGCCACCCAGATCATCACCCCGCTCAACCCCTACATGATCGTCATGCTGGGCCTGCTGCAGCGCTACGAGCCCCGGGCCGGCCTGGGCACGCTGATGTCGCGCCTTATCCCGTTCGTCATCCCCTTCTTCCTCGTCTGGGCGATCCTGCTGGGGGTGTGGTTCTTCGCCGATATCCCACTGGGGCCGGGCGATAGCATTATGATTGAGTCCTAATGACAGCTCACCCAGATAACTGCCATGATTCCTGCCCGCCGCAGCGCCCGGGCGTGACCCCAGAGGCGGCATCGACAAGCTACTTGGACGCCACCTCCGCCGAGGTAGACGCGGCGGTCGAGCGCGCCCAGAAGCGGCAGGAAGGCTCCGGGCAGGCGGCGGAAGCCGCGGTGCCCGAGTACTGGGAGCGCCTGCGCCGCGAGGTGGAAGAAACCGGACTCGCGGCCGAAATCCGCCACATAGTCCACGACCTGCACGCGCACCCGGAGACCGCCTTCGAGGAATACCGCAGCCAGCAGGTGCTCTGCGATCTCTTGGAAAGGCACGGGCACGACGTGGTGCGCGGGGCCTATGGAGTCGAGACGGCCTTTTCGACGAACATCAGCTCGCCCGGCTACGAGCCCGGCCGTCACCCGCGGGTGGTCATCATGGCCGAATACGACGCGCTGCCGGGTATCGGGCACGCCTGTGGGCACAACGTCATCGCCGCCGCCGGGGTGGGCGCTTTCCTGGCGGCCGCGCGGGCTATCGATGCCGCCGCGCCCGTGTGCATCGAGCTGCAGGGCACCCCGGCCGAGGAGGGACACTCCGGCAAGGAGTACATGATCCGCGGCGGGAGCCTGGCCGGGGTGGACGCCGCGCTGATGATCCACGGCTTCGGCTACGACATATCCGAACACGTCTGGGTCGGGCGGCGCTCGGCCACCGTGACCTTCCACGGCACGGCCGCGCACGCGAGCTCGCAGCCGTTCATGGGTAAAAACGCCCTCGATGCCGCCTCCCTGATGTACCAGGGCCTGGGCCTGCACCGCCAGCAGATGCCGCCGAGCGACCGCCTGCACGCCGTCATCGCCGAGGGCGGCACCCGGCCCAGTGTGGTCCCGGATAGGGCAGTGGTCGAGGTCTATGCGCGCTCCCTGCGGACCGGGACCCTGTTGGAGCTCTCCCGCCGGGTCGAGGACATCGCCCGCGGGGCGGCGCTGATGGCGGGAGTGGGCGTGGAGATCGCCTGGGACCCGCACCCGATGTCGCTGCCGGTGCGCAACAATTCCGCGCTGGCCGCCCGGTGGTCCGCCACCCAGCGCCGCCGCGGTCGCGCCCCGCTGCCCGCCGGCATTATCCCGGATACCCTGGCGGCCTCCACGGACTTTGGCAACGTCTCTCACCTGGTGCCGGGCATTCACCCCATGGTGCAGGTCAGCCCGCGGGAAGTCGCCCTGCACACCGAGGCCTTCGCCTCCTGGTCGGCCACGGAGTCCGCCGAGCGCGCCGCCCTCGACTCCGCGGTGGGCCTAGCCCAGGTCGCCTTCGACTACGCCGCGGATCCCCAGCTGCGGGACGCCGCCCGCGCGGAGTTTGCGGAGCTCGGTAAGGTCTCGGTGGAGGGGCTGCTGCGCTCGGAAAACTCCCAATAGTGGGGAGCTACGGCAAGGGCGGGACGGTCCTGCCCGCCTCGGCCGGGCCCGAAGTGGGGGTATGTTCCGGGGGTGGGGGATCTAGTTATGAAAAACTCAGGTAAATCGCAGGTGAACAGGGTTGCCTGGAACTTAGCTGTGCCTAAGCCTTGTCAGGTTAGGTTCTCTTCAGTTAGGTTGTCCTAGGAAAGATAGTCCCGGAATTCCGCAAGGGATTCGTTTCGAAAAGGATGATTGACAAGCCCATGAAGATTCGTCGTACTCTGGTTGCCTCGGTAGCCGCCGCCTCGCTGCTGCTGACCGCCTGCTCTTCGGCGGAGGATTCCTCCAATTCCGCCGACAGCTCCTCCAACTCCGCTGAGAACACCGCCGCAGACAACGCTGCCTCGGAGGCCGGGGAGCTGAAGCTGGAAGACAACAACGGCGAGCAGACAATCACCCTGCCGGTCGAGAAGCCGGCGGTGGCCGACAACCGCGCCTTCGCTGTGCTGGCCGACTGGGGCGTGGAGCTGTCCGCAGCGCCGCTGAACCTCATCCCGGAGTCCCTGGCTGATACCTACAACAAGGACACCGTCGCCGCGGACCTGGGCAGCCACCGCGAGCCGGATCTGGAGGCCCTAGTCGCCGCCGAGCCGGACCTGGTCTGGAACGGCCAGCGCTTCTCCCAGCACCAGGCCGACATCGAAAAGCTGGTGGAGGACACCCCGATCGTGGACTTCGAGCCGCGCGATGACAAGGACTTCTTTGAAGAGCTCAAGCGCCACACCACCGCCCTGGGCGAGGTCTTCGAGCACGAGGAAGACGCCCAGAAGCTGATCGAGGACCTGGACGCCGCCATCGAGCGCGCCAAGAAGGCCTACGATCCGGAAAAGACCGTCATGGCTGTTAACACCTCCGGCGGCGAGATCGGCTACATCGCTCCGCACGTCGGCCGCACCCTGGGCCCGGTATTCGACCTGCTGGGTATGGAACCGGCCCTGACCGTGGAGGACGGCAGCAGCAACCACGAGGGTGACGACATCTCCGTCGAGGCCATCGCGGAATCCAACCCGGACTGGATCCTGGTCCTCGACCGCGACGGTGCGGTCAACTCCGACGAGCCGGACTACACCCCGGGTAAGGACCTGGTGGAAAACAGCGCGGCGCTGAAGAACGTGCAGGCGGTCAAGGACGGCAATGTTTACGTCGCTCCGAAGGACACCTACACTAACGAGTCCATCATCACCTACACGAAGATCCTGAACGAAATGGCTGATGCTTTCGAGAATGCCTAGTTCCACACCCGGCGTTTTCCGCAAGTAACCGGATAGCCCCTGCGCTCATTTTCCCGCGCGGGGCCTATCCGGCTTTCGGCTATCTACCAAGAATCGGACCTTATGCAAGAAACAACCCCCAGGCGTTCCCGGTCGAAGCTCCTCGACTGGAAGCTTCTGCTCGGCGTAGGCGGCATCCTCCTGCTCCTAGCCCTCTCGCTGGCGGTGGGCGAATACGACATCCTGGGCCACGAGGACGGCGGGGAGATGTTCAACACCACCCGCATCCCGCGCACCATTGCGCTGATGCTGTCCGGTGCCGCCATGGCCATGAGCGGACTGGTCATGCAGCTGCTGACCCAGAACCGCTTCGTGGAGCCGACCACCACCGGCACCACCGAGTGGGCCGGGCTCGGCCTGCTGACCACCATGGTGTTGTTTCCTACCTCCACCGTGCTGCAAAAGATGGTGGTCGCCGTGGTCTTCTCCTTCGTGGGGACCATGGTCTTCTTCGCGTTCCTGCGGCGGGTGACCCTGCGGTCCTCCCTGATCGTGCCGATCATCGGCATCATGCTGGGCGCGGTCGTCAGCGCCGTCTCTACCTTCATCGCGCTGACCACAGACTCTCTGCAGCAGCTGGGCATCTGGTTCATGGGCTCGTTCACCTCGGTCTACGAGGGGCAGTACGAGGTCCTGTGGCTAGTGCTCATCGTGCTCGTCGCGGTCTTTTTCTTCGCGGACAAGCTGACCGTGGCCGGGCTGGGCGAGGAGATCGCCACCAACGTCGGCCTGAACTACAACCGCATGATCCTCATCGGCACCGGGCTCATCGCCGTGGCCACCGGCGTGGTGACCGTGGTGGTCGGTGCCCTGCCGTTTTTGGGGCTTATCGTCCCGAATATCGTGAGCCTGTTCCGCGGCGACGACCTGCGCTCCAACCTGCCCTGGGTCTGCCTGCTGGGGATCGCGACGGTCACCGTCTGCGACCTGGTGGGCCGCACCATCATCTCGCCGTTTGAGATGCCGGTGTCCGTCATCCTGGGGATCATCGGCGCGGTCGTTTTCGTGATCCTGATTGTGAGGTCGACCCGTGGTAAATAAGACTGTTTCTGCTTCTGTTCCGGTCACTGCCGCCGCCCGCGACGTCGGGGCCTTCCAGTCCGCCGCCGCGCAGCGCAAGTACTGGGTCATCCTACTTATGTTGCTGGCCGCCGGCGGGGTATTCGCCGCCGGGCTGCTGGCGTGGGACAACCCGATGGATTTTGGCACGCGCGGCTTCTGGCTCATTGCCGAGCGGCGCGCCGATGCCGTCATCGCCATGGCCGTGGTGGCCATCTGCCAGGCGACCGCGACGGTGGCCTTCCACACCGTGACCAACAACCGCATCCTCACCCCGTCGATCATGGGTTTCGAGGCCCTCTACGTGGCCATTAACACCGCGACCATCTTCTTCCTCGGCGCGGCCGGGCTCACCAACGCCCGCAACATCACCACGTTCCTGGTCCAGGTCGCGCTCATGGTTTTGCTGTCGCTGGTGCTCTACTCCTGGCTGCTAACCAACCGCTCCAACAACATGCACGCGATGTTGCTGGTCGGCGTGGTCATCGGCGGCGGGCTGGGCTCGCTGTCGACGTTCATGCAACGCATGCTGACCCCCTCCGAGTTCGACGTGCTCACGGCCCGCCTGTTCGGCTCCGTCAACAACGCCGACTCGGACTATTACCCGGTGGCCATCCCGCTGATGCTGCTGGCCGCGGCCGCGCTGTATCTCAACTCGCGCCGGCTCAACGTGCTCGCACTCGGCCGCGACGCGTCGACCAACCTGGGCGTGAACCACCGGGCGAACGCCATCTTCACGCTGATTATGGTCTCCATCCTCATGGCCGTGACCACCGCCCTGGTGGGCCCGATGACCTTCCTGGGTTTCCTGGTCGCTACGCTGGCATACCAGTTTGCCGAGACCTACGACCACCGCTTCTTGTTCCCGATGGCTGTGGCGACCGCCTTTGCCGTGTTCACCGGGGCGTATTTCATCATGCAGCACGTCTTCTACGCCCAGGGCGTGGTCTCCATCATCATTGAGCTGGTCGGCGGTACCGTCTTCCTCTTCGTCATCTTGAGAAAGGGTCGCCTGTGATTTCCCTAAAGCACGTCGCGAAAAGCTACAGCGGCGAGACCAACATTGGTCCCGTCGACCTGGAGATCCCCTCGGGCGGCATCACCTCCCTGGTCGGGCCGAACGGCGCCGGCAAGTCCACCCTGCTGACGATGATCGGCCGCCTGCTGAACATGGACGAGGGAACAATCGAAATTGCCGGCTACGACATCGGGAAGACCAAGTCGAAGGATCTGGCCCGAATTGTCTCCATCCTGCGGCAGGAAAACCACTTCATCACGAAGCTGACGGTTAGGCAGCTGGTGGGCTTCGGCCGCTTCCCGTACTCCCAGGGGCGCCTAACCGAAGAAGACGAGGAGATCATCTCCAAGTACATCGACTTCCTGCACCTGCGGGAATACGAGGGCCGCTACCTGGACGAGCTCTCCGGCGGCCAGCGGCAGCGCGCGTACGTGGCCATGGTCCTGTGCCAGGAGACCGACTACGTTCTGCTGGACGAGCCGCTCAACAACCTGGACATTTCCCACTCCGTGGAGATGATGCGCCACTTAAAGCAGGCCGCCCGGGAATTCGGCCGCACGATCGTGCTGGTCATCCACGACATTAACTTCGCGGCCAAGTACTCGGACTCGATCTGCGCGGTCAAGGACGGCGAGGTCGTCGCCTTCGGTAGCCCGGAGGAGATCATGAAGGACGAGGTCCTCACCCCGATCTTCAACACCCCGATCCAGGTCATCGACGGCCCCGACGGGTTGCTGGCCTGCTACTACTAGCCGCACGGGCCGCGTATACAGCGCCCACAACTGAAAATTCAGTGCCCAAAACTGCTGGCCCGACTGCGAGCCGGAAGCGCCGCCGAAGCACTACGGGCAGCGCCGCCCCTGGCGGGGGAGGGGAGGGGCCGCGCCCTTCCCAGCCGCTCCCATGCTGCAGGCGTTCATCGTCCTCATCGTCACCCCTTCGGCCTGGCCTGGGCAGTACGCCACACGCGCGCCAAAGACAAAATAGGCAAAGCCACCGATGCCTGGATGGTCCCGGTCATGTACCTGACCCTTTTCGTCATCGCGACGGTACTTTCGGGGGCTGGGGGGAGGGAGAACCTGCCGCGGCTTACGCGGGCACTTGCTTGTTACGTGTTGTTCATCTTGGGCGCGGTAGTGCAAGCCCTGGCGTCGGGAAGGCGTCTCAACGTCCCGAGCCGGGACCCCATTGCGCTGATCTTGACGGAGATGCCCCGCAACTTACTGGTGATTATGCCCTTCGCCTTGGCCCTCCCGGAAGGATTTTCATTCGTCGCCTTAGACATCATCATGCCGGCCGTGGGCGAGTCGGTCGTGCTCCGCGCGGTGTCGAAAATCGGCCATCTACCTGGGGTTAAATATGAAACGAAAAGGCGATTTGGCATACGGAGGGCTAACGCGCTATATTAATTCGAGTCGCCGCGAGGTAGCCGAGAGGTTAACGGGCGGTGACGGTGTTTGACTTTGTTTACGGTTGTGAGTAAGGTTGAACAAGCCGCTTTGAACAGTTGGTTGTGACTGATTGTTGGGGCGTGCCAGTGATGTTTGAGAACTCAATAGTGTGCCAATGTACTTTTTGCATTTGTGTGGATGG
>NZ_JBPPVW010000016.1:0-46650 GCF_053546955.1 Corynebacterium sp. 32222D000AT | reverse complement strand
CACCGGTACTCCGGCGTGTATTTCTTGCGCTGTTGACTCACAATGAACATCCTCTCCTACGGACACAAGATCCGCACAAATAGGGTGTCCACTAAACGAGGGTAACCTCACCTTGGTTACAGAAGCTGGTTTCGGCCGGGGTGCAGAATTAGCGGATAAGCTTCTAAC
Source organism: Corynebacterium sp. 32222D000AT (assembly GCF_053546955.1). Lineage (NCBI taxonomy): Bacteria > Bacillati > Actinomycetota > Actinomycetes > Mycobacteriales > Corynebacteriaceae > Corynebacterium > Corynebacterium sp. 32222D000AT. The sequence goes on along the minus strand of NZ_JBPPVW010000016.1, from coordinate 46,482 downwards.
CTACCGAGCTTTTCGCACGTCGAGGTCTAGCGCGATAGCGACTCGATCGAGGCTCATGGGCAAACCGAGGGGCGGACCAGACCATGGGGCAATGCCACTGAGTAGGATCGAAAAACCTCCGCACAGCCATCGAATGGGGTGGCGCCGGGTCAGCCACGTGGACAGGTAGGCGCGCTCGAAGGCCGCGTTGAACGCCCCTTTGGCTCAGAGGGTTCGACCATGTGGCCAGCGTCTTATCGGACTTCTTAAGAATTAGGTCCTCTTCGTTTAAGCGTTAGCCGTGCTGTCTTGTTTCCATTTTTCCTCATATCTCCGTGGACTGAGGTAATCCAGTCAAGAGTGCGGGTGGACGTCATTAATAGTGCCGTGGCCACAGGGGCACGAGCATGCGGGCGTGATCAAGGTTGTCGATGCTGTTGTCCTCTAGCAGCTCGTTTCGGATACGGTGATGAAACGACTCAACGAATCGGTTATGCCACAGCTGGCCTGGCGGGGATGAACGCGTGGATTGTCTTATCCTCACTAGCCCAGGTTTTGGGGCGTGGGCTGGTGGATTCTGGTCCGTTATCCATCCAGATCACCTTTGGGCGCTCGTCATGTTCGATTGGAGCTGGGTCAAGTAGTTTTACCATCGAATCCGTATCGAAGTTCTGGTCGACTGTGAAGGCGACGTGTTCGCGGGTGTGTTCATCGATAATGGTGCAGATCTGGATCGTCTCTTGATCGTCGTGTCGTGCTAGGTGGAATCGCATTGTAAATCCAGCGTCCGTGTATCGTTCGGGTACCGGCCAGTGGTAACATCCCGCAGGCTGTAACCATCGAGGCGTGTCGTGTTTCTTTCTGGCCAGCTCCCCGCCGAGCCTCCTCACGTCAGATCCAGCGGACGGTTCCCCGGCATACCCCGTACCCTTACGCTTGAGCTTTGATCCCGGATTGCCGGTGTCCCCACCGGCGGTGTTCTTTGGCGAAGGCGTGTATGAACGCCTGCGAAGGAGGTGTACTTATCTGGCTGACTCTCGCGGACTCTGGCAGGCCGTTAGGTGCTGCGGGAAAGCCCGACAATCCGGCGGGCAAGCCTGTGGGAATAACCCAGCTCCACCAAGTGTGAAACGGCATCATGGCGGCGAGCTGGGCTGAGAAGGCTGTCTCAGCCAACTCCTTTAAAGCCGCTTTATCCAGCTCAGCCTGCCCCAACAGACGCTTTAGACGGATGTTCTCGTCACGAAGTCGCTAGAGTTCTCTAGCCTCACTCTTGGTCATCGCCTCATTCGTTGCTTGCCACCGGTTCAGAGTTGCTTCGCAGATCCCCGGCCTGGTAAGGATCTGGGCCGTAATCGAGCCTGCTTCCTTCGAATTACGGGCTTTATCGAGCTTACGAAGCGCCCTGCTCGGGAGTGTGTTTGCCGAAACTTTTTCACTATTGCTTCATTCCCCCATACACAGGCAAGGGCATCAACGGGCAATACTCACGTCACCTAGACCTAAAAACCTAAGGAATTCTACCGGATCCTAGCTCGAAAATGTACTACGATAAATTTTGGCAAATCCTTAGAGCACACCGTTGGCGTAAACAAGGCCTTCGGGTAGCGGCTGGTTTGAGCTCCAGCTCCATCACAAAACTAAGCAAAGAGGCCAACCTGCAAACCGATACTTTGATACGGATCTGCGAAGCACCTAACTGCGGCATTGCCGATATCTGTGAACGGGAGTTAGTGAGCGAATAATGAAAAACTTTGCGTTTCTTGAAGACTCGTTTCCTTCGTTAGCAAACCTGGGTAGCTTGGCTGAGGCTTATCGGCAGTCTGATCCTAATTCGGCTTTGATTAAGCTTGGCATGCTTTGTGAGTCGATCGTGTCGATGATGTACAAGTTTGATGGGGTTCGAGAACCTTTTGATAACTCTGCGGTAAAGCGAATTGACACCCTTGAAAGAGAAGGACTCCTTCCAAAAGATGTAGTCGATGTTCTACATCTAGTGCGAAAGGCACGAAACAAGGCAGCCCACGAAGGGTGGGGCGATGAAGAGTCTGCGGCGCAGTTTCTTCCTATGGTTCATTCCGTGGCTGGCTGGTTTGCGCACACGTATGGGCCACTTCATCTTCGGATTCCGACTTATTCCCTGACATCGTTTGTTGAAGAACCCATCGAGCTGCTGGAAGACAAGGAAGCTAGGCTCAAACGAGACGACGAGAACAAGGCCGAGAAGTCAACTCCAGTTAGCAAGCGTGAACGGGTATCGCGTGCGTCTCGTGCAGCGAATCAAAGACCACGTACAGAGGCTGAAACCAGGCTCATGATTGATGAGCAGCTTCGAAACGCTGGGTGGGAAGCAGATACCGAGCGACTTCGCTATGCGCGTGGGACGCGGCCGGAGGCAGGACGTAATCTTGCGATTGCTGAGTGGCCTACCAATTCGACGGTGGGAAGAAGCGGACGAGCAGATTACGCGCTGTTCATCGGGGAGGCTCTGGTAGCGGTAATCGAGGCTAAGGCTGACCATGTGGACATCCCGTCCGTGCTTGATTACCAAGCTAAGGATTATGCCCGGCTCATTAAGCCTGAGCATTACGATCTGACGCTTGGCCACTGGGGCGGCTACCGGGTTCCGTTTATCTTCGCCACCAATGCGCGCCCCTACCTCGATCAGCTCAAGACGAAATCGGGCGTGTGGTTCCTCGATGTTCGCAGTGCGTTGAACGCTCCTCGTGCTCTCCACGGCTGGCCGAGCCCCGAAGGGCTCCAAGCCATCTTGGACGCAGACAGTGACAAAGCGGACCATAGGCTCGCTTCCTACAGTGATGATCTCCTGACCGACCCTAGTGGCCTGAACCTGCGTGATTATCAGGCTGCTGCGATTCACGCCGCAGAAAAAGCCGTGTCGGATGGGCAGAGCCACGCTTTGCTCGCAATGGCAACGGGTACTGGTAAAACCCGCACCGTTCTCGGGATGATCTACCGTTTCCTGAAAGCCAAGCGTTTTAGGAGGATTCTGTTCCTTGTAGATCGGACGGCTCTCGGTGAGCAGGCACTCGATGCATTTCAAGATGTCAAACTTGAAGAGCTGATGAGCCTCGACCAACTCTATGACATCAAGGGCCTAGAAGACCTTGAGATCGATACGGAGACGAAAGTCCGGGTTTCAACAGTCCAAGCAATGGTCAAACGGGTTTTCTATCCCGATGATCAGGTCGTGCCCGCAGTCACGGATTACGACTTAATCATCGTTGACGAAGCACACCGAGGCTACCTCCTCGACAAGGAGATGACTGATGATGAAGTGCTCTACCGTGACCAGTTCGACTATCAATCGGCCTACCGCAATCTGATTGACTACTTCGATGCGTTCAAAATTGCATTGACGGCGACGCCTGCGTTGCACACCACAGAGATTTTCGGAACACCGGTCTACACCTACTCTTATCGGGAAGCTGTCATGGATGGTTGGTTGGTCGACCATGATGCGCCACATCGACTGACCACGAAGCTGTCTACGGACGGGATTTCCTTTGGTAAAGGCGAGACACTGCCGATTTACGATCCGCAGACCGGTGAAATCACCAACAGCGAGGAACTCGCTGATGAGGTGACCTTCGATGTTGAACAGTTCAATCGGCAGGTCATCACTGAGGAATTCAACCGAACCGTCTTGGCCGAGATTGCTCGTGATCTCGACCCGAGCTCACCCGATCAATTCGGCAAGGCACTCATCTACGCTGTTGATGACGCGCATGCGGACATGATCGTGGCGATTTTGAAGGAAATCTATGCGGCCAGTGGTGTCGAGCCGGAAGCGATCATGAAGATCACCGGCAGTGTAGCGGGCGGTAACAAGAAGAAGATTCAGGAAGCGATCAAGCGCTTCAAGAATGAACGCTACCCGTCGATTGTCGTTACCGTTGACCTACTGACCACCGGCATTGATGTGCCATCCATTACGTCATTGGTGTTCATGCGGCGAGTGAAGTCTCGCATCCTGTTTGAACAGATGCTAGGTCGTGCCACACGGTTGTGCTCGGAAATCGACAAGGACAAGTTCGATATCTACGATCCAGTCGGGGTCTACGATGCTCTCGAGCAGGTCAACACGATGAAACCAGTTGTGGTCAATCCCAACACCCGCTTCACCGATCTGCTCGAAGGCCTCACCGTCATTGACGACGAAGACTCCCAGAAATCAGTTATTGAGCAAATCGTGGCTAAGCTTCAGCGTCGCAAGCAGCGTATGAAAGCAGCAGCCGCCGAGCAGGTCACCGACCTTGCTGGTGGGCAGTCGATGTCGACGGTTATCGACCAGCTCAAGCAGCTTTCACCCGCTGACGCTGCTGCGTGGGTGCATGACCATGCGGAACTGTTCGCCTACCTGGATTCCACCACGCTCGGCGAGCCACGTCGCGTGGTGATCTCGCACCAACCCGATGAACTCCTCACCCATACACGAGATTTCGGTGACAGTGCCTCACCAGGTGACTACCTTGATGAATTCACCCAATTCATCAAGAACAACACCAATGAAATCGCCGCACTCAACATCATCTGTACACGCCCGGCTGATTTGACCCGCGGGCAGTTGAAGTCGCTGAAACTTGCCCTCGATCGTGAAGGGTTTACTGAGCAGAAGCTATCGAGTGCCGTATCTCAGTTGTCCAACAAAGAGATCGCTGCCGACATCATCTCACTTGTCCGACGATACGCACTCGGCTCACCACTGGTCAGCCACGAAGAACGCGTTAGAAACGCGGTCAGCAAGCTCAAAGCTGGGCATAGCTTTTCCAAGGTAGAGCTTGGGTGGCTATCGCGAGTTGAGCAGTATCTGGAGAACGAGCTCCTTCTTACGCCTGAGGTGTTTGATGAAGACCCTCGGTTCCGGCAGCAAGGAGGTTTTACCCGTGTCGATATCGCTTTCGGAGGTAACCTCGACAGCGTGATCAATGAGTTCAACAAATATCTTTACGAAACTGAAGAGAGTATCGCGTGAATAACAAAGAAATTGTCGCCAAGCTCTGGAACCTCTCGAATGTGCTTCGTGATGACGGAATCACATACCACGAGTACGTTACTGAGCTGACCTACATCCTCTTTTTGAAGATGGCGAAGGAAACCGGTGCGGAGGTGGGAATTCCTGTTGAATACCGCTGGGATGTGCTGCGGGCAAAATCAGGTGTTGACCTGAAGCACTACTACCGAGACTTGCTCCAGCGCCTAGGCGAAGAAGCACGTGGGCCGGTTCGACAGATCTACACTGGGGCGTCGACGACCATCGACGAGCCGAAGAACCTCGAGAAGATTATCTCGTCCATTGATGAGCTCGACTGGTTTTCTGCGCGCGAGGAGGGCCTCGGTAATCTCTATGAAGGTCTACTCGAGAAGAACGCTAATGAGAAGAAATCCGGGGCTGGTCAGTACTTTACGCCCCGCGTACTCATTGACGTCATGGTCCGACTCGTCAACCCCCAGCCCGGAGAGCGCTGTAACGATCCCGCTTGTGGAACTTTTGGGTTCATGATCGCGGCCAGTGAGCACGTGAGACAACAAACTGCCGACTTCTTTGACCTCAGTGAAATCGAAGCCAATTTTGAGGTCAAGGAAGCTTTCACTGGAGTTGAGCTCGTCCGCGATACGCATAGGCTTGCGCTGATGAACGCGATGCTGCACGGGATTGAAGCACCTATTTTGTTGGGCGACACCCTGTCCCCGTTGGGAAAGGATGTCAAGGGCTACGATGTTGTACTTACCAACCCGCCGTTTGGAACGAAGCGTGGTGGTGAACGCGCCACTCGCGATGACCTTACTTTCCCAACGTCGAACAAGCAGCTGAACTTTTTGCAGCACATCTACCGCAGTCTTAAACCAGGTGGGCGCGCTGCAGTCGTTTTGCCGGACAACGTTTTGTTTGCTGACGGAGACGGCCGCAGGATTCGTGAAGACCTGATGGATAAGTGCAATTTGCACACCATCTTGCGCCTGCCAACAGGAATTTTCTATGCCCAAGGCGTAAAAACCAATGTTCTCTTCTTCGAACGAGGTCGCACCGATAACGGCAATACCAAAGAGGTTTGGTACTACGATTTGCGTACCAACATGCCTTCATTTGGTAAGCGGAACCCGCTAGCAACAGAGCACTTCGCTAGTTTCGAAGCCGTCTACACCGCTCCCGACCGGGCGAGCATTGAGGATGAACGGTGGACTCGTTTCAGCCGAGAGGAGATTCGAGACAAGGACGACACGCTCGATATTGGTCTGGTTCAGGAGGAAGCTGAACAGATCGATTGGGCTTCCTACGACCCTGCCGAGCAGATCAACGAAGCGGCAGACTTCCTCGAGGAAGCTCTTGGCCTGCTCCGCTCCCTTGCTGCCGATCTCCAAGACGGTGAGGAAGTCTGATGGCACGAATGAAATCCCTCCCTCTGGTCGAGGACTTCGACGGTATCCCTGACGAGGCGCTCATCCCCAAAGAAGAACAACCGTACCCGATCCCTAAACACTGGAAATGGGTTCGGCTCGGTTCGGCCTGCAAAGTGAACCCTTCTAGAGACAATATTTCGTCTGTTCCTGTCGAAACAGATGTAACCTTTGTACCAATGGCCGCGGTATCAGATGTGACGGGGCAGATCGAAGACCCTGATTTTAGAAAGCTGCAACAAGTCGCTAAAGGCTATACATCTTTTCAAACCGGCGATGTCCTTTTCGCCAAGATCACACCGTGTATGGAGAACGGTAAATCTGCAATCGTCCCTGATCTGCTTAATGGGCTCGGATATGGCTCGACAGAGTTTTTCGTTCTTAGGCCATCGCCTGCTCTCAACTCTAGGTTCTTACATGCCTTTGTCCGACAACACACGTTTCGAGCTCAAGCAAAAGAAGTTATGGCAGGTGCAGTAGGCCAACAAAGAGTCCCTAAGTGGTTTCTGGAGCAATTTCCATTTCCCCTTCCTCCGCTTGAAGAGCAACAAGGAATCATCGAAAAGCTTGCGGAGAACCTGCAGAGGATCGACAAGGCAGTCGACCGTATCGAAGTGTTCTTGGAGGGGGCTGATCGTCGAACTGAGAGCCTCTTAGAGGCGGCGATTCGGGGCCAGCTCACTGAAGAATGGCGCAACCAACGCGGCGTCCGTCGAGAGGATTGGATATCCACAACCCTTGGTGAATCCTTTAAATGGTCTTCCGGTGGTACACCATCTCGAAAGAACCCGGATTACTATACCGGGGACATTCCATGGGTAAAGTCCGGAGAATTGCCGGATGGCGTAATCTCCGAGACGGAGGAGCGTATCACCGAGCTTGCTATTAAGAACTCAAGTGCGAAGGTTTTCCCCAAGGGATCCGTCGCCATCGCGATGTACGGCGCCACCATCGGTAAGGTCGGCATTCTTGCTATGGACGCTGCGACCAACCAGGCAATAGCCGTCGCGAGGAGTGCGGAGCACACACTTGAGCGGTTCCTCTTTTTTTACCTACGGGCAAATCGAATTAAGTTCATTGCATTAGGTAAAGGTGGCGCTCAACCAAATATCTCTCAAAAGGTAATTAAGGCGTTCCCCTATGAACTACCGAGTATCCAAGAGCAAAAGGAAATCTTGCGTCTCATTGACCTTAATCTCGACATTCATTCAAACGTTGAGGCTCTAGCGGAGGGATCACGAAACAAGCTCGTTGAATCTAGATGCTTGCTCGTTTCGGCGGCATTAAGAGGACAGCTTGCTTTGACTTCTCCAGTGAAGAAGAGGAATATCGACAGTTTTTAGCGCTATCAGAACCTTTTGGCGCATCCTTTGGCGGCGGTGACACAACGGTTCAGTATGCCCGGCAGTTCTTCCGGGGCCGAAGCGTCTGCGCTACGTGGTAGCTCCATCCGGCGCTAGATGGGTATCCTTGTTGCCGTTTTCCTCCTGGTAAACCCCGATAAGTGACGGCAGGCTTCGCTCCACTCTTGTATCCAATCCGTAGGCTTGTGCGACTCATGTACCGGTTCCGGGGCTTTGCTGTTCCGGTTTGCCAAACACCTCGGTATCGACAACATCGAGGACGGCCTGTACGGCCAGGAAATCAACCCGACCAACCACGCGCTGTTACGCACGAACATGCTGTTGCACGGTGTTCCGTTTGAGAAGTTCGACATTCGCATAGGCTGCACCCTCATGGACCCGCAGCACCTCGACGTGCAGCCGGTTGACGTTATCATGGCCGAACTTAAAACAGACGGGCTGGTGAGCCAAGCTTCTCCTCCGCAGTCGGTGCGTAGGGTTCTTGCAAATTGTACGCATTCCGCTCTTTATGTTTCGACGGACCGGTCTGCTTCGCCGGTGAAACCGTGGCCGGCTGTGGGGCATCGTTAAGCACCGAGACGGAAAACAGACGCGGAGGGGCTTTCCTGGCCGGGGTACGGTGAAGCTATGACTATCCCTGACCGCATCCGGGTCCGCGCCGCGCGGGTGAACAACCTGCGCTCCGTGGACGTTGATATTCCCCTGTACTCGCTGGTGGGCATCGCCGGCGTGTCCGGCTCGGGCAAGTCCTCCTTGGCGCGGGGTGTGCTGTATGCGGAGGGCTCTCGCCGGTACATCGAGGCCCTGTCGACGTATACGCGGCGGCGGATGACGCAGAGCCCGCGCGCGGCCGTAGACTCCGTCGAGCACATCCCGGCCGCACTGGCCCTGCGCCAGCGTCCGGCGATGCCGGGGATTCGCTCCACCTTCGGTACCTCGACAGAGCTGCTCAACGTGGTGCGCCTGATGTTCTCCCGGCTGAGCTCCCACGTCTGCCCGCGCGGGCACCGGGTAGCGCCCACCATTGATGTCGCCGCGGAGACGCCGTTTATGTGCCCCACCTGCGGCGAGCAGGTCAAGGCGCCGGGCGCGGAGGAGCTGTCCTTTAACTCCACGGGCGCGTGCGCTACGTGCCAGGGCACCGCGCTGGTGCGCGCGGTCGATGACGCGGCGCTCGTGCCCGATCCGTCGAAAACCATCGACGAGGGTGCGGTGGTTCCGTGGCAGATGTTCGGCTTCAACGTGCAGCCGGACATCGCGCGGGAGTTCGGCGTGCGCACCGACGTTCCGTGGAGCGAGCTCGAGGACTGGGAACGGCAGGTTGTCTTCGACGGCCCCGAGGAAAAGAAGCACATCACGGTTACGAGTAAGAAGGGCGTGCACGAGCTAGATTTCACGTTCCGCAATGCCCGGCTGACCGTGACGAAGGAGCTGGAGCGCGCCGACACCGAGAAGCGCTTGGCGAAGGTCAACCGCTTCCTGAAGGAAGACATCTGCCCGGACTGCCAGGGCACCCGGTTGAGTCCGGCGGCGCGGCAGCCGCGCATCGGCGAGCGCAACCTGGCTGATGTCACCGCCATGAGCCTGGACGACGTGCTGGCCTGGGCCCAGGGCGTGCCCGCCGAGGTCCCGCAGGAGATGCAGGACATGGCAGGCGCGCTGGTCGACACTCTCACCGGTATGGCCCGCCGCCTGGTTGAGCTCGGCCTGGGGTATCTCTCCTTGGACCGGGCCGGATCCACGCTGTCCATGGGGGAGCGCCAGCGCGTGCAGCTCGCCCGCGCGGTGCGCAACCGCACCACCGGCGTCCTGTATGTGCTGGACGAGCCCTCTATCGGGCTGCACCCGGTCAACGTCGACGGCCTGCTGGGCGTGATGCGGGATCTGCTCACCGACGGCAACTCGGTGGTCTTCGTCGACCACGACGTACAGATCCTCAATAAGGCGGACTGGCTGGTGGAAATCGGCCCGGGCTCCGGAAGCAAGGGCGGCACCGTCATCGCCGAGGGGCACCCCGACGCGGTCGCCCAGGACTCCCATTCCTTGCTGGGTGAATTCCTCTCCGGCGATCACTTCACCCCGACGCGAATCGCCGCCGCGGCGGACGAGGTCTTCGGACTCGGGGCGATCCACCTCGAGGCCGACGCCATCCACACGGTCAAGCCGTTGAGCGTGGATATCCCGCTGGGGCGGCTGACCGCGATCACCGGCGTATCCGGCTCCGGAAAGAGCACGCTGCTACTGGAATCCCTCGTACCCGCCCTTCAAGCCCGGGCGCAGTCGGCGGCGCTACCCGCGCACGTCAGCGACCTGAAAGCCCCGGAGGGCATGCGGGTCCAGCTGATTGACGCTAGCCCGATCGGCCAGAACGTCCGCTCGACCGTGGCTACCTACTCCGGCGTCCTGGACGAGCTGCGCAAGGCCTACGCCGCGGTGGAGGCAGCGCGCGAGGACGGGCTGAGCGCCTCGGACTTTTCCTACAACACCGGCTCGCTAGCGTGCCCGCGGTGCAAGGGGACCGGGGAGGTGACTCTGGACGTGCAGTTCCTACCCGACGTGGAGATCGTCTGCCCGGAGTGCGACGGCAGCCGCTACGCCCCGGAGGCTAACCGCTACCAGCGCAACGGTCTAAGCCTGCCCGAGCTGCTCGGGCGCACCGCCCACGAGGCGCTGCAGTTTACGGAGGACCTGCCGCGGGTGCACAAGAAGCTGGCGGAACTCGATGACCTTGGCCTGGGCTACCTGACGCTGGGGGAGGCGACCCCGGCCCTGTCCGGCGGGGAGGCCCAGCGCCTCAAGCTGGTCAGTCAGATGAACCGCGACCACAGCGACGCGGTCTTCGTGCTGGACGAGCCCAGCGTGGGCCTGCACCCGCTCGATGTCCGCACGCTGGTGTCCGTGCTCGACGCGCTGACCAAGCGCGGCGCGACGGTTATCGTCATCGAGCACGACCTCAACCTCATCGCGGATGCCGACTACATCATCGACTTAGGCCCAGGCGGCGGTGAGGACGGCGGGGAGATTCTCGCCACCGGCACGCCCGACCAGGTGGCGGACTCCCCGCAGTCGGTGACCGGCCGTTACCTGGCCCGCCGGCTGGGTAACTAGGGGCTCGGTGGGGTGAGTCTTTAGCTTGTGGTGCTCGGCTGTTGGGGTGGACCTTGGCAGCGCTTAGTGGCTGAGCGCGGCGTGGGCGATGAGGGAGTCGATGCGGCGAACGTCCACGTCCCGGCCGAGTTTGATCTTGATGTGGCCGGCGCGCGTCCACAGCTCGACCTCGGCGGTGAAGTCAAACATCTTGCCAGCATTTTCGCTCGACCACATGTTGATGGCGCTGTAGGGGAGCGAATAGATTTCCACCTTCTTGCCGGACAGGCCCTGGGCGTCGCGGACGATGAGGCGCTTGGAGGTAAATACCGCGGAGTCGCGGAAGGTCTTGAAGGCGGCGTAGGGCTGCTCTCCCTCGATGAGCAGGCATAGATGTCGTCCGGGATGGGGATTTCGGCGGCGAACATCCACTCGGTAATCGTCGACATTTCCATGGTTTTGTCTCCTCTTGATGGGGCGGTGAAGTCTCTTTATCTTTCCATATCCGTTGCGGGAAAGGCTGGGAATAGCTGTGGTTCGGGTTGAGCTTGTGTCCCAGACTGAGTGTGGCCTGCCCGCTGCCTGGGGGTGGGGTATGAGGTGTCATACATTGGTTTGATCTTCGCTTCCACCCCTGTACTTTCAGGTAAGGCAAACCTTAATATGTAGGAAATGAACGAGCTGAGGTCAGTTCCACGGAGGCCTTGGCGGCGGGCGCGCTTTGCGCACTGCGTACTCGGAAGGAGAACAACAATGGCCTCGACTGCCACGATGACGGAACGCACTCAAGTGGTCCAGCCGCTGTCCCAGACGTTGCGGGACGAGACGGCGCGGGCACACGAGGGCGCGGAAGGCTCGGAGTTCATGACCGCGCTGATTAGGGGCGGCCTGGACGCGGAGGCGGTGCACGCCCTGACCGGCCAGCTGTGGTTTATCTACGACGCGCTGGAGACCACCGTGCGGCGGGTAGCACACACCGCGCTGGGGTCTGCGGTGGCGGACCCGCGCCTGGAGCGCCGGCCGGCCCTGGAGAACGACCTGGCAAACATGATGGGTTCCGACTGGCGTGAGAAGGTCCGGATTCTGCCGGCCACCGCGCGCTACGTGGCCCGCTTGGAGTCGCTGGGCGAAGATGAGGCGGCCCGGGTTATCGCGCACCACTACGTGCGCTACCTGGGGGATATCTCCGGCGGCCAGGTCATCGCGGCGCGGCTGGGCACCATCTACGACATCGACGCGGACGCGTTGCGCTTCTACGATTTCGCCGCCATCGGCAAGATTCCGCCGTACCGGGCGGCCTACCGCTGCCAGCTGGACGAGCTGCCGCTGAGCGCTAGCGAGCGGGAGGCGCTGATTGCGGAGGCCCAAGAGGCGTTCGCCTTCAACACCGCGGTCTTTGCGGACCTGAGCGGGGCCCGCGCGGCCCGGCAGCCGCAGCCGGTGCGCTAGGCGCGAGGGTCGCGCGTGGGGGCGCGCGCGTGGTGGGAGTGCGTGGGAAATTATCGGCCTCTGACCGTTTCGCCGGTTGGTGAACTGGGGAAACGGTTTTTCGCGGTGACCGGGGTCGATATTTCTTGGAAGGTTAGGGGGGGAAATATCGGCTTTTGTGCGTGGGGTGCGGGTGCGGCCGGCGGGGATGGCTGCGTTGAGTGATAGGGGTAGATAATTCCCGACGGGGGTTGGTGGGGTCGGTGTTCCCGTCGGGTTGGGGGCGCTGTCTTAGCGTTGGAGGAGCTCGAGCAGGTCGGCTTGGACCTCGCGGCGGCGGATCTTGCCCATCTGGTCGCGGGCGAGTTCCTCGAAGTGGTAGAAGGTGCGCGGGACCTTGTAGCGGGTCAGGCGCTGTCGGGCGAAGTCCTACATGCCCTGCGGGTCCAAGGCGGCGCCGTCGCGGAGGGTCACGCAGGCGACGACGTCCTCGGAGCCGTCCTTGCGGGGGCGGCCCACCACGGCTACGTCGGTGACGTCCGGGTGGGAGAGGATCGTTTCCTCGACCTCCGCGGGGTAGACGTTGAAGCCGCCGGTGATGATGACCTCCTTGATGCGGGCGACCAGGCGAATGAAGCCGTCTTCTTCCATGACGGCCATATCGCCGGTGCGGAACCAGTCCTTGTAGAAGGACTTCTCGGTCGCTTCCGGGTTGTTGAGGTAGCCGGAAAAGACCTGCGGGCCGCGGACGAGCAGCTCGCCTTCCTCGCCGTCCGGCAGGGTGACCGAGGGATCGTCCGGATCGGCCACGCGGGCCTCAGTATTGGGGAAGGGGAGGCCGATGTAGCCGGGGCGGCGGTGCTCGTTCATCGGGTTGCCGCAGATGACCGGGGAGGTCTCCGTCAGGCCGTAGCCTTCCACCAGCATTCCGCCGGTGGTTGCCTCCCACTTTTCCACCGTGGCGACCGGCAGGGTGGCCGCACCCGAGAAGGACTTCTTGATGCCCTTGAGGCTCACGCCCTTGTCCTTGGCGGCGTCGGCGAGCTTCTCGTAAAGCGTCGGCACGCCCGGGAACCAGGTAGGCATGTGCTTTTTGACCACGCCCAGGATGAGGTCCATCTTCGGGGCGGGCAGCAGGATAACCTCAGCGCCGACGAAGATGGACATCGTGCACACCGCGGTCATGCCGTAGGCGTGGAAGAGCGGGAGGGCGGCCAGGAAGCGCTCGGGTTCCTCGCCCAGGTTGGGCACCCAGGCGATGGCCATCAGGCAGTTGGACTGCAGGTTGCGGTGGGTGAGCACCGCGCCCTTGGGCGCACCGGTGGTACCGGAGGTGTAGAGGATGAGCGCCGGGTCGGCCGGACGGATATCCGCCGGGGTGAGGTTGCGGCCGTCGCCGCCGATGGCGGAGCTGAGCAGCGTGGACCAGGGGACCGACCCCGGGGCCGGGGCGGTGAGCTGTTCCCGCTTGGCCTTGATGGGCGGCACCGGCAGCTTGAGGGCTAGCTGCTGCAGGCGCGGCATGGCCTCAGTCATGTCGACGGAGATGATGGTCTCCAAAGTGGTGGTCGAGCGCAGCGGCTCCAGGGTGGCGGCGGCCTTGTCCCAGGCGATGGCCACGCGGGCGCCGTGGTCGCTGAACAGGCCCTCCAGCTCGTAGCTGGTGTAGAGCGGGTTGTGCTCGACCACGGTGGCGCCCAGATGTAGTACGGCGTGGAAGGCGATGATGTGCTGCGGGCAGTTCGGCAGCACGATGGCCACCCGGTCGCCCGGGCGGATGCCGAAGGCCTTGAGCCCGGCCGCGGCGGCTCGGACCTGCTGGTCCAGCTCGGTGTAGGTGAGGGTGCGGCCGAAGAAATAGGTGGCCGGGCGGTCCCCGTTTTCGGAGAGATTGCGCTGGTAGACGTCCACGAGGGTTTCGTTGCCTATTTCCACTTCCGCGGGGGTCCAGTCGCCGTAGTGCTGGGTCCAGGCTCGGGTCTCATAGGCCAACATACGAGTGCGATTACCTTCCGTAGGAGAACAAAACTATACAGCTCGCAAGCCTACCTTAAACATGATTTAATCCTCATGTTTTTGGGAGGTGTGGCGAAAAAATTTACCCCCGCCGGGGTGGCGGGGGTTTGGCGAGCGCCGGGTCGGGGTGGCCGCGGCGCGGGGGCTACTTGCGCTCTTGGGCCAGGCGCTGCAGGAGGTCGTCCTGGACTTCGCGGCGGCGGATCTTGCCCATCTGGTCCTTGGCCAGGGCCTCGAAGTGGTAGAAGGTGCGCGGGACCTTGTAGCGGGTCAGGCGCTTGCGGGCGAACTCCTTCAGGCCTTCCGGATCCAGGGCGGCGCCGTCGTTGAGCTCCACGCAGGCCACGACGTCCTCGGAGCCGTCCGGGCGCGGGCGGCCGACGACCGCGATGTCCTTGATGGCATCGTGCACGCGCAGGGCCTCTTCGACCTCCGCCGGGTAGACGTTGAATCCGCCGGTGATGATGACCTCCTTGATGCGGCTGACCAGGCGGATGAAGCCGTCTTCTTCCATCACTCCCAGGTCCCCGGTGCGGAACCAGCCGTCGTGGAAGGCGGCGGCGGTGGCCTCCGGGTTGTTGTGGTAGCCCTTGAAGACCTGCGGGCCGCGGGCCAAAATCTCGCCCTCCTGGCCGTCCGGCATGGTCTCGTCCAGGTTCTCCGGGTTGGCGATCCGGATTTCGGTGTCCGGGAAGGGGATGCCCACGTACCCCGGGCGGCGGTCGGTGGACATCGGATTGCCCACGATGATGGGCGAGCACTCGGTCAGGCCGTAGCCTTCCACCAGCAGGCCGTCGGTGTACTTCTCCCACTTCTCCACGGTGTCCACCGGCAGGGTGGCGGCACCGGAGAAGGCGGCGCGGATGCCCTTGATCGGGATGTTTTGCTCCTCGGCGGCTTCCACGATCTTCTCGTAGAGCGTCGGCACGCCCGGCACCCAGGTGGGCGTGTGCTTCTTCATCACGTCCATGACCAGCGGGATCTTCGGCGCCGGCAGCATGACCAGCTCGCCGCCGATGAGCTGGGAGAGCGTGATGTTCATGGTCATGCCGTAGGCGTGGAACATCGGCAGCGCGGTCAGCATGCGCTCTTCCTGCTCGCCCAGGCCCGGCACCCAGGCCTTGCCCTGGAGCAGGTTGGCGAACAGGGAGCCGTGGGTCAGCTCCGCGCCCTTGGGCTTGCCGGTGGTGCCGGAGGTGTAGAGGATGAGCGCGGTGGTGTCGCGGTCAATTCCCTCCGGCTCCTTCAGGTCCTGGCCGTCGCCGCCGATGGCGTTGCCGATCAGGGTGTCCCACGGGACGGTGTTCTGGGCGGGCTGGGACAGCTGCTCGCGCTGCGACTTGAGGAAGGGCAGGCGCAGGGCCGCGCGCTTGAGAGTCGGCATGGCCTCGATCATGTTGACCGAGACCACCGTTTCCAGATCCGTGGTGCCGCGCAGCTTCTCCAGCGTGCCGGCTGTGGAGTCCCAGGCGATGGCGATGCGCGCGCCGTGGTCCTGGAACAGGCCCTCCAGCTCGTGGGCGGTATACAGCGGGTTGTGCTCGACCACGATGCCGCCCAGCTTGAGCACCGCCCAGAAGGCGGCGACGTGCTGCGGGCAGTTGGGCATGACCAGCGCGACGCGGTCGCCCGGGCGCACGCCGAAGGCCTTGAGCCCCGCGGCGGCGCGGTTGACCTGGCGGTCCAGATCCGCATAGGACTGGGTGCGGCCGAAGAACCAGGTGGCGGGCTTTTCGGCGTTGATGGCCAGGTTGTTGTCGTAGATGTCGAGCAGCGTGGTCTCGCCGTAGTCGAGGGAGTGCGGGGTCCACTCGGGGTAGTGCTGGAGCCAAGCCTTGGTCTCGAATGCTGACATGGGTTCTAACCTCTAAGAATCGGGGAAACTTTCGCAAGCGTAGGTTGTGCTTCCCCTAGTATAACGACGCGGCAACGCGCGGCCGCACGGCGCGGGCGCCGCCCCGGCATCAGGCGGCACTCCGGGAAGCGGTGACGCAGGCAACACCGCGGCGGCGAGAGCCCCGGCGGTATTAGACTGGGGCGCCATGCGCGTGGCGATGATTTCAATGCACACTTCCCCCATCGAGCAGCCCGGGACGGGCGATGCCGGGGGAATGAACGTTTACGTGCTCAACACCGCCAAGGAACTGGCGCTGCAGGGCGTTGAAGTAGACGTATATACCCGGGCGACCCGGCCCAGCCAGGGCGAGGTCGTAGAAGTTAGCGAGCACCTGCGGGTCATCAACGTGGTGGCCGGGCCTTACGAGGGGCTGGAGAAGGAAGACCTGCCCACGCAGCTGGCCGCCTTTGCCGGCGGGATGGTCGAATACGTCAAGTGCCACGGCCTGCACTACGACATCATCCACTCCCACTACTGGCTCTCCGGCCAGGTGGGCTGGCTGCTGCGGGACCTGTGGGGCGTGCCGCTGGTGCACACCGCGCACACCCTCGCCGCGGTGAAAAACGCCTACCGCAGCGACGACGACGCCCGCGAATCCGAGGCCCGGCGCATCTGCGAGCAGCAGCTGGTGGACAACGCCGACCTGCTGGTGGTCAACACCGTCGACGAGGCCCGCGAGCTGGCCGAGCACTACGACGCCCCGGCCGAGCGGATCGTCACCGTCGCGCCGGGCGCGGACACCAAGCTGTTTACCCCGGGCAGCGACCGCAACACCGAACGCGCCCGCCGCGAGCTGGGCCTGCCGCTGCACAGCAAGGTCATCGCGTTCGTGGGGCGCCTGCAGAAATTCAAGGGCCCGGAGGTACTCATCCGCGCCACCGCGGAGATCTTCCGCCGGGAACCGCTGCGCAACCTCCGCGTGGTCATCTGCGGCGGGCCCTCCGGGGCCGGAGCTAGCCCGCAGGCCTACGCGGACCTGGCGCGCGAGCTGGGAGTGGACCGCCGCGTGCGTTTTTTAAGCCCGCGCCCGCCGGAGGAGCTGGTGGCGCTCTACCAGGCCGCGGATATCGTGGCCGTGCCCAGCTACAACGAGTCCTTCGGGCTGGTGGCCGTGGAGGCCCAGGCCTCCGGCACCCCGGTGGTGGCCGCCCGCGTCGGCGGCCTGCCGATCGCCGTCGAGGACGGCGTGACCGGCCTGCTGGTGGACTCGCACGAGCCGGAGGACTGGGCCGACGCGCTGGAGGAGCTGCTCGATGATGACGAGCGGCGCATCGCGATGGGGGAGGCGGCCGTGCCGCACGCCGAGCGCTTTAGCTGGGAGGCCGCCGCCACCGAGCTAGTCGCGGTCTACCAGCGCGCGCTGACCGCGGAGATCCCCAACTGTCATCCGCGTCATGCCACCGGGGGCTAGAATTTCGCGGCGGTGCAGCCCGTTTCGTGGCATGCTGGAGGCATGACTAACGGAAAACTCATCCTATTGCGTCACGGACAATCCCAATGGAACGAGTCCAACCAGTTCACCGGCTGGGTGGATGTCGACCTGACCGAGAAGGGGGAGGCCGAGGCCAAGCGCGGCGGCGAGCTGCTGGCTTCCGAAAACCTCCTGCCCGACGTGCTGTACACCTCGCTGCTGCGCCGCGCTATCCGCACGGCGAACATCGCGCTGAACGCGGCCAACCGCCACTGGATCCCGGTCACCCGCGACTGGCGCCTCAACGAGCGCCACTACGGCGCTCTGCAGGGCCTGAACAAGGCCGAGACCAAGGACAAGTTCGGCGAAGAGCAGTTCATGGCGTGGCGCCGCTCCTACGACACCCCGCCGCCCGAGCTGGCCGATGACGCGGAGTACTCCCAGTCGGAGGATCCGCGCTACGCGGACCTGGACCAGGTCCCGCGCACCGAGTGCCTCAAGGACGTCGTCGCCCGCCTGGTGCCCTACTTCGAGGAAGAGATCCTGCCGCGCGTGAAAAACGGCGAGAAGGTCCTGGTCGCCGCGCACGGCAACTCCCTGCGCGCGCTGGTCAAGCACCTGGATCAGATTTCGGACGAGGACATCGCCGGCCTGAACATCCCGACCGGCATCCCGCTGGTCTACGAGGTGGACGCCTCCGGCAAGGTGGTCAACCCGGGCGGTACCTACCTGGATCCGGAAGCCGCTGAAGCCGGGGCTGCCGCCGTGGCGGCCCAGGGCGGCAAGTAGCATTTAGGTAGGTACGAAAACTATCTAGCCGCGCCCGAGGGGCCAGGATCGGACAAGTCGGTGATCTGCGGGGTCCCCGGGCGCGTTGACAACCGAGGAAGGCGCGAGCGTGGGAAACGTTCTGGCATTTGTGGCCGGTGCAGTGGTCTGCGCACTGGTCCTGCCCTTGGTGCGCTGGGTGCGCGGGCGGATCCAGCGTTTCCGCACGACGGCGACCGCGGACTCGAACCAGGTCACCACCGTCAGCCAGGTGCTGCACCTGACCATCCAGGGCGCGAACACTGGCGTGGTGGTGGTCGACCGCGGCGGCGCGGTCATCTTGTCGAACCCGGCCGCGCACACCATGTCCCTGGTCCACGACCGCGCGGTGCGCCCGGACGTGTGGCAGGTCGCCCAGGAGGTCTACGAGGACCACGAGGAACGCGGCCTCGACCTGTCCATCCCGAAGCGGCGCACCGGCAACCGCGTGACCCAGGTGCACGCGCTGATTAAGCCGCTGACCCTGAACGACAACCGGTTTATCACCGTCTTCGGCACGGACGAGTCCGAGCACGTGCGCATGGAAAACGCCCGCCGCGACTTCGTGGCCAACGTCTCCCACGAGCTCAAGACCCCGGTCGGGGGCATCGCCCTGCTCACCGAGGCACTGCTGGAGGACCCGGAGGACCCGGAGCACGTCAAGTACTTCGGGGCCAAGGCCCACCAGGAGGCCAACCGCATGGCGGAGATGGTCACCGAGCTGATTTCCCTGTCCAAGCTGCAGGGCGCGGAGGCGCTGCCGGAGATGGAGCCGCTGCGCATCGACGACGTTATCGACGAGGCGATCCAGCGCAACCAGCTGGCCGCCGACAACCATAACATCGACCTCATCCGTGGCAGCAACAGCGGGGTGCTCATCTGGGGCGACAAGCCGCTGCTGGTCACCGCGGTGTCCAACCTGATTACGAATGCCATCAACTACTCGCCGGAGGCGCTGCCGGTGTCCATCTCGCAGAAGGTGGTGGGCACCGACATCGTGCACATCCGGGTCACCGACCGCGGCATCGGCATCGCCCCGGAGAACCAAAAGCGCGTCTTTGAGCGCTTTTACCGGGTAGACAAGGCCCGATCCCGGCAAACGGGCGGCACTGGCTTAGGATTAGCCATAGTGAAGCACGTGGTGGCCAACCATGGTGGCAATATTAAGCTATGGTCGCGGCCCGGCACCGGGTCCACGTTCACCATCGAGCTTCCTATTTATCACGAACCAGCCCCGGCGGAAGGTCCCCCGGACACGGACAACAAGAGTGAGAATAAAGCTACGTCGGGTCTGCACAACGCAGTCGCCCGGGTGGCAGCAAGGCGAAAGGATAAAGCATCATGACGACCATCCTCATCGTGGAAGACGAGGAGTCCTTGGCTGATCCACTGGCGTTCCTACTGCGGAAGGAGGGCTTTAGCCCGATCGTGGCCCACGACGGCCAGACCGCGCTGGACAAGTTCGCCAACAACAGCGTTGACATCGTCCTGCTCGACCTGATGCTGCCCGGCATGTCCGGCACCGACGTCTGCAAGCAACTGCGCGCCATCTCCTCCGTGCCCGTCATCATGGTCACCGCCCGCGACTCCGAGATCGACAAGGTCGTCGGCCTGGAGCTGGGTGCTGACGACTACGTGACCAAGCCGTACTCCTCCCGCGAGCTCATCGCCCGCATCCGCGCGGTCCTGCGCCGCGGCCACGAGGCCGCCCCGGCGGCCGAGGAGCAGGACTTCGACGAGCAGATCCTGGAAGGCGGCCGTGTGCGCATGGACGTCGAGCGCCACACCGTCTGCGTGGACGGCGACCCGGTGCCCATGCCGCTGAAGGAATTCGACCTGCTGGAATACCTGCTGCGCAACGCCGGCCGCGTGCTGACCCGCGGTCAGCTCATCGACCGCATCTGGGGCGCCGATTACGTCGGCGACACCAAGACCCTGGACGTGCACGTCAAGCGCCTGCGCTCCAAGATTGAGGCCGAGCCCTCCCAGCCCAAGCACCTGGTGACCGTGCGCGGCCTGGGCTACAAATTCGACCTCTAGCCGAACCTTTCCGGGCTTTCCCGAGCCTTGCTTGGGCCCCGCCCCGCGGCCGCGCGCCGCGGGTCTTTCGCCTTTCTTGGGGCCTTAGGCGCGGGGGTGTTCCTACTGCTTGCGCGCGGCGCTGGCCGGGTGCTGGAGCAGCGGCACGCCGGCGCGGGCGGCCTGCTCGCGGGCGGTGCAGTGCTCGGCGAGGACCTGGTAGTTTTCGGCGCCCATGAGCGCGATGAGCTCGGTGCGCTGGGAGCGCCACATCGGCTCCGCGCTGGTGTGGCAGGACGGGTTGGACGAGCAGTACCAGTCGAAGTCCTCGCCGCCGTCGCCCCAGCCGCGGCGGTCGTATTCGCCGATGGTGGTGCGCAGGATCTCCTGCCCGTCGGGGCGGTCCTCGAAGTCCTCGTAGCGGCGCAGGGGCAGCTGCCAGCAGACCTCCGGTTTGACCACGGTGAGCTCCTGGTCGGCATCGATAGCCCACTGGTGCAGCGCGCAGCCGGCGCCCGTGGCCCAGCCGGCGCGGTTGGCGAAGATGCACGCCCCGCCCACCAGCGGGGTCTTCAGCGCCGGCTCCGGCTCGCCGTCGTCGCCGTCGAGTTCGTCCCAGACCAGCCAGGGCTCGAGCTCGTCGTCGGCCGCGCGCTCCTGGCGCTCCAAGTAGGCGTCGGTGTCCGCGGGGCGGTGCTGCCAGTACTTGGCCGGCATGTTCGCCACGGCATCGTAGAGCTGATCGCGGTCCTGTTCGTCGGCCATGTAGGCGCCGTGTACGCAGCAGCCGACGTCTGGCTGGTTGCTGTCGATACCGGGGCAGGCTGCGGTGCCGAACTGACAGGAGTAGAAGGACTCCACCCAGGTCAAGTCGATGGAAAAGACGTGGTAGGGGTCATCGACGTCGGTAAATTCGAACCACTCCCGGGGGAAATCTGGAGCCAATTCGGTCCCGGCTGCGATCGATTTACCGGCTGGTGAGGAGGCCGGAAAACCAAGATAAACTTCACTAGACTTCGGGCGATTCACACTTTAATACCGTAGACCTACTACGCTAGACGTGTGCGATTAGGTGTATTAGACGTGGGGAGCAACACGGTCCATCTCGTGGCGGTCGATGCCCAGACCGGCGGGCGGCCCACTCCCATGAGTGACTGGAAAACTCCCCTGCGGTTGGTGGAGCAGCTGGACAAGGACGGCAACATCCACTCCAAGGGCGTGAAGAAGCTGGTGGCTGCCGTCAAGGAGGCTGCCGAGTTGGGCAACAAGCTCAACTGCGACGAGTTCATTCCGATCGCGACCTCTGCGGTGCGTTCGGCGAAGAACTCCGAGCAGGTCCTCAAGGAGGTGGAGAAGGAGACCGGCGTCCGGCTGGAGATCCTCTCCGGCGAGGATGAGGCGCGCCTGACCTACCTGGCGGTGCGCCGCTGGTACGGCTGGTCCGCCGGCCGCATCACCAATATGGACATTGGCGGCGGCTCCCTGGAGCTCACCACCGGCACCGAAGAATTCCCGGACCTGGCCTTCTCCCTGGACCTGGGCGCGGGCCGCCTGACCCACAACTGGTTTGATACCGATCCGCCGGCCAAGAAGAAGGTCAGCATGCTGCGCGACTACATCGACGCCGAGCTGGTCGACGCCACCAAGCGCATGCGCGACCAGGGCCCAGCTGGCATGGCCGTGGGCACCTCGAAGACCCTGCGTACCCTGGCCCGCCTGACCGGCGCGGCCCCGTCCTCGGAAGGCCCGTTTGTTAAGCGCACGCTGACCGCGCCGGGCCTGCGCCAGCTGATTAGCTTCATCTCCCGCATGACTGCGGCTGACAGGGCGGACCTGGAAGGGGTAAGTTCAGACCGGTCCCACCAGATCGTGGCGGGTGCCTTAGTGGCCGAAGCCTCGATGCGGGCATTAGGCTTAGAGAAAATGGAAATTTGTCCGTGGGCCCTGCGCGAGGGTGTCATCTTGCGCCGGCTGGACAAGGGTCAAGGATAGGAAGACAACACAGACATGGCTGACGATAAACAGTTGACCGTGGCGGAGCTCCTGGCCCGCAACAAGGCGAGCAAGGGTGCCGACTCCGCCGCGGGCGAGGAACCGAAGCGCCGCCGCCGGCGCCGCAGCCTCGACGAGGGCGGCGTCTCCGTGGCCGAGCTGACCGGCAACCTGAGCAAGGTGGACTCCGCCCCGCACGAGTCCAAGCACTCCAGCGTGCCCATGGATACCCCGGCACCGGTCATCCCCGCCCCGAAGGACGACAAGGACGCCAAGAGCGCCAAGGCCTCCACCGCTGCCGACGCACCGGCTGCGAAGTCTCAGACCAAGGCCGCTGCCAAGGCCGACGTTAAGACGTCCGAGACCAAGGCTGACGCGAAGAAGGCGGAAGCCAAGGCCGGCACCGAGGCGGCCCACCAGCCCTCCGATGACGCGACCGCCGTCATCCAGAAGGTGACCGACGAGCCGGCCCCGGCGGCGAAGAAGCCGGCCGCCAAGACTGCCAAGGCCGACAAGTCCCAGCCCGCTGCGGCCAAGGAGCCGAAGGACCCGCGGATCGCGGCCGCTAGCGCGGACGAGACCGGCGAGATCCCGGTCGTCGAGGACCCGGCCAAGCCGGCCGCTACGGCTGCGGCCACCGGCGGGGCGACCGCCTTTAGCGCGACCTCCGCGCAGGACAGCGCGGCCGACAAGGAGCTGGCCCGCCAGGACGCTTCCGACGAGGTGGCCGCGGACGCCGACGGCGAGGACGAGAAGCTCAACCCGGTGGCCGTGGTGCTGCTGGCCGTAATCGGCATCGTGCTGGGCGCGGTGGTCTTCAAGGGCTTCGAGATCCTCTGGGACCGCTTCAACGGCGTCCTGGTCTCCATCCTGGCCGTGCTGGTCACCGTCATCATGGTCGGCGTGGTCCACGCCCTGCGCACCGCCCGTGACGGCTTCTCCATGGGCCTGGCCGCCGTGGTGGGCCTGCTGCTCACCTTCGGCCCGCTGCTCATCTTGGTCCTCTAGAGCACGCTTCTAGCTTTTCGCTCCCGCACCCCGGGGCGCCGGTTCGATTCTCCGGCGGCCCCGGGGTGTTGGTCTATCCGGGACAGGGGCGGTCCCGCGGCAGGATCGGGCCCGCGGCAGGGTTGGTCCCGCGGCGGGATTGGGCTCGCGGCAGGGTAGGGAAGGTGGCCGCGGCCGCGGCGGCTGTGGCAGGCTGGGGACATGACGAAAATTACAGTTTTAGGCGGCGGAAATATCGGCGAGGCCCTCATTGCGGGGCTGGTAGCTAAGGGCTACGAAGGCGCCGATATCACCGCGACCAACCGCAGCAAGGACCGCAGCGAGTACCTGGAAACCACCTACGGGGTCACCACCACGGCGGACAACTCCGCGGCCGTCAAGGACGCGGACTACGTCTTCGCGTGCTTGAAGCCCTACGGGATCGTCTCGGTGCTGGAGGAAGTGGCAGACAGCCTGCCGGAGGGTGCCGTGGTGGCCTCCATGGCCGCCGGCGTGACCCTGGAGGCCATGGAGACGGCCGCGGGGTCTAAGACCCCGGTGGTGCGCGTGATGCCCAATACGCCCATGCTGGTGGGCAAGGGCATGTGCGCCTGCGCGCCGGGCCGCAGCGTCACGGAGGAGCAGCTGGAGGGCGTGCAGGAGCTCCTTAGCGCGGTTGGCGAGGTTGTAACGGTGGGCGAGGCCGACATGGACGCGGTGACCGCCCTGGCCGGCTCCGCGCCGGCCTACTACTTCTTGGTCACGGAGGCGCTCGTGGACGCCGGCGTGCAGCTGGGGCTCAAGCGCGACGTGGCGGAGAAGCTGGCGGGCCAGGCCGCTGCCGGCGCCGGGGCGATGCTCGCCGAGTCCGGCGACTCGGCCTCCCAGCTGCGCATCAACGTCTCCTCGCCGGGCGGCACGACGGTGGCCGCCCTGCGTGAGCTGGAGGAGTCCGGCCTGCGTGGCGCCTTCTTCCGCGCGGCCGAGGCCTGTGCCACCCGCTCCCAGGAGCTGGGCTAAGGCGGCGGGCCACGGGCCGAGTAAAGGCCCGGGTAGAGGGCCGCTCCTATCTCTGCGACTATTCCCAGGGAATTACAGGCGTCCCTTTACCTCCCCCGATGTGGGGGTATATATGTAACGCTCGTGACTAGTCGGGACAGTAGTGAACCCTGTTGTGCCGGAGTTTTTCTGGGCGAGAAATAGATTTCTGGGAAAACTTTTCCACTCAAGTCGTACTAGTCACAAGTTTCACGATAGGCTGGTTCAAGCACGTGCGTGTTCGTCCTGTGGGAGGGGAAGCCTACAGCGCGCCACGGGCTGAAGGGTTAGATAAATATGGTTAATGAAGAAAAGGGAACCTTTCTGACGGTCGCTGAGGTCGCAGAGATCATGCGAGTCTCCAAGATGACCGTTTACCGTCTGGTTCACGCTGGCGACCTGCCGGCAGTCCGCGTCGGGCGCTCCTTCCGCGTCCACGAGACCGCCGTGAGCGAGTACCTGAAGTCCTCCACCTACGGAGTCGGCTAAAGGTTGCTCCTCCCGCCACCCGGCGGGCCGGTTGCTTTCTACCAAGCGCAGCACCCTCCTCTTCCTGCCAGCGGGCAGGAGGTGGAGGGCGCTGTCATTTTTAGAGGTCAGGCTGCGGGGACGAGCGGGCGGTTTTGGGTCACCGGCGCACAACCAGTAATATAAGCACCATTCGTGTCGGCTTATTCTCGCCGCCGCCGCGCCGGCTGCCCGGGCTCGTCCCGGTCGGTTCGGTAGGGCAGCCCGGGCAGAGTGCACCTGCGGGGTATGGCAGGCGAGCGTTAGACCGCCGGCAGGTTTAGTACGTACTATCCGCGAAAGTGAGGAAACCAGCAATGGGTTCTGTTATCAAGAAGCGCCGCAAGCGCATGTCCAAGAAGAAGCACCGCAAGATGCTGCGCCGCACCCGCGTCCAGCGTCGTAAGCTGGGCAAGTAAAACTTCTTGCCGCTTTGGCCCCGCCACCCGGGTTCCCCGGGTCGCGGGGTCTTGGTGTGTCTTGAGGTCGTGCTGTGTCCGCGGGCCGTTGCGCGCCGGTGGCTAGCTGCGGGAGGCCTTCCAGCCGCGCCACCCGCGCCAGCCGCCCAGGGAGAAGGCGGCGGTGATCAGCGCGGGCAGGCCGTAGGTGCGGATGGCCCGGCGCACGGAGCGGTAGTCGCGGATGAGCCAGCCGCGGTCCACGGCCAGGTTGCGCAGCTTATTGTCCGGGTTGATGGCCACCGCGGTGCCCACCATGGACAGCATGGGCACGTCGTTGGCCGAGTCCGAGTAGGCCGTGCAGCGCTTGAGCTCTAGGCCCTCCAGCGTGGCGAGGGCGGCCACGGCGTGCTTCTTGCCGGGCCCGTGGAGGATATCGCCCACCAGACGGCCGGTGAACTTGCCGTCCTCGACCTCCGCGACGGTGCCCAGTGCCCCGGTGAAGCCGTAGCGCTTGGCCAGGATCTGGGCCAGCTGGACCGGGGTGGCGGTGACCAGCCAGACCTGCTGGCCGGCGTTGATGTGCATCTGGGCCAGCTCAGTCGTGCCCGGGTAGGCCTTGCGTAGCAGGGAGTGGTCGACAATCTCCTCGCAGAGCTGGGTTAGCTCGTCGACGGAGCGGCCCTTGATAAACTCCAGGGCCTGGCTGCGGCCGGCGGCGACATCGGCGGCGTTTTCCGCCCCGGAAATCCGAAACTTCAGCTGCTTCCAGGCGATAGGGGCGATCTCCCGGAACTTGAAGAAGCGCCGGCGGGCCAGGCCGAGGGCGAAAAGCACCAGGGACGAGCCCTGGATGAGCGTGTTGTCCACGTCGAAGAAGGCGGCCGCCCCGGCGTCCTGGGGGATGTCCGGGTCTGGGGTGGTAAGACGCAGCCCGCCCGCGGCGTTGAGCGAGCCGCTGACCGAGTCGACCCCGGAATGATAGGAATCCAGGTCGATGTCGAAGAACATCTCGACCGCCTGGGAAGCCGCGGCCTCGCCGGCGGCGCGCTGGGAGGCGTCGTCCAGCGGGGCAAGCGCGGAGTTTTCCAGGAAGTTACGCAGGTTTCCGCGGCTGGCCGTCCAGTTGGCCAGAAAGTCGCGCGGGTTCAACGGCAAGCCGTTGGCGGGGTCGGTCGGGTGATTCACTGTGGCAGGGTCAAGCTTCCTAGACGGGATGTGATCGCGTAGGGGATGGGGCGGGTAACGTATCTATAGTAAACGCTAGCCCGGAGCTTGTCTTAGTTAACCCTTCGACCGCCCCCGGGCAGGGATTGCCCTAAAAAATTTAGGTCAAGGATTGGTGCAAGGAGTGGGCGCGGCAGTGGCTGTAAAGACGGAAGGGGCCGGTGGCTCTGGCCGGCACGTGGTGGAGCTGATGGTGCGCAGCACCTGCGGTTCGTGCGCGCGGGTGCGCGAGCAGATCGCCCCGGTGGTTGCGGCCGCGGGCGCGGAGCTGCGCGTGGTGGACGTGGATAGCGCCCCGGAGCTGGCCGTCGAATTCGGGGACCGCGTGCCCGTGGTCGTGGTCGACGAGGAGGAGTTTTCCTGCTGGGAAGTCGACAACGCGGAGCTGGCCCAGGAATTGGCGCGCTAGTTCGCGGGTTGCACCGAGCGGATGGGCCCGTGGTGCGCGGTGGGGCGGCGTCTAACAGGACGCGCGGTTCGTGAATTCCGCGCCCAACAGGTATCCTTTTGGTTGATTTGAATCAATAATTTGGTTGATCGTGGTGAGGATTCATCACTGAGCGGGGTTAAGGCGCAGGTCGCCTGCCTGCTGGCAAGTCTAGTGGAGTGGAGGAATGCTGCATGAGCGTGCTCGTCGTGGGAATGTCCCACCAGTCGGCGCCCGTGGCGCTGCTGGAGCAGCTAAGCATGGATGAACAGGTGCAACACAGCGCGTGTGCGAAGTTGGTGGAGGCCAGTTCGCTGTCCGAGGCGATGATCATCTCCACCTGTAACCGGCTGGAGGTCTACACCGTCACCAACTCCTTTCACACCGGGGTCGAAGACGTCATCGGGACGCTGCACGCGGTCTCCGGCGTCGATGTGGAGCGCCTGCGCAGCTACCTCTACGTCCGCTACGCCGACGCCGCCGCGGAGCACCTCATGCTGGTGGCCTGCGGGCTCGACTCCATGGTGATGGGGGAGCAGCAGATCATCGGCCAGGTGCGCACCGCCTACCAGCACGCCGCCGAGCAAGGCACCGTGGGCCCGCGCATCCACGCCCTGGCGCAGTCGGCGCTGCACGCCGGAAAGCGCGTGCACTCGGAGACCGATATTGATGACGCGGGCGCGTCCATGGTCTCCTTCGCCTTCGACCAGGCGCTCACGGCCATGGGGGTCAGCGATCTCCAGGGCAAGACCGCCCTCGTGCTGGGCGCGGGCGCCATGGCCTCCCTGGCCGCCACGCACGCCGGCCGCCTGGGTATCGACAAGCTCATCATTGCCAACCGCACCCGGGAGCGCGCCGAGCGCCTGGCCGGGCACGCGGAGCAGGCCGGCGTCCACGCCGAGGTCGTCGACTTCGCCGACCGGGCCGGGGCCCTGGACCACGTCGATCTGGCGGTCTCTGCCACCGGCGCCGACAACTTCACCATCACGGCCGACGACCTGCCCGCCGGGCGCGAGATGATGCTCGTGGACCTGTCCCTGCCGCGCGATATTGACGACGCAGTGACCGAGGATGACAACGTCAACCTGGTCAACATCGAGCGGCTGAGCAAGTCGCTGCAGGCCGCCGGCACCGAGGTCGGCGCCGCCCGGGACCCGCACGTGCAGGCCCGCCAGATCGTGGACCAGGAGCTGGCGGAGTACTCCTCGGCGCAGCGCGTGCGCGACGTGGTCCCGGCCGTGTCCGCCCTGCGTCGCCGCGCCGCCAACCTGGTCGAATGCGAGCTGGCCCGGCTGGAGCAGAAATCCCCGGACCTCAACGAGGACCAGATGAAAGACGTGCGCTATTCGCTCAAGCGCGTGGTGGACAAGCTGCTGCACGAGCCGACCGTGCGCGCCAAGAAGCTGGCCGCCCAGTCCGGTACCGTCAGCCACGAGACCGCGCTGCAGGAGCTGTTCGGCCTGCAGCTGGAAGGCACCGGTGTCTCCGTCGACGTGGACGACCTGCCGGCGGCGGAGACCATTGTTAACTCGCGAAAGGACGTTTAAGTGACCCTCAAGATTGGCACCCGCGGCTCCCAGCTGGCCACCACCCAGGCCGGCCACGTGCGCGATTGGTTAACTGCGAACGGCTACCCGGCCGAGCTGCACATCGTGACCACCGCCGGCGACGTGAACATGGCCCCGGTTGAGCGCATCGGCGTCGGCGTGTTCACCCAGGCGCTGCGCGAGGCGCTGCAGGCCGGCGAGTGCGACATCGCCGTGCACTCCTTCAAGGACCTGCCCACCGCCCCGGACGAGCGCTTCCGCCTGGTCGTGCCCCAGCGCGAGGACCACCGCGAGGCGCTCATCGCCCGCGACGGCCTGGCCCTGGCCGACCTGCCGGAAGGCGCGCGCGTGGGCACCTCCGCGCCGCGGCGCATCTCCCAGCTGAAGGCCCTGCGCCCGGACCTGGACATCCGCCCGCTGCGCGGCAACATCGAAACCCGCATGGGCAAGGTGACCTCCGGCGAGCTGGACGCGGTCATGTTGGCGTATGCCGGCCTGGTGCGCGCCGGCTACGGCGAGCGCGCCACCGAGGTCTTCGACCCGGAGACCATCATGCCGGCCCCGGCCCAGGGCGCCCTGGCCGTGGAGGCCCGCGTCGACGACGAGGAGGCCGTCGCCGCTATCAACACGCTCCTGGACGCCGAGGCCATGGCCCAGGCCGCCGGGGAGCGCACCGTGCTCGCCCGCCTGGAGGCCGGCTGCACCGCCCCGGTGGCGGCTACCTCCCACCTGGCCGACGGGCAGATCACCGTCCGCGGCGGGGTCTTCGCCCTGGACGGGACCCGCCAGATCCTGGCCGAGGCCACCGGCGAGGTCGAGCGCGCCGCGCAGCTGGGAACCGAGGTCTCCGACTCGCTCTTTGCCCAAGGGGCGGCCGAGATTCTCGGCGAGAGCTAGGGATGAGCTAGGGATTTCGGCGCCCGCGAGTTTTTGATTGCGGGCGCTGATTAATTTAAGGTGTATCTAGCACATGATCATTATGCACTGATGATCCGGCCCCTCGAAAAGGCGTCCCGGGACCTGTGTCCTGGGATTTTTGGCCGTTAAATAGCCTTTCGACGAAGTAAGTTATCCTCCGCCATCCCAACGACACGGCGCAGCGAAATAACGGACTGGTCCTGCCACCACCCCGGCACCGACGGGGATTGGAAAGGTGGCATGGGGCCAGTTTTTCGCCGCCCCGAGATTTTAGAAAAGAACCTTATGAGCAACGCTGTGGGCACGAGCCAGGTAGAAGCGCTGGGCAAGATCATCTTTGTCGGCGCTGGCCCCGGGAACCCGGATCTGCTGACCGTGCGCGCCAGGGAAGTGCTGGCGCACAACTCGATTACCATCACCGATCCGGACGTGCTCGGTGGGGTCCGTGACATCGTGGGCACGGCACTGCCGGTCCCGCCGGAAAAGCTCGAGGCGGCCGAGGAAGAATACGCGCAGATGTGCGCGGACGCGAAGGCCGCGGGCGCGCGCCGCAAGCCGCCGCGCCCGGCCCCGCCGACCGCCGCCGATATCCGCGAAATCCCGGAGGACGGCAAGCCGGGCGTTTCCGGCGCCGCCGAGACCAACGCGCAGGTGCTGCGCGCCGCGCTGGAGGAGGCCGCCGAGGTCAGCCGGGAAAAGTCCCTGCCGGAGCCCGGCGACGTGGTGCGCCTGGTGGCGGGCAACCCGCTCAACCGCGAGGCCATCAAGGCCGAAATCACCGCCGTGGCGGCGGCCGGCCTGGAATTCCAGGTCGTGCCCGGCATGTCCCTGCCGTCGACCGTGCCCTCGTTCGCCGGCCTGGCGCTGGGCTCGACCTACACCGAGGCGGATCTCACCGCCGGGGAGATCGACTGGGACAAGCTGGCCGCCGCCGCCCAGCCGCTGGTCCTGCAGGCCACGGCCGAGGACCTACCGGTCATCGCCGCGCAGCTGACCGACCGCGGCCTGCCCAAGGAAACCGAGGCCTACGTGACCGTGCACGGCACGACCCGCCTGCAGCGGACCTTTGAGACCTCCCTGGGCATGCTGGCCAAGCTCGACGCCGAGCTGCCCGGCCAGCTGGTGGTCACCCTGGGCCGCAGCTTCGACGACCGCTCCAAGTACTCCTGGTGGGAAAACCGCTCCCTCTACGGCTGGCGCGTGCTGGTGCCGCGCACCAAGGCCCAGGCCGGCCCCATGAGCGCCCGCCTGGCCTCCTACGGCGCCATCCCGCAGTCGGTGCCGACCATCTCCGTGGAGCCGCCGCGCAACCCGGCGCAGATGGACCGCGCCATCAAGGGGATCGTGGAAGGCCGCTACAAGTGGGTGGTCTTCACCTCGGTCAACGCCGTCAAGGCCGTCTGGGACAAGATCGCCCAGCTGGGCCTGGACGCCCGCGATTTCGCCGGCGTGCACCTGGCGGCCGTGGGGCAAAAGACCGCCGACGCCATCCGGGCCAAGGGCATGGTGCCGGAGCTCCAGCCCAAGCCCAACGCGCAGAACGCGGAGGGGCTGGTTTCCGTCTTCCCGAACTACGTCGAGGACATCGACGCCGTGGGCCGCGTGCTGCTGCCGCGCGCCGACATCGCCGGCGATGCCCTGGTCACCGGCCTGGAGGACCTGGGCTGGGAGGTCGACGACGTGGTCGCCTACCGCACCGTGCGCGCCGCCCCGCCGTCGGCGGAGGTCCGCGACATGATCAAGACCGGCGGCTTCGACGCCGTCGCGTTCACCTCCGGCTCGACGGTGCGCAACCTGGTCGGCATCGCCGGCAAGCCGCACCAGCGCACCATCATCGCCTGCATTGGACCGTCCACCAAGGCCGCCGCCGAGGAGATGGGGCTGCGCGTGGACGTGGTCCCCGAGGTCGCCGACGTGCCCTCGCTTATCGATGCCCTGGCCGCCCACGTGGCCAACCTGCGCGCCGCCGGCCAGCTGCCACCGCCGAAGAAGAAGCGCCGCGCGCGCCGCAAGTCCGCCAGCTAGGTAGGCCGGCCGGGGCAGGCCCTCGCCGGTGCTGCCGCGGCCGGGGGCGGGGATCTATGATTGTGGGCATGACTTACGATTTTTCCCGACGTCCCCGCCGTCTCCGCCAGTCGCCTGCGATGCGCGAGATGGTGGCAGAAACTCACCTGCAGCCGGCGGATTTCATCCTGCCGATGTTCATCGCGGACGGTATCGATAGCCCGCGGGAAATCCCCTCCATGCCCGGGGTCTACCAGCACACCGAGGACTCCCTGCTCAAGGCCGCCCACGAGGCGCTGGATGCCGGCGTCAAGTGCGTGGACCTCTTCGGCGTCCCGAAGCCCGAGGACAAGGACGCCACCGGCTCCCAGGCCTGGGATCCGGAAGGCATCCTCAACCGCGGCGTGGCTGCCCTGCGCAAGGAATTCGGCGACGACCTGCTGATTATGGCGGATACCTGCCTGGACGAGTTCACCAGCCACGGCCACTGTGGCGTGCTGGATGATAAGGGCCGCGTAGACAACGACGCGACCATCGAGCTCTACCGCGACATGGCCCGCGCCCAGGCCCGCGCCGGCGCCCACATCGTCAGCCCGTCTGGCATGATGGACGGCCAGATCTGCCAGATCCGCGAGGAGCTCGACGAGGCCGGCCACCAGGACGTGGCGATCATGGCCTACTCCGCCAAGTACGCCTCCGCCTTCTTCGGCCCCTTCCGCGACGCGGTCGGCTCTTCACTGGAGGGCGACCGTCGCACCTACCAGCAGGACCCGACCAACTTCCGCGAGTCTCTGCTGGAGGCCGAGCTCGACATCGACGAGGGCGCCGACTTCGTCATGGTCAAGCCCGCCCTGCCGTACCTGGACGTGCTGTCCGCCATCGCGGAGCGCTCGCCCGTGCCGGTGGCGGCCTACCAGGTCTCCGGCGAGTTCGCGATGATTAAGGCCGCCGGCCAGAACGGCTGGCTGGACGAGCACGCCGTGATGATGGAGGCGTTGACCTCCATCAAGCGCGCCGGCGCCGACCAGATCTTCACCTACTACGCCGTCGAGGCCGCCCGCGCCCTGCGCGGCTAAGACCGCGGCGGGGAGCGCTTAACCCGCGCATCCCCGCGCCCTTTCCGTTCCCGCCCCGCCCCAACCACTCACCCGAAAGCACAGGTTTTTAGTGACTGAACCGCACCGCCCGCCCGCTGAGCACAACCGGGGCCCGCAGCGTCCGGCCGGCCAGCCCCGGACTCCGGGCAAGGCCCACCCGCACCGCTCCGAGGAGCCGGGCGGACGCTTCGAGAAATTCCTGGCCGCCCGCCCGGAGGCGGTCGGGTTGATGCTTCTGACGTGGAGCGTGGCCGTGGCCGGCGAGGCCATCCACCAGGTGCTCAACGTGGTGATGTCCGTGGTGAACGTGGACGTCATCAAGGCCAACGCCCGGCAGGCGGCCGGCGACCAGCTCGCACAGCTGGAAGCCCTGGGCGAGGGCGCGGTGACCATGGCCACCTTCCTGGCCGTGGGGCTCTCGGCGCTGTTCTCAGTCGCCATCCTCGCCCTGCTGATCAGCCTGCTGGTCATGCTGGCCAAGAACACCAAGCGCTCCGGGCTGGCCCGCCGCATCTGGTTCGCCTTCTCCCTGTACTTCGGCGTACGCGTGCTGCTGGTCTTCCTGGCGCGCCCGACGGCCACCGATGTGCCAGACTGGTTGTACGTGGTGGACGGCTCCGTGCAGATCGTGGTCGGGGTCGCCGCCGTGCTGGGCCTCATCTTCAGCCTGCGCAACGAGACCCTGGACTACACCGGGGAGCTGGAGCAGCTGCGCCAGATGGAGCAGGAGCTCAAGGAAGAGCAGGAAAAGCGCCGTGAGAAAGCGGAGCTAAAGCAGAAGGAAAAGCAGGAAGAAAAGCAGGCCAAAAAGGATCGGAAAGACAAACAGCGCGAGAAGGAAAACCAGAGCTCATGACCTACGGGACCCCTGGATATAGCCCCGGACCATTCGACTACAACCGGGCCTCCCGGAAGGATTCGCGCTGGGACGGCACGGTCTGCCCGCCCTCGCTGCGCTGGGCCTACTGGGTCTTAGTCGCCGCCGCGGTGGTCATGCTCACCTCCGGCCTCGTCGCCTTCTTCGGCGGCCAGTCCGCCGGGATGCCGGCCGGGGACCAGCTCTTTGTGGCCGTATCCAACGTGGTCGGCGCGCTGGTTCTTTCCGTGGCCGCCGCGCAGCTGAGCGGCGGCAACAAGTGGGCCCGCCGGGTGTGCACCACGGTGGCCGCGCTGTGCATCTTCTTCAACGTCGCCGCCCTGGCCCTTGGCGTGGGCGGGATCGCCCTGCTGCTCATCCCCATCCTGCTGGCCGTGGCGATCCTGTTGATGTTCCGCCCGACCGCCAATGAATTCATCCGGGAGCAGAACTAGCTTTCTCCGGACCGGGCGGATTAGCCGTTGGGCGCAAAGATGAACCATAATGGGGGATTATGATGCGCCGTACCCTGACTGATGCCCCCATCCTCGACGCTGCCTGGGGACGCAGCCCTTCGCGACCCCCGGTCTGGTTCATGCGCCAAGCCGGGCGCTCGCTGCCGGAATACCGGAAGGTGCGGGAGGGCATCGACATGCTCGACTCCTGCTTCATGCCGGAACTGCTGGCCGAGATCACCCTGCAGCCGGTCCGCCGCCACGACGTGGACGCAGCCATCCTGTTCTCCGACATCGTGGTCCCGCTCAAGGCCGCGGGCGTGGGCGTGGACATCGTGCCGGGCCGCGGGCCCGTCATGGACCACCCGGTGCGCACCCGCGCGGACATCGACAACCTGCCCATCCTGGACCACGACGTGGAGCAGGTGCAGCAGGGCATCGCCCACATCCTGGAGGAGCTGACCGACTCGCAGGCGCTCATCGGCTTCGTGGGCGCCCCGTTCACCCTGGCCAGCTACCTGATCGAGGGCGGGCCGTCGAAGAACCACGAGCGCACCAAGGCGCTCATGCACGCCGAGCCGGAGACCTGGCACGCGCTCATGCACCGGATCGTCCCCACGGTGCAGACCTTCCTGCACACCCAGGTCGAGGCCGGCATCGACGCCATGCAGCTCTTCGACTCCTGGGCGGGCTACCTCAACGAGGCCGACTACCGGGAATTCGTCCTGCCGTATTCGCAGGAGATCCTCGCCGGCGTGGAAGGGGTCATCCCGCGCATCCACTTCGGTGTGGGCACCGGCGAGCTGCTGCCCGCCATGGCCGAGGCCGGACCGGAGGTCGTCGGCGTGGACTACCGCGTGTCCATGGATGCGGCGGCCGCCCGCGTGCACGCCGCCCACGGCGCGCACTCCCTGCAGGGCAACCTGGACCCGGCGCTGCTGTTCGCCGGCGACGACGCCGTGCGCGCGGCCGTTCGCCGCATCCGGGACGAAGTCAAAAGCGCGCAAGCGGCCGGGCACGCGACCGGCCATATCTGGAACTTGGGCCACGGGGTGCTACCGACCACCGAGGCAGACGCCATCACTCGCGCCGTGGCCATCATTCACGAGGAAGGCTAGGAATTTTTATGCGCATTGCAATCATCGGTGCCGGGCTGGCCGGGCTGACCGCCGCCTACGAGCTTCGCGGCGAGGACCGCCAGGTCGACGTCTTCGAGGCCGCCGGGCGCATCGGCGGCAAGCTCTACACCGTGCCGTTTAACGACGGGCCCACGGACATGGGCGCGGAGGCGTTCCTGGCGCGGCGGGAGGACGCGGTGGAGTTCTTCCACTCGCTGGGCCTGGCCGACCAGCTGGTCACCCCGTCGGGCAAGCGCTCCCTGGTCTATTCGCAGGGCGAGCTGACCAACCTGCCCGCCCCCAGCGTGATGGGCATCCCGGGCAACTCGGAGGTCGTCGCGCACCTGGTCTCGGAGGAGACCTGCCGCAACATCGACAACGAGGAGCCCTTCGAGTGGGAAATCGGCGGCGATGTTTCCGTGGGCCAGCTGGTGGCCCAGCAGTTCGGCCAGGACCTGGTCGACCGGGTCGTCTCCGCCCTGCTGGGCGGGGTCTACTCCTGCGCGGCCGAGGACCTCGGCCTGCGCGCGACCATCCCGAAGCTCGCCGCCGTGCTGGACGACCAGGCCGCCGCCGGCAAGGTCACGCTGACCGGCGCGGTCGCCGAGTACTTCCAGCGCATGAAGGCCCAGGCGGAGAAGAACCAGCCCGCCGGGGCGGAAAACGACGCCAAGCCGAAGGCGGTCTTCAACACCTTCCGCGGCGGCTACGCGCAGGTCTACGACACGCTGGCGGAAAAGTCCGGCGCGGACATCTACGTCGACACCTTCATCAGCGCCGTGGAGAAGAAAGACGACGGTTTTTGGCTCACCGGCGGCGGGGAACCGGCGCAGAAGCCTTACGACCGCGTGGTCATCGCCACCCCGGCGCCGACCACGGCCCGCCTGCTTGCCAAGGTCGCCCCGGCCGCTTCCGAGGCCCTAAGCCCCGTCAAGCTGGCCAGCTCCGTCGTGGTGGGCCTGAAGTTCGACTCCATCACCGACCCGGAGGGCAACTCGCTGCCGGACAACTCCGGCATCCTGGTCGCCGCGGACCAGCCGGGCGTGCACGCCAAGGCGTTTACCCTGTCTTCTAACAAGTGGCCGCACCTGGCCGAGCGCCTGCACGGCGGGGCCCTGGTGCGCGCCAGCTTCGCCCGCTTCGGCGACGACTCCCTGGTCCGCGCTGAGGAAGACCAGCTGGTGGACTACGCCCTCGATGACTTGCAGTCGATCACGGGCTTCGACGGGCGCGCGGCCGGCGTGGGGGAGATCTTCACCCAGCGCTGGTTCGGCGGCCTGCCGCGCTTCGATGCCACGCACCTGGCCACCGTGGAAGCCGTGCGCGAGGAACTCGCCGACGTCGCGGGCCTAGAGGTCACCGGCGCTTGGGCCGGCGGCGTAGGCGTGCCGGCCGTTATCGCGGATGCCCGCGCGGCCGCCGCCCGCTTGGTTTAAGTTGGCCTAGGCAACGATTTAGTTCACGTCGCGGAAGACGAAAATCGAGGAGAAGTCCTTGTTGCCGTGACCCATGGCCTGCTGCTCCTCGAAGTTGGCGATGGCCGCGGCGACCGCCGGCAGCGGCTTGTTGGAGGTCTGCTCCATCAGCTTGGCGTCCTTGCACAGGGCGTCGACGGTAAAGTCGCCCGGCTCCGGGTTGCGCTCGCCGAGGATGAACGGGGCCTTCATGTTCTTCATGAACGCCAGGCCCGTGATGTCGAGCATCTCCAAAATGACCTCGGGGTTT
The DNA here is from genome assembly GCF_053546955.1 of Corynebacterium sp. 32222D000AT. Classification (NCBI taxonomy): domain Bacteria; kingdom Bacillati; phylum Actinomycetota; class Actinomycetes; order Mycobacteriales; family Corynebacteriaceae; genus Corynebacterium; species Corynebacterium sp. 32222D000AT. Next base: position 9,758 of record NZ_JBPPVW010000016.1, on the reverse strand, counting down.
AGCCCCTCGGACTCGCCCAGGTGCAGGGCCTCGAGCACGCCCTCGGCGGTCACGGCCAGCGCCAGGTTGGCCAGCAGCTTGCCGACCGCGGCGATGGGGGCGGACTCCACGCCGATGAGCTTGTTCTCGCCAGCCCACGGGGTGACCAGGTCCATGACCAGCTCGCGGCGCTCGTCGTCCGGGGTGCCCACGTACACGCCCAGCGTGCCCTCGCGGGCCGGGCCCAGGGTGCCCACCACCGGCGCGGCGACGTAGGTCTCCACCGCCGCGGCGAATTCCCGTGCGGCGTCCGGGGAGACCGTCGTGGTATCCACCCAGGTGATCCCCTCCGGGATGAGGTCCGCCTCCACGACGACCTCGCGAATATTGTCCGGCCCGAACAGGGAAGTGAAGACAACCTCCGCGCCGGCCACAGCCTCTTCCGGGCTGGCGGCCAGCTGCGCGCCCTCGTCAACGAGCGGCTGCGCCTTCTCAGCGGTGCGGTTCCACACCGTGACCTCGTGGTCCTTCAGCAGGTGGCGGGCCAGCTCCGAGCCCATACGTCCAGTTCCTAGAAATGCAATCTTCATGCCCTCCAGCATGCCAGTTTTAGCGCTCCCGCGTGGGACACCGCTGATTGCCGCGCGCGCATTCCAATACTGGAAGGTCAACACTCAGCGGACGGAATCACCGGTGGGAGGGAGATGCCGAATTATCTGTGTAAAAAGTATCCGAAGGGTTGCCTACCCTCTAAAAGTGGGTTACTTTGTTCGCATTGGATGAATTTAATAGGGGTTCCCCCTAGGAATCCGTCCGATATTTGCCCTTGTCAATCCACTTTAAAAACAGCGTGCCGGAGGGAAAGAATTAGATGACTTTGGGACCTATCCAGATGCTGATCATTTCAGTTTTCGCGCTTATCGTGATATCCCTGCTTGCGTTCCTCATCGTGTTGGGGTCAAAGTACTAAAGGCCCTGAACACACTCATCGAGCGTGGTTCTGACTAACAGGCGCACCCTAAACTCGTTGCGGGCGGGCTGAGCAAGAGCGAAGTTGGTTTCATAGGTGGGCATCTTAAGAGAGCGTTCCGGTAGAGGAAAAGGCCTTGAAAGCGCAGAGTAGTAAACCTTCAGATTCGGCGATGTTGCGTTCTCCCCGGCTTATCGGCTGGGGGCTGGTCGTGGTTGCTTTTGTTGTTGGGTATCTGATGTGGATAGTCGGCCGGACGTGGTGGTGGCCGTCGGTGATCGTCGCCGGCATTGTTTTGCTGGCCATCTTCGCGGTTGATTGTTACTTGGCGTTTAAAACCAAGAAATACGACTTGTACGCGGCGGCGCTACTGGCCGTTCTGGCACCGGCAGTCGTCATCAGTATCTCGTTTGGATTCTTTTTCTCCGGTCCACCGAGCTAGGAACTGAAGCCCGGACTGGTGTTAGAGGTTGGATTAGAAGCCAGTAGGCCTTTGCACAGCAGTTGTGCTAGGACTGGGTGGAGGCTCGCTCACTGCGGGCCCCGGACGAGGGAGCCGTACCCGGGAAGGCGACAAGACGGCCAGAAAGAATCATGGCTTGGTTAATCCTTGTTGTCTCCGGTGCCTTTGAAGCGGTGTGGGCGGTGGCGCTCGACCGCTCGGAGGGGTTTAGCAAACTGGTGCCCACCCTGGTCTTCTTTGTCGCCTGCGCCATTTCCATGGGCGGGCTGGCTTGGGCCTTAAAGACCCTGCCGGTGGGCACCGGCTACGCGGTCTGGGTAGGCGTGGGCGCCGGCCTGACCGTGGTGTATTCCCTCGTGACGGGGCAAGAGCCCTTCTCCATGCTGAAATTGCTGTTCCTGGCGATGATCGTCGGCGGCATCATCGGGCTGAAAGCCATCAGCTAGCTGCTGCCTAGAGGCCCACGGAGCGTTTGACGTCGCGTTCTACCTGCCCGGGCGAAGGGACGTCGGGAGCCGGGATATCGGGGGAGGGGAGATCCGGTTCCGGGAGATCGGGCACGCGCGGCTTCGGGAGGTCGGGGGCGCGGAGTTTTTCCGGCGGGATGTTGGGGATTTTGGGCAGGCCCGGCTCGGAGAAGCTGATCCCGGGCCGCGGTGCTGGCCGGGGCGGGGCGCCAGCCGGCCCGGCGGGCCCGCGCTGGTGGCGTGAGTGCGGCGCGCCGGGGTTGCCCGGGTGCGGCTTAGTGGAGGACTCGTCGGGGCGGTCGGGCTCTGTGGGGCCGGTGGGGGTCTCGGCATCGTCGGCCGCGGCGGCATCGTTAGCGCCGGGCAGCTGCGGCGCGCGCACTGGGGAGACTTCCCCATCGAGGGTTGTCGCGTCGGGCGCGGTGGAATTGGAGCCGCTGAGCGCGGAGTCGGAGCCCGGCGACCAGGGGCGCGGGTTGGAGTCCGCCGCCGACGTGGGGCGGGTTTCCTCCCGCGCGGGTTCGGCGGTCTGGCAGGCGGACAGGCAAAGGGTAGCGGCGATGGCAAAGGCGGCTGTGCGGTAGCGCGGCAGCATGAAAGATTCCCCCGAATGTTTCTCGATTACTTTGTGTGCGTAGTCGGTGATTCAGTGCGTTGGCTGAGCGTGCTGTGTGCGTGTGTTTTCCCCGAGCAGGTGGCAGGTCCGGGCCACCCAGTTCGCTCCAGCCGCCACCCTAGCGCAGGGCGGCGGAGCACGCAGGGCGGGTGCGGGCGGCTACAACTTTTGTATAGCGCGAAAACCCGTAGAATGTGGGCTATGCCTACTTCTAGCGCCATGACAACGTCCAAGTCCGCCGAGCTTTTCGCACGAGCGGAGAAAGTGATCCCCGGCGGGGTGGATTCCCCGGTTCGGGCGTACGGTTCCGTCGGCGGGCAGGCCCGCGCTATTGCGCAGGGCAAGGGCTCGCAGCTGTGGGACGTGGACGGCAACACCTATGTGGACCTGGTCAGCTCCTACGGGCCGATGATTCACGGCAACGCGCACCCGAAGATCGTCGAAGCCGTGCAGTACGCGGTGGAAAAGGGCCTGAGCTTCGGCGCGACCGCTGAGGCCGAGGTGCAGCTGGCCGAGACCATCGTGGGCCGCACTGCCGTCGACAAGGTGCGCCTGGTCAACTCCGGCACGGAGGCCACCATGTCCGCGGTGCGCCTGGCCCGCGGTTTCACCGGCCGCCCGAAGGTCTTAAAGTTCGAGGGCTGCTACCACGGCCACGTGGACGCTCTGTTGGCCGCGGCCGGCTCCGGCGTGGCGACGCTGGGGCTGCCCGATAGCCCGGGCGTGACCGGCGCGCAGGCCCAGGACACCATCGTCGTGCCCTACAACGACCTGGAGGCCGTCCGCCAGGCTTTTGCCGAGAACCCCGGCCAGATCGCCTGCATCATCGCCGAGGCGGCGGCCGGCAACATGGGCACCGTCGCCCCGGACGAGGGCTACAACGCCGCGCTCAAGGAGATCGCGCACGCCGACGGCGCGCTGCTCATCCTGGACGAGGTCATGACGGGCTTCCGCACCTCCCACCAGGGCTGGTACGGCGTCGACCACGTCGCCGGCGACCTGGTGACCTTCGGCAAAGTGGTCTCCGGCGGGCTGCCCGCCGCAGCCTTTGGTGGCCGCGCCGACGTGATGGACTACCTCGCCCCGGTCGGGCCGGTTTACCAGGCCGGCACGCTGTCCGGTAACCCGGTGGCCATGGCCGCGGGCCTGGCCTCGCTGGAGCTGGCGGACGAAGAGCTCTACCCGCGCCTGCAGCAGCAGGCCGACCGCCTGGAAAAGCTCATCCACCGCGCCTTGGAGCGCGAGGGCGTGGCCCACCACGTCCAGCGCGCCGAGTCGATGCTCTCCATCCGCTTCGCCGAGGGCGAGGGCCGCAACTTCGCCGACATGCAGACGGCCGAGACCTGGCGTTTCACCCCCTTCTTCCACGCCCTGCTGGAAGGCGGCGTCATGGTTCCGCCGAGCGCTTTCGAGACCTGGTTTGTATCTGACGCGCTTAGCGACAATGATTTCGAGAGGATTGAAAACGCACTTGCCACGGCAGCGAAGGTCGCTGCCGCCGCAACAAAGGAGAACTAGTGACTGCCACCATCGTCCACCTGGTCCGCCACGGCGAGGTCTACAACCCGGGCAAGATCCTCTACGGCCGGATCCCGGGCTACCACCTGTCGTCCCGCGGGCACTCCATGGCGGCGCGCACGGCCGAAGTCTTCCGCGGCCATGACGTGACGTACCTGGCGGCCTCGCCGCTGCAGCGCACCCAGGAAACCGCCCAGCCCATCTCCAAGGTCACCGGCCTGGACGTGGAGCTGGACAAGACCATCATCGAGTCGGGCAACCGCTTCGAGGGCCTGCGGACCAAGGGCCTGCGCTCCCAGCTGTGGAACCCGCGCCGCTGGCCGCTGATGCGCAACCCGCTCGAGCCGTCCTGGGGCGAGCCTTATACCCAGATCGCGGATCGGATGATTAACGCGGTCGAGCGCGCCCGCGACAAGGCCGCCGGCCACGAGGCGGTGCTGGTCTCCCACCAGCTGCCCATCGTGATGGTCCAGCGCACCGTGCTGGGCCTGCGCCTGCCGCACGCCCCGTGGGCGCGGGAATGCGATCTGGCGTCCGTGACCTCCCTGGTTTTCCAGAACGAGGAGATCACTGACATCTATTACTCGTCCCCGGCCCACCAGATCTAGCCTTCTGGCCTCGTCTTTAAGTTCTTTAGCTGCCCATTATTAATTCAACGGTCTATTTTCCCGGCCTAGATTTTCAGGTGTATATGTCTTCCAAGTTTGTTGCCGCCGCTGCCGCGCTGATCGCGGCGGCGCTGACCCTGCCCGCCTGCCAGCAGTCGGAGGAAAACTCCAAGAACGCCGTCGCCACGGGGGAGACCTTCGAGTTCATCACCCCGGGCGGGCAGACGGAGATCCGCTACGCGCCCGAGGAGCGCAAGCCGCTGCAGGAGTTCAGCGGCGAGGACCTGATGAACGAGGGGGAGACCATCTCCCTGTCGGACTTCGACGACCAGATCGTGGTGCTCAACTCCTGGGGCCAGTGGTGCGCGCCGTGCCGCTCCGAGTCGGACGACCTGCAGCGGGTGCACGAAAAGCTCCAGGAAGACAAGGCCGGTACCGTCTTCGGCATCAACGTGCGCGACTACAACCCGCAGATTTCGCGCGACTTCAAAGAAGACAACGGCCTGGAGTACCCGTCCATCTATGACCCGCCGTTCAAGACAGCGGCGGCGCTGGGTGGCGTGCCCACCGCGGTCGTGCCCACCACCATCGTGCTGGACAAGCAGCACCGCCCGGCCGCCGTCTTCCTGCGCGAAATCACGGACCAAGACCTGCTGGAGGTCGTCGAGGAACTAGAGCAGGAGTCCGCCTAGCGTATGGAGACACAGCTAATCGTGGCCCAGTCGGGCCTGGGGCAGACCTTCGCGGACACCGCCGCGGCCGGGCCCATCCTGTTAGGAATCATCGCCGCGGCCGCCGCCGGCCTGGTCTCTTTCGCCTCCCCGTGCGTGGTCCCGCTGGTGCCCGGGTATATCTCCTACCTGGCCAGCGTGGTCGGCGGGGAGGTGACTTACGACGCGGAGTACGGCGCCCGCGTGGGCAAGCGCCGCCAGTGGGCGGTGGTCGGCGCGGCGCTGCTGTTTATCCTCGGCTTCAGCGTGGTCTTCGTGCTGGCGACGGTCTCCGTCTTCGGCGCGATCTCCGTGCTGACCTTAAACGCTGACACGCTCATGCGTATCGGCGGCGTGGTCACCATCCTCATGGGCGTGGTCTTTATGGGCCTGGTGCCCGCGCTGCAAAAAGACACCCGCTTGTCGCCCAAGCGCTGGACCACCTGGCTGGGCGCGCCGCTGTTGGGCGGCGTTTTCGCCCTGGGCTGGACCCCGTGCCTGGGCCCGACCCTGGCCGCCATCATCTCCGTGTCCGCGGGCACCGAGGGGATGACGGCGCTGCGCGGCACCATCCTCATCATCGGCTACTGCCTCGGCCTGGGCCTGCCCTTCCTGCTCGTGGCGCTGGGCTCGGCCCGGGCCATGCGCACGATTTCCTGGCTGGGTAAGCACTCGCGTACCGTGCAGTTAATCGGTGGCGTGGCCATGGTCCTGGTGGGCCTGGCACTGCTGACGGGCCTCTGGGGAGAATTCATCAACTGGATCCGGCAGTGGACCGTGGAATACGGCGCGACCCTCATTTAGTTAAGGAGCATTCGTGAAACAGATCGGCACCTGGCTCAAGCGGGGCTGGAACTGGCTGACCAGTATGCGCACCGCCTTGGCGCTGCTGTTTTTGCTGGCGGTCGCCGCGATCCCTGGCTCCCTGCTGCCGCAGCGTGACCTCAACGAGGCCAACGTCAACGAGTTCATCGAGACCAACGGCACCATCGCCGAGATCTACGACAAGCTGCAGCTTTTCGACGTCTTCTCCTCCACGTGGTTCATCGCCATCTTCGTGCTGCTGACCATCTCGCTCATCGGCTGCATCCTGCCGCGCTCGTGGAATCACTACAAGGCGTGGAAGACTCAGCCGACCCGCCCGCCCAAGTTCCTGACCCGCATGCCGCTGCACGCCGAGGGCACCTCGGAGCGCGGCATCGAGGAGCTCAGCGACAAGACCCAGGCGATGTTCAAGCGCTGGCGCGTGGCCCGCTACGAGCCGGGCGAGGATCGCGCCGGGGCGCTGGCCTTTTCGGCCGAGCGCGGCTACTCCCGCGAGCTGGCCAACCTGATTTTCCACGTCGCGCTCGTGGCCATGCTGGTCACCATCGCCGTGGGCCGCATGGTCTACTACGAGGGCCAGGTCATCGTGGTCACCGAGTCCGGCAAGCACGTTTCTGCCTCCGATGCCGAGCAATCCACCGAGTTCTGCAACACCTCGACGTCGAACTACGACTCCTTCCGCGCCGGCCCGCTCTTCGACGGCACGGGGCTGCACCCCTTCTGCCTGGTCGCGCACGATTTCACCGCGGACTACCTGCCGAACGGACAGGCGGAGATGTTTACCTCGAACGTCTCCTACGCCGAGGGCGAGGACATCTACGCCAGCGAAGAAGCCTGGGACGACTACGAGCTCAAGGTCAACCACCCGCTGCGCCTGGCCAATAACCGCGTCTACCTGCAGGGCCACGGCTTCGCGCCCACCGTGACGGTAGAGTGGCCGGACGGGGAGAAGCGCACGCAGACCATGCAGTTCCGCCCGGACGATCTGACGAACTTCCTGTCCTCGGGCGCCATGCGCTTCGACCCGCCGGCCGGCGTGTACCCGGACCTCTACGAGCGCCGCCAGAACCAGCTGGCCATCCAGGGCCTGTTCGCGCCGACGGCCAGCTGGTCCGGCGAGAACGGCGAGCTGCTGTCCTCGTCCTTCCCGTCCATGATGGACCCGGCGCTGGCCATCGACATCTACCGCGGCGACGCGGGCCTGGACACCGGCACGGCGCAGTCCATCTTCTCCCTGGACTCGACGCTGATGCACTCGGGCGCCCTGCAGAAGCTGGAGCGCGTCAACCTGGGGATGGGCGAGTCGGTCACGCTCGACGACGGCACCAAGGTCACCTTCGACGGCGCCAACGAGTTCGCCAACTACCAGGTCTCCTACGACCCGATGCAGTTCTGGGTGCTCGTCTCCGCACTGGTCATGCTGGCCTCCCTGGTCGGCTCGCTGGTCATCAAGCGCCGCCGCGTGTGGGTGCGCCTGCGCCCGAACGCCGACGGCACCACCGCCATTGAGATGGCGGGCCTGTCGCGCACGGACCGGGCCGGCTGGTCGGAAGAGTTCCACGTGCTCTACCGTGAGCTGCTGGAGCTGCCCGATCCGGAGGAGACGGAAGAGGACGAGCTCTACGATTACGAAGACAGATAATCCTCTCCATCTAAAGTTGGATTCCCGTGCTGGCCAGGGGTAGTCTAATCTGCGAACGCAATCTGTCAGAGTAGGTGTGTATGCCGGTCGATCAGAACCTGTCGAACTTTTCGGACATCGCGGTACAGACCGCGTTTGTCATCTATATCGTCGCCCTTTTCATGTCCCTGATGTACTACGGGCGCATGAAGAGCCTCTTGGAGACCCGCCGCGCGGCCCAGGAAGAAAAGGCGAAGGGTCGCAAGGAAAACAAGGAGCTCGCCGCGGTGGGCGCCGGGTCTAGCGACGCCGCCGCCACCCCCGTCGGGGCCTCGGGCGCCGAGCCCGCCCCGACCGCGGACGAGGTTGCACACCGTGAGCGCCGCGCCGACAAGATTGGCAACATGACCCAGTCGCTCATCTGGCTGGCCGTGGTCCTGCACCTGGTGGCGATTGTCCTGCGCGGCCTGGCCACCGGCCGTTTCCCGTTCGGCAACCTCTACGAGTACGTCCTGATGGTCACCGCCGGCACCATGGTCGTCGCCGCGATCTCCCTGCAACGCAAGCAGTGGCGCCCGCTGTGGCCGTGGCTGCTGACCCCGATGTTGGCCCTCCTGTTCTACGGCTCCACCAAGCTGTACGCGGAGTCCGCCCCGGTCGTCCCGGCGCTGCAGTCGCACTGGCTGCCCATCCACGTCACCACGGTCTCCGTGGGCGCGTCCATCGGTATTGTCTCCGGCATCGCCTCGATTCTGTATCTGCTGCGCCGCGCGCAGCCCAAGGGCGAGGAGCATGGCTTCCTGGGCACCATCACGATGATTTTGCCCTCGGCGAAGAAGCTGGACCAGCTGGCCTACCGCTTGGCGGTCATCACCCTGCCCACCCTTGGCTTAGGCATTGTCCTGGGCGCTATCTGGGCGGAGTCCGCCTGGGGCCGTTTCTGGGGCTGGGACCCGAAGGAGACCGTCTCCTTTGCCACCTGGATCCTCTACGCGGCCTACCTGCACATGCGCGCGACCCCCTCGGCCCGCAAGTACGCCCCCTGGGTCAACATCCTGGCGCTGGCCACCATGATCTTCAACCTGTTCTTCATTAACATGGTGGTCTCCGGCCTGCACTCCTACGCGGGCCTGAACTAGCCGCGAGCTTCCCACTAGCTCACTCCCACTAGCTCATTACTGCCGCGATTGGTGGCGGGAGGTCTACCGAATGGAAAACCGCACTCGTAACAAGCCCGGCAAGCCGGCCGGGGACAATCCGCAGTTGCTGCACTTGGGCGAGTACCTGGCCCGGTGCCGCCGGGAGCGCGGCATCCTGCAGCAAAAGCTCGCCGAGGACGCGGGCGTGTCCCGCTCGACGCTGCACACCATCGAGCACGGCGGCACGGGCGTGCGGTGGGAAAAGGTCGCGGCCGTGGCCCAGGCGCTGGGCCTGGAGCTCACGTTTAAGGACGCGTCCGAGTAGGCCGCACCCACATGCCCGCGGGGCTTAGGTCTCGTCCTGCGGGGGCTGCTGCCGGCGCTGGCGTTCCTGCTGGCGGCGCTGCTCGGCCTCCCGCGCCTCCCGCGCGCGGCGCTCCTTGAAGCGCTGCTTCTCAATGTTCCACAGGAACTCTTCGTCATCATCCGGGCCCTTGATCTGCTTGGGGCTTGGGGCGCGGTTATCCGCCTGGATTTCGGTCCGCTTGCCCCACGTGCCGGGGCCGAAGGCCTTCCAGACTAGGATGACGGCGGCAACGATGAGGAGGAGAAGGATGAGGCGTCCCATGCCCTCCATAGTACTTAACCAAAAATTAACCGACTAGCTTAGGCGAAGGTAAAATGTCTGACGTGTCAGCCCACGATAACGAAGCCCAGAACCGCCCCGCGGCGACCCCGGAATCGACTCCCACGTCGGCCCCGGCTCACGATGCCACCCCGGCCACCCCGGCTGCCCCGGCAACCCCGGCGGGCGCCGCCCGGCCGGCCGGCCAGGCGGGTGC
>NZ_JBPPVW010000015.1:0-60782 GCF_053546955.1 Corynebacterium sp. 32222D000AT | reverse complement strand
AACCACCAGCAGAAAAGAAATAGCTGCCTAACCACTAGGTAGCTCCACTACGTGTCCACGATTTGCGGGCAACCCCATTAGGGGATTTTGTGGTTCAGTGCCGTTAGCTAGTACGTAGTTGCCTCCGGCGGACGATCCGCCACTCCCACAGGCAGCCAACCCAAGGGTCAGGGAACCGGCTGCCAGGGTGGCAATGATCTTCTTAACTGTCATAGGGGGGGGGGAGATACCTCCATGCTTTGGGTGCAACCCTGCCACTCGGGATAACAGCAACTGAGCTGCACCGGCATTTTCATGAGACTAACCTGTGATGAGGTTGCACTCTAAGCTACCGTGTGTAGCCAGTCACAGTGATCTGTTTCATGAAAATAGCGTAGAAAATTAGCAAAACCCGGCAAAGAGGCGTCTCAAGATATTCCAAAGCTCTGTGACGTGGATAAATACTTCCGCCCAATCAGCCAATAACCACCCCTGTTAAGGGGGTGATGCTAGCTCTAGGTCACAGTTTACGAGCTCTCTCCTGCTTAAAAACATCAGGGTTTTACCCCTGCACAGTTCGTAGCGAAGTTAGACGTTGACCCAGCGCAGCAATTAGACCTAATTAAATCGTTTCAGCTGCCTCAGCAATGCCGATACAGTGCCATTGACAACTGCGTTTCGGTATTGGCCCGAGAGCAGCTTGTCGACAGCAACCAACGACTGAAAAGCCGCCGCGATTTCCTCCGGCTCAAGCTCTGACTCAGTCGCTTCCGTGAGCAAATTCCCCGTATCCCGCATGGGTAGAGGCTCGGGAAAATGGCTTGCCATTGCGCCTTCAAGCCCAGCACGCAGGGGAGCAATATCCTCTTCGGTAGCGTCCGTCCCCTCTAGCGCTTCGAACTGCGGCAAGTATTTAATGACATCGGAGAAACACCCTTCTTCCTCAGCTTCTTCTTCCCTAGCGGGTTCCGGGCGCAGAGTGAATACCAATTCATCTGGGTCCAAATCGAGGTGGGCAAAAAGACTCCGCAGAATCGTCATTTTGTCGCGAGTGGAATTTCGAGTCGTCACCCACAGCTCAGGAACAATTTCTTCCTGATACCTATTGGCAGGTTTCGCCCCCGCAGTGAATCCGACTGAAGGTCCTGCCGCATACGCAAAGATGTCATCCCTTCTCTGCGTCACGAAGTGCTTAATCAGGGAACGCATCAGCTCCCTGTAGCTACTAACCGCCACAGACATCTCATCGAAATCGTAGGCAACGATTCTCCGGTTGCTAAAGTCCGTGTCCTCCCCCATGGGAATCTGCGGCAGGGGTTCCCGCTTCGGCTCGAATTCGCTCGAAGGCATCGGCCAGTACGTCAAAGCCTGTTCAACCAAGTCATCGGTACGGCGACGCATCTGTTCCACGCCCCATTCGTTTTCGGTCTTGACCAATCGATTGAGCCGGTAAGGCGAAGCGTTAAAGCCCTCCTCAACCGTCTTCTTCAATTGGAACGAATAGTTGGAGTATTCGGAGTTGTACCCAGTAACGGTCAGATTGCCGATACGGTGCAGCCAAGTCTGATGAATCTCTTCGGCCTCCGGCCCCAAGGATGCTCGCCACTCCTTTGTGAGCGTTTGCGGCATAATGTGCTCGACGGACAAGTCTCCTCTCTCAAGTGCGTTCGCAATGTCCACGGTGTCCTTAGAAAACCCATTTTCCAGGCATTCAAAGAGATACCGCCGGTTCTGAGCGCGGAAGTTGAAGAAGTTCTTAGTCTTGAATGCTTCAGCGAATCTCTCGTCATCCGGAAACTCGCCGGATGTATCTGCGCGCCGGTAGAGCAGGAATGCAATCACATCAGCGATGGAAGCCCCCCATGTCGAATTCTTCGAGCCTCGCTGTACAGGGTGGCAAAGATCTTATTTAGAGCATTCGTCTGCAATCCCACCACAAGGCGCCGGAAAATGTAGGAATCGATGAGCTCTACAGTCTTAGCAAAGTCATCAGCGGAAATGGCACCTTCCCGATAGTCCGCCAACAGGGGCATCAACGCCGGCATGGCCACCTCGTGCGGGGCAAGATTTAATCGACGCAGCCTCTTGTCAGCGTAGGGGACCCCAGTCTGCGCGGAGTTGAGATCCCGGAAATACTCGGAATAGTCGCGCATTAAACGCAACGTTTCTTCTACTTCCCGCCCCTCATTCACCAAGAACTTCTTGAAAGCGTCATACAAGGCGTCAAAACGAGGCATCCTACGAGTACGAGACACCAAGTACAAACGAATAAAGGTATTCGTCTCGAACGAGACGTTATGCTCGATTCGGTTCCAAAAGTCCTCGTACAGGCGGTTTTGCACGTCCACGGGCTGCCCCATAAGGACCAAGTTACGGATCTTGTCCGCCTCGGTAAGACTCTTACCTGTTGAATTCAAGGACTCGAAGATTCGCTGCGGCTCATCGTGCGGTTCTAGATCGAGAATCATCGCCTGTAGACGCCCGATGGCTTCCCAGAGCTCATCGCCGTTTAATTCACCAGCTACGATCCGCTCCCGGAAATAGCGGTAGTTCGCGGTGGCGTTGGAGCGCTCATTAAACTCTTGCCCGGTCAGCAGCCGCCGGTAAGAATCCATGTCGTCTTTGACTGGCTTCAGTTTGAGCTTCGGTTCTGCGACAGTGGAGCCGGAGTTTTCTAGATAGTTACGCCGCAGTCTGTCGGCCAACTCTGGGTCTTCCGATTCGATTTCCTCAGCATCTAGCGAATCCACCAAAGCCAAGATAAGCAGGCTAACGGTCGTGATACGTTGCTGACCATCAATGATAACCCAACGAAATTTGGTCTCCGGGTTCCCCACGACTGCCCCGAAGAAATGTTTTAGACGCCCTTGTTTGATGACCTCAACAAGATCATCAAACAACCTCGAGCACTGTTCTTCACTCCAGTCATAATTGCGTTGGTAGACGGGGATAACAAGCTCCGTGTCGTTGCCGTCAAATATCCGAACAATGTCGTTTACGTCGCCTCTCATACTCGCCAATTATGCCTGAACCTAAGCAGGCGGCGGATCAAATGTCTCCCTGCGACCAACACCAGTAGGCAAATGGCTTTCGCTTGATACCCCCCGATCACGCAAAAGACCTCCTATAACTCGGCCATCTGCGCATCGCAAGGCCTTTGGCTTGCCGTCGGAGACTTTCAGCAAGAAACTCGCAACCTAATATTCACGTTATCTAGATAACTACTTAGTTTCGACGCCTGGGCGCTGCCGCCGCACAGTAACTGGGCCCAGCGAAACCGCTCCCGGCAGATTCGCGTCCGCGCCCGGCGGATTCGGCGCCGGCCGCGCGAGGAAGTCACCCGCCCCCAAAATATGAGTAATTACTCACATTTCGCGCGTGGCGGTACGTCTGCGGCTGTGGGATGGGTTACTGTGTCTAGACCGCATTGATTTCCTATTGCTAACAACATAGTTCTCAGCAACAGGAGAAGTTGGTGCCACGCAAGTTGTTGCCAAATCCAGAAAAATCGAGGTAGACACCTATATGTCTTTGACTCCCTTGTTGACGTTAAACGCCGCTGAGACCTCACCGGCCCTCCTTTTCGCCGGCCAAGGTTCCCCCTGGCAAGAGGCAGTGGCCGCCGCCGGAGCGAGCCCGCAGGCGGAGCAGTTGACCGGGTTGCTCGCCCAGGTGCGCGTGGCCGCCGGCCCGGTGGCCCGGACCATCGCCTCCACCTGCCCGGGCGTGTTCGAGCGCCTGGAGTCCCTGCTGAACAGCCCGGAGGCCACCAGCGCGGAGGCCGCGGCCACGGACAAGCCCGGCGCGCCGGCCGCCGAGGCCGTCGACGCGGACGCCTTCCCGGCCTACTCGGTACCGGGCATCGTCCTGGGCCAGATCGCCGCCGTGGGCCAGCTGCGCGACCTCGGCCTGAACGTGGATGCGGCGCAGACCGCCGGCCACTCGCAGGGATCCCTGGGCGCGGCCGCGGTGGACAACCCACAGGACGCTCTGCTGCTGGCCGTGCTCATGGGCACCGCCGCGGCCCAGGTCCACGGCGCCCACGACACCCGCAGCCACATGCTCTCCATCCGGGGCCTGGACCGCACGCAGGTGGAACAGCACTTGGCCGGTGAGGCCGCCGTGGCGGTGGTCAACGGCCGCCGCCACTTCGTCATCGCTGGCGCGCCGGAGGACCTGGCCGCCACGGAGACGGCCATCGCCACCGCGGCCGCCGCCTTCAACGAGCGCCTGGAGTCCCGCGAGTTCGGCGGCGACGAGCTCGCCCCCGTCTTCGACTACCTGCCGGTGGCCCTGCCCTTCCACCACGCCAGCCTGGCCGGCGCCGTCGAGCGCACCGTCGAGTTCGCCGGCAAGTGCGGGCTCGACGAAGACTTCGCCCGCACGCTCGCCCAGCAGATCCTGGTCGACGAGCACGACTGGCCGGCCACCGTCGCCGCCCTGGACGCCGACTACCTGCTGAGCCTGGACAAGGGCCTGACCAAGCTAACCCAGCCGCTGGTGGCCGGCACCGGCGTGGCCATCGTGGACGCCACCACCGCCGCCGCCCGCAACGCGCTGGCCACCCCGGGCAACGAGCTGCCGGAGGGCACGGACTACTCCGAGTTCGCCCCGCGCCTGGTGCGCCTGCCGGACGGCGGCGTCTACACCCAGACGCACTTTTCCGCCGCCACGGGCCTGTCGCCCATCATGCTGGGCGGGATGACGCCGACCTCGGCGGACGCGGACATCGTCGCCGCGGCCGCCAACGCCGGCCACTGGACCGAGCTGGCCGGCGGCGGCATGTACTCGGACGAGGTCTTCACCGAGCACCGCAAGAACCTGGAGGCGCAGCTCAAGCCGGGCCGCACCGTCCAGTTCAACACCATGTTCTTCGACCGCTTCCTGTGGAACTTGCAGTTCGGCCAGGCGCGCATCGTGCCGAAGGCCCGCGCGGCCGGCGCCCCGTTTAACGGCGTGTGCGTTTCCGCCGGCATCCCGGAGGTCGACGAGGCCACGGCCCTGCTCGATCAGCTGCACGCGGACGGCTTCCCCTTCGTCTCCTTCAAGCCGGGCACGGCCCGCCAGATCCAGGACACTCTGAAGATCGCCGCCGCCAACCCGGACTCGGTCATCCTCATGCAGGTCGAGGACGGCCACGCCGGCGGCCACCACTCCTGGGTCAACCTGGACGACATGCTGCTGGCCACCTACGCCGATATCCGCGCCCACCGCAACGTGCTGCTGGCCGTCGGCGGCGGCATCTCCTCCCCGGAGCGCGCCGCGACCTACCTGACCGGTTCTTGGTCCACCGACTACGACCTGCCGGCGATGCCCGTCGATGCCGTCTTCATCGGCACCGTCGCCATGGCCACCAAGGAGGCCAAGGCCACCGACTCCGTCAAGCAGCTGCTGGTCGACACCCCCGGCGTGACCCCGAACGACAACGGCGGCTGGGTCGGCCGCGGCCAGGGCACCGGCGGCGTGGCCTCCTCCCAGTCCCACCTGCTGGCCGACATCCACGACCTGGACAACTCCTTCGCCAAGGCCTCCCGCCTTATTACCTCCCTGCCCATCGAGGACTACGACGCCTGGCGCGAGGACATCATCGCCGCGCTCGCCAAGACCTCGAAGCCCTACTTCGGCGACGTGGAGACCATGACTTATGCCGAGTGGGTCAACCGCTTCGTCGAGCTGGCCCACCCCTTCGCCGATCCCAGCTGGGACGACCGCTTCCTCGACCTGCTCCACCGCATCGAGGCGCGCCTCAACGCCGCCGATCACGGCGAGATCGACACCCTTTTTGCCACCGTCGACGACGTCGCCGACGCCCCGGCCGCCGCCGCCCGGCTGCTGGAGGCCTACCCGGAGGCAAACGAGGTCCAGGTCTCGCCGCGCGATGCCGCCTGGTGGATCTCCCTGCACTACAAGCACGTCAAGCCCATGCCGTGGGTGCCCGCCATCGATGGCGATCTCAAGACTTGGTTCGGCAAGGACACCCTCTGGCAGGCCCAGGACGCCCGCTACACCGCCGACCAGGTCCGCATCATCCCCGGCCCGGTGGCCGTTGCTGGTATCACCAAACTCAACGAGCCCGTCGCCGAGCTGCTCGCCCGCTTCGAGCAGGGCACCACGCAGTCCCTGGAGACCGCGGGCCAGCAGCCGGTCGAGGCTTTCTCCCGCCTGGCCGACGCCCGCGATGCCGCCGCCTTCCTGCGCGCCGCTCCCACCCTGGTCTGGCACGGCCACCTGATGGCCAACCCCGCCTACGAGATGGACCCGGACGCCTACGACCTCATCCAGGACGAGGACGGCAACTGGTCCATCCGCATTACCGCGGACTCCTACTGGGACAACCTGCCGGAATACGAGCGCCCCTTCTACGTCCGCGAGGTCACCGTCCCGGTGGACCTGCCGGCAGACGTGGCCACCGGCGGCTCCCCGGTCGTCTCCGACGAGCGCCTGCCCGACTCCGTCTTCGCCCTCCTGTCCGGCCTGGCCGGCGTCGGCTCCACCGCCGAGCAGGGCGACGAAATCACCGAGATGCCCCAGATCGTGCCGGGCTCTATCACCGAGTCCACCCCCTTCGGCGTCGCCCACTATTCCTTCCACCTGCCGGCCTCCCTCCTGTCCGCCCACACCGCCGTGACCGGCGCGGCCCTGCCGGCGAGCACCCCGGCCGAGGAGGCATCGGCCAGCCCCGCCGCCGGCACCCCGGACGTGCTGGTCGGGCCCTGCTGGCCGGCCATCTACACCGCCCTGGGCTCCGGGCAGCTGGAGGATGGCTACCCGGTCATCGAGGGCCTGCTCAACGCCGTCCACCTCAACCACGTCATCGACGTGCGCGTCCCGCTCGAGGAGCTGGCCGACCGCCGGCGCATTGACGTGACCTCCTGGTGCTCGGCCATTGAGGAGTCCAGCTCCGGGCGGATCGTCACCGTCGAGTTGGAGCTGCGCGACCACGCCAGCGGCGAGGTCGTGGCCACCCAGATGCAGCGCTTTGCCATCCGCGGCCGCGCCCACGGCCACAACCAGCCCAGCCCCGCCCCGGAGTGGGGCGGCGGCAAGTCCGCCGCCAAGGTGGAATCCACACCGCGCTCCTTCCTGGACCGCGCCGTGGTCACCGCCCCGGCTGACATGACCCCCTTCGCGCTGGTCTCCGGCGACTACAACCCGATCCACACCTCCGCCAACGCCGCCGGCCTGGTCGGCCTGTCCGCCCCGCTGGTGCACGGCATGTGGCTGTCTGCCACCGCCCAGCACCTGGCCGGGCGCCAGGGCCGAGTGGTGGGCTGGACCTACTCCATGTTCGGGATGGTCCAGCTCAACGATGCCGTAGAGATCACCGTCGAGCGCGTCGGCCGCAAGGGCATCCACGCCGCCCTGGAGGTCACCTGCCGCATCGACGGCGAGGTCGTCTCCGTCGGCCAGGCCCTGCTGGCCCAGCCGCGCACCGCCTACGTCTACCCGGGCCAGGGCATCCAGGCCCCCGGCATGGGCCGCAGCGACCGCGACGCCTCCCCGGCCGCCCGCGAGATCTGGCGCCGCGCTGACCGGCACACCCGCGACCACCTCGGCTTCTCCATCCAGCAGATCATCGATGAGAACCCGACCGAGCTGGCCGTACGCGGCGAGGTCTTCCGCCACCCGCAGGGCGTGCTGCACCTGACCCAGTTCACCCAGGTCGCCCTGGCCGTGGTCGCCTACGCCCAGACCGAGCGCCTCCGCGAGGCCGACGCCCTGGCGTCCGGCTCCTACTACGCCGGCCACTCCCTGGGCGAGTACACCGCCCTGGCCTCGCTGGCCAACATCTTCGACCTCGAGGGTGTTATCGACATCGTCTACTCCCGCGGCTCCGCCATGGGCTCGCTGGTCCCGCGCGATGCCGAGGGCAACTCCAACTACGCCATGGCCGCGCTGCGCCCGAACATGGTGGGCATCCCGGCCGAGGACGTCGCCGACTACGTCGCCGGCGTGGCCGAAGACACCGGCGAGTTCCTGGAGATCGTCAACTACAACATCGCCGGTCAGCAGTACTCCGTGGCCGGCACCAAGGCCGGCCTGGCCGCGCTGCTGGAAAAGACCAACGCCATCAAGGACCGCGCCGTGGTGATGGTGCCGGGCATCGACGTGCCCTTCCACTCCCGCGTGCTGCGCGACGGCGTGCCGGCGTTTGCCGACAAGCTGGACGAGCTCCTGCCGGAGCAGCTCGACCTGGACGCCCTGGTCGGCCGCTACGTGCCGAACCTGGTGGCCCGCCCCTTCGAGCTGACCCAGGACTTCGTCGACGCCGTCGCCCCGCTGGCGCCCTCCGGCCGCCTTGACGACCTGCGCGTGGACGACATGGACGACAACCAGCTGGCTCGCCTGCTCATGATCGAGCTGCTGTCCTGGCAGTTCGCCTCCCCGGTGCGCTGGATCGAGACCCAGGAGCTGCTCTTCGGCCGCGTCGACCAGATCATCGAGGTCGGCCTGGCCAGCTCCCCGACGCTGACCAACCTGGCCCAGCGCTCCCTCGCCGTGGCCGGGCTCGAGCTGCCCGTCTTCAACGTCGAGCGCGACCAGGACCAGGTCATGCTCGCCGACGTCCGCTCCGCCCCGGCCACCCCGGCGCCGGAGGAGTCCTCGGCCGCGGACTCGGACTCCGCAGCTGAGCCGAGCGCCACTGCCGCTGAGCCGGCCGCGGCCCCCGCGCCTGCCCAGCCTGCTGCCCCGGCTCCGTCTACGCCTGCTGCCCCGACGGCCGCCCCGGCTGCAGGCGCCCCGGCCGCTGCCGCCCCGGAGCTGAACTTCGACGCGGCGCAGGCCATCATGGTGCTCTTTGCCTTCCAGAACAAGATCCGCCTGTCCCAGATCAATGACACGGACACCGTCGAGGAGCTGACCAACGGCGTGTCCTCGCGCCGCAACCAGCTGCTGATGGACATGTCGGCCGAGATCGGCGTTCCCGCCATCGACGGCGCCGCCGATGCCGACGTCGCCACCCTGCGCGAACGCGTCAACACCGCCGCGCCCGGTTACGCCGCCTTCGGCTCCGTGCTCACCGAGGCCATCGGCTCCCGCCTGCGCCAGCTCTTCGGCGCCGCCGGGCTGAAGCCGGCCTTCGTGGGCGAGTACGTCACCGGCACCTGGGGCCTGCCCGAGTCCTGGACCGCCTTCGTGGAGGCCGAGGTACTCCTGGGCACCCGCGCGGAGGACTCCGTGCGCGGCGGCAGCCTGGCTACCCTGCCGGATTCGGCCAGCTCCAAGTCCGCGGTCACCGACCTTCTGGACCAGGCCATCGAGGCCGTCGCGGCGGATCACTCCGTCACCGTCAGCAAGGGCGCGGCCAGCTCCGCGGCCGGCGGCGGCGTGGTGGACTCCGCCGCGCTGGAGGCCTACGCCGAGACCGTCACCGGCGAACACGGCGTGCTGGCCACCGCCGCGCGCCAGGTGCTCGACCAGCTGGGACTTACCCCGGAGGAGACCACGCCCGAGGCCCCGGACACCACGCTCATCGAGGCCGTCGAGGCCGAGCTCGGCTCCGGCTGGCTCAAGCTGGTCACCCCGTCCTTCGACGCCAACCGCGCCGTCCTCTTCGACGACCGCTGGGCCAGCGCCCGCGAGGATCTTGCCCGCATCGCCCTGGGCGAGACGGACGCGGCCGACACGGCGGACCAGGACACCGCCCGCTTTAGCGGCGCGGGCCAGACCGTCGCAGAGCAAGCCACCTGGTGGGCCGAGCACGGCGACCTGCCGGAGGCTGCCGAGCGGCGCCTACGCGGCATCGCCAAGCTGGCGGGCCAGGACCCGGCCGGCGACTTTGCCGGCGAGGTCGCGCTGGTCACCGGCGCGGCGCCGGGCTCGATTGCCTCCGCCCTGGTGGAGGGCCTGCTGGCCGGGGGTGCCACGGTCATCATGACCGCCTCCCGGGTCAGCCAGTCCCGCAAGGAATTCGCCCGCAAGCTCTACGCCCGCCACGCCGCCCCGGGCGCGGCCCTGTGGCTGGTGCCGGCCAACCTGTCCAGCTTCCGCGACGTGGATTCGCTCATCGAGTGGATCGGCACCGAGCAGCGCGAGTCCGTGGGCAACGAGGTCAAGGTCTTAAAGCCCGCGCTGACCCCGACGCTGGCCTTCCCCTTCGCCGCGCCTTCGGTTACCGGCTCGCTGGCCGATGCCGGCTCCGCCACCGAGAACCAAGCCCGCCTGCTGCTGTGGTCGCTGGAGCGCACCATCGCGGGCCTGAGCTCCCTGGCGCAGCAGGCCGTGGACACCCGCTGCCACGTCGTGCTGCCGGGCTCGCCGAACCGCGGCATGTTCGGCGGCGACGGCGCCTACGGCGAGGTCAAGGCCGCCCTCGATGCCATCCTGGCCAAGTGGAGCGCCGAGGCCGGCTGGCCGGCCGGCGTCACCCTGGCGCAGGCGAAGATCGGCTGGGTGGCCGGCACCCACCTGATGGGCGGCAACGACGGCCTGGTGCCCGCCGCCGAGGCGGCCGGCATCCACGTCTGGTCCCCGCAGGAGATCTCCGCGCAGCTGCTGGACCTGGCCTCCGCCGACAACCGCGAGCGCGCCGCCCAGACCCCGGTCGAGCTCGACCTGACCGGCGGGCTGGAGGGCGTGTCCCTGCGCGAGCTGGCCGAAAACGCCGCCGCCCAGCCGGCGGCGACGGAGGAGGTAGCCGAAGCCCCCGCCTCGATCACCGCCCTGCCCACCTCGGCGCGCCCGCAGCAGCCGGTGCTGGGCGCCACCCCGGACGAAGGCGTTGGCACCGTCACGACGGACCTGGATGACCTGGTGGTCATCGCCGGCGTGGGCGAGGTCAGCTCCTGGGGCTCGGGCCGCACCCGCTTCGAGGCCGAATACGGCCTGGACCGCGACGGCGGCGCCGAGCTGACCGCCGCGGGCGTGCTCGAGCTGGCCTGGATGACCGGGCTGATTTCCTGGTCGGAGGATCCGCACCCGGGCTGGTTCGACGCCGAGGGCAACGAGGTCGCCGAGGAGGAGATCTACTCCCGCTTCCGCGACGAGGTCGTCGCGCGCGCCGGCGTGCGCACGCTCAGCGACAAGTACCACCTGGTCGACCAGGGCTCCATCGATCTCACCGAGGTCTTCCTGGACCGCGACATCACCTTCACCGTGCCCGACGAGCAGTCCGCCCGCGACATCGCCACCGCCGACCCGGACTTCGTCCGCATTCAGCCGGCCGACGACGAGTGGGAGGTCACCCGCCTCAAGGGCGCCCGCGTGCAGGTGCCGCGCAAGGCCACGCTGACGCGCACCATCGCGGCCCAGATGCCGGACAACTTCGACGCCTCCCGCTGGGGCATTCCGGACCACATGCTGGACTCGCTGGACCGCATGGCGGTCTGGAACCTGGTCACGGCCGTCGATGCCTTCACCCAGGCCGGATTCAGCCCCACCGAGCTGCTCCAGGCCGTGCACCCGGGCCAGGTGGCCACGACGCAGGGCACCGGCATCGGCGGCATGGAGAGCCTGCACAAGGTCTTCGTCACCCGCTTCCTGGGAGGCGACCGGCCCAGCGACATCCTGCAGGAGGCGCTGCCGAACGTCATCGCGGCGCACACCATGCAGTCGCTGGTGGGCGGCTACGGCTCGATGATTCACCCCATCGGCGCCTGCGCCACCGCGGCCGTGTCCATCGAGGAGGGCGTGGACAAGATTGCCCTGGGTAAGGCCGACGTGGTCATCGCCGGCGGCATCGACGACGTGCAGGTCGAGTCCCTGACCGGCTTCGGCGACATGAACGCTACGGCGGAGACCGCGGCGATGCTGGACAAGGGCATCGACGGCCGGTTCATCTCCCGCGCCAACGACCGGCGCCGCGGCGGCTTCCTCGAGGGCGAGGGCGGCGGCACCGTCATCCTGGCCCGCGGCAGCCTGGCCGCCGAGCTCGGCCTGCCGGTCCACGCCGTGGTCGCGCACGCGGCCTCCTACGGCGACGGCGCGCACACCTCCATCCCGGCCCCGGGCCTGGGTGCGCTGGGTGCCGGCCGCGGCCGGGAGAACTCCCGCCTGGCCAAGTCGCTGCGCGGGCTGGGGCTTTCCCCCAACGACGTGAGCGTGCTGTCCAAGCACGACACCTCCACCAACGCCAACGACCCGAACGAGTCGGAGCTGCACTCCCTGCTCTGGCCGGCCATCGGCCGCGATGCCGACCAGCCGCTGTTCGTCATCTCGCAGAAGACCCTGACCGGCCACTCCAAGGCGGGCGCGGCCCTGTTCCAGACGGGCGGGCTCATCGACGTCTTCCGCACCGGCGTCCTGCCGGCGAACGTGTCGCTGGACTGCGTGGATCCGCTGATTGCGCCCAAGGCGAAGAACCTGGTCTGGCTGCGCAGCCCGCTGGATCTTGCCGGCGGCGGCCAGCCCGTCCGCGCGGCGGCGCTGACCTCCCTGGGCTTCGGCCACGTCGGCGCCCTGCTGGTCTACGCCCACCCCGGCGTCTTCTACGCCGCGGTGCGCCAACAGCGCGGCCAAGACGCCGCCGATGCCTGGCTAGCCCACGCCAACCAGCGCCTAGCCCGCGGGCACGCCCACTTCGAGGCCGGCATGCTGGGCCGCGCCCCGCTGTTCGAGATCATCGAGTCCCGCCGCCTGCCCGGCGAGTCCAAGCAGGCCGAGGCCGCCATGCTCCTGGACGAGAACGCCCGCCTCGGCGCGGACGGCTTCTACCCGGAGGCCTAGCGCTCTAGGCACTCCAGCCGCTCTAGGCGCCACCACGAGAGTTCCGGACAAGTTTTGCCCTCCGGGGCAGGGTTCCAGCCCTAAACTTGCCCGGAACTCTCTTTTCTTGCCGGGAAGCCCTGGGCAGCCTTAAACCGCCCTGAGGTGTCCCGGCCGCGGCCCAGCGACGGCAGTGCCCAAGCCTGCCGGCGCATCCAACGCACTCCCGGCGACCCCAATGCGAGTTCCGGACAAGTTTTGCGTTCCAGGACGGGCTCCCAGCCCCAAACTTGCCCGGAACTCTCGCTTTGACTTTTATAACGATTCTCATTTCTATTCCCATTTCGGGAGTGACCGGCCTGCGATGGTGATATCCTAAAACAGCAATGGTTATAACAAGTCCTGTCTCTCTCCATCAGCGAAAGGGCTCCTTATGCTCTACCTGTTCATCTCCCTGCTTTCCATCGCCGCGGTGACTTACCTCATCTACAAGAAGGTTCACGCAGCTTCTGCCATTTTCTTTACTGGCGTCATCCTCTTAATGCTCGCCGCTGCCACCGGCCGCGCCGAGTTCCGAGCCACCGAAATCGACCCCACCGGTAATTCCTTCTACGACCAGTTGCTCGTCGTGGAATCCCTGTTCAAGGAGCGCTTCTCCGGCATCGGTATGGCGATCATGGTGCTCTTCGGCTTCGTGTCTTATATGCGCCATATCGGCGCGGACGCGAAGACAGTCGTCGCGCTCTCCAGCCCGCTGCGCCGTTTTAAGGGCTCCTACTGGCTCGTGCCAGTCGGTTTCCTGATAGGTAACCTGCTCTCCCTGGTTATTCCCTCGGCCGCCTCCCTCTCGCTGCTCCTGGTAGCCACCCTGTTGCCGGCCCTCATCGCCGCGGGGCTGACTCCGCTCACCGTGGGCGCCATTGTGGTCACGTCTTCGACCATCATCCCTACCCCGCTAGAGGCCGGCCTCATCCAGGGCGCCGATCTCACCGACATGTCCGTCACTGAATTCGTTTACGGTTCGGTCGCCTGGGCCACCGTTCCGACGCTGGTCATTACAGCATTCATCCACGTGTGGTGGCAGCGCCGCTGTGACCTGAAGGAGGCCGCCGCGGATAAAGCCGCTACTGCCGACGATGCCGTCCCTACCGACGCCTCAGACCAGACCGCACGGGACGCCATCGAGCGCGCCGCAGGCCTACCGCGCTACTACGCCCTGCTGCCCCTGCTTCCGCTAGTGCTCATTCTTATTTCGGCTGCTCTAAACCGGCTGGGAGCCCTTCCTTTCGAGGCTGGCATTCTCCCTGTCACGGTGGTTTCCCTCCTCATCGCCATGGTGATTGAGTCTGCCCGACACCGCTCTATCAATGGCGCGCTCGACTCCGGCAAGTCTTTCTTCAAGGGGATGGGCGAAGGTGCGGCTGGCGTCGTGGCCCTGCTGGTCGCGGCCGCGGTGCTCATCGAGGGCATCACGCAAATGGGCGTCATCGACATGCTCATTAGCGCCACTGAAGGTTCGCGCGGCGCCGCCGTGGTCATCGTCCTCATCTTCGTGCTAGCCACCGCAGCGATGGCCGCGCTCACTGGGTCTGGTACTGCTCCCTACTTCGCCTTTTCTGAGGTCGTTCCCTCGCTGGCCGCCGACACGTCCATCCACGCCCCGCAGATGCTCACCGCAATCTGGGGCACCTCGAATCTGATGCGGCAAGCCTCCCCCGTCAACGCCGCGGTCATCATCGTCTCCGGCGCCATCAACGTCAACCCCGTCCGCCTGGTCAAGCGCACCGCCGTACCGATGGTCGCCGCAACGGTGCTCAACACCTTGTTCGCGTTCCTGCTGATCGGCTAGCAGGCGCTGGCCCTATACCCCGGGGCTGGCGACTGCCTAGGACTCGTCCGGAGTTTCGGGGCTGTCGGCCTCGGCGGCGTCGCGGATGTCTCCGGAGCGGGCCCAGAGGTCTTCCTGGGCGGCGAGTTGGGCGCGGGCGGCGGTGTCGTCGCGCGGGGCGGCCTGGATGTGTTGCTCCGAGTGCAGGCCCAGCTGCAGTTCCTTGGCGCGCAGGATCTCGGCGTCGATCTTGATGCCCACGATGAGCACCGTGTTCATGATCCAGATCGCGGCGAACAGGGCCATGACGGTACTGATGGCGCCGTAGGCGCTCATGCTGGCCACGTACTGCACGAACAGGCCGAAGGCGAACCAGACCAGGCCGTTGACCCCGACAGCGACGATGGAGCCCAGGGTCAGCCAGCGGAAGCGCTCGGGACGCACGTTGGGCGCGTAGTGGTAGAGCACCGCCACCAGGGTCAGGACCACCAGCAGCGTGATGGGGAAACGCAGCCAGTTCCACACCGGCAGGAAGATGCTGATGAGGAATTCGGCGGCCTCTTGGAGTCCGAGCTGGTCGGCGACGGGCTGGATGGCGCCGGTGACGATGGTATCGCGCAGCAGGTTGGCAAAAAGCACGATGACCGCGCCGATGACCAGCACCACCGTCAGGCCCCACATCAGCGACCAGGTGCGGATGAGGCTGCGGCCCTCCATCCGGCCGTAGACCAGGTTCGCGGTCCGCGAGAAGGCCCGCACGTAGGCGGAGGCGGAAAACAGGGAGATGAGCACCGAGATCACCAGCGCCAGGGTGCCTTCGGCCGTCGAGCCGATGATGGAGCCGACGATGGAATTGGCCTGTTCCTCGAAGGTCTGCGGCAGGTACTGGTCGATGAATTCCGAGGTCAGCCGCAGAACTTCTTCTTTGCGGCTGGCAAACAGCAGCGTGGCGATGGAATAGGCCGCCAGCACCGTCGGGGCAAAGGCCATGAGGGTGAAGTAGGTCATCGCGGCGGCGCGGTCCAAGAAGCCGTCGTGGAAGAAGTCGCGCCAGGTGCGCCGGACGACTAACGCCCAGCTGTCCTTGCGCAGCCGGTTGCTGCGGGCTAAGGGATCGGCGTCCTCCGAGTGGCCGGCCACGCGCAGGACGTCGGAGCCGTCCATGGGGACGACGGTCTCCACGGGTACAGCGTCCGCCGGTTCGTGCTTAGTCACAGCTATAGACCTTAAAGCACCCGCTGGGTGCGCAAGAAATGGACACCCTCCCCGGCGGGGTGTCGTTAGACTGGGAGGTATGACTGAGAAGAACAACGCTTCCGAAAAGACCCCGTCGAACGTCGAATCCTTCGAGCTGGACCACCGCCTGGTGGCCGCGCCGTATGTGCGCGTGGCCGGCAAGACGGATCTGGGCGATGGCAAGGAGGTCATCAAGTACGACCTGCGCTTCTGCCAGCCCAACAAGGAGCACCTGGATCCGAAGGCCATGCACTCCATCGAGCACATGATGGCCCAGTTCATGCGCAATTACACCGACAAGCTCATCGGCTTTGCCCCGATGGGCTGCCTGACCGGCTTTTACGCCATCACCAACGGCATGGGCCGCGAGGAGCTGCTGCGCGCGCTCGAGGGCGGGCTCAACGACATCCTGAACGCCACCGAGGTCCCCGCCGCCAACGAGGTCCAGTGCGGCTGGGGCGCTAACCACTCCCTCGAGGGCGCGCAGGAAGCCGCCCGCGCCTTCCTGGACAAGAAGGACGAGTGGGACCAGGTCATGGCCGAGGACAAATAGCTAGAGGACAAGCAGCCCGAGGACAAGCAGCTAGATACTCACGCCCAGCCAGACCGGCTCGGGCACCAGCTCCACGCCGAAGGCCTTCTTTACCCCGGCGCGGATGTCGCGGGCGAGCCGAACGATGTCGTCCGCGCTGGCCCCGCCCCGGTTGGTCAGCGCCAGCGTGTGCTTGGTAGACAGGGTGGCGGCCCCGTGGCCGGGGTAGCCCTTGTCGAAGCCGGCGCGCTGGATGAGCCACGCGGCACTCAGTTTCTCCTGGGTGCCGCTCTCGCCGTTTCCAACAGAAGCACCACCAGAAACAACATGGCGCGGCATGGAGTCCTCGCCGGTGGCGGCCTGGATGGAATCGGCGACGGCGCTGGGCACGATGGGGTTGGTGAAAAAGGAGCCGGCGGACCAGGTGTCGTGGTCGCTGGCGTCTAGGACCATGCCCTTGCCGCGGCGCAGGCTGAGCACCTGCTCGCGTACGTCGGCGACGGGGCGCTGCTCGCCCGGGGTGTCGGTGAGCTGGCCGAAGCGCAGCGGCCGGGAGAGCCCGTCGGTGGTCAGCTGCAGCTCGATTTCCAGCACGACGGCGCGGCCGGTGAACTTCAGGTTGGAGTAGCGATAGGCCAGTTCCAGGTCACTGGCCGGCACCCACTCGGTCTGTCCACTCTCCCGGTGGTAGAGCTTGACCTGGGTGAGCACGTCGGAAATCTCCGCCCCGTAGGCGCCGACGTTTTGCACCGGCACGGCGCCCGCGTTGCCCGGGATGCCGGACAGGCACTCGATGCCGCCCAGGCCCGCCTGGACGGTGGCAGCCACCACGGCGTCCCAGTTGGCGCCGGCTTGGGCGCGGACGATGCCGGTCTCGGCATCGATGGCCACGGCGTCAAAGTCGAGCAGCACGGCGACGTAGTCGAGCTGGCCCTCGGCGACGACCAGGTTGGAGCCGCCGCCGACGATGACTAGGGGCGCGCGGGAGGCATCGATAGCAGCGATGGCTTGGGCAGCTGCTTCGGGGGTCGCGGCGCGCACACAGGCCCGCGGGGAGCCGCCGATGCGCAAGGTGGTCAGATCCGCGAACGTCACCTGTGGATCGAGCTCCACCCCGTCAATTTCATTCAGCTGCTGGGTCAATAATTCTTTCGGCACGTTATCCACGGTAGTCTGTATACCATGTCAACTCGTAGCGAAAACACCGTGACTATCAATCAGCCCATCGAGAAGGTGCACGAAGCTCTGCGTACCGAGGCTTACTGGGAGTACGTGGTAGCCAACCTGTCGCCGGATCCGGGCCAGGTGCACGACTTCACCAACGACACCGCGATCCTGTACGAGATCCTGCCGACCACCCTGCTGCCGGAGGCCGTGCGCGCCATGGTTTCCCAGGACCTGAAGGTCAAGCGCGTGTTCACCACCTCTGACCTGGACGGCAACGCGGCCGATGCCAACTACACCGCCGACGTCAAGGGCACCCCGGTGGACTTCAAGGGCGAGATCAAGCTGACCGGCGAGGGCGAGACCACCACCCTGGCCTACACCAACGAGATCTCCGTCAACATCCCGATGATGGGTGCTGCCATCGAGCCCAAGGTGGGCGAGGCTCTCGAGGAGCTGTTCAACAACGAGGGCGCCCTGACCGACAAGTGGATCACCGACAACCTCTAAACGCTTGCTCCTTAAATGGCCGACCACGCGCATAACCTGAAGGCTAACCCCAGCGCGGGTCGGCCTTTTGGCGTCATTACCCGCGGCACCACCGCGGTCAACCGACTGCGGCGCTGCGACCGGTGGATGCACGCCCACCCGGACATCGCCTCGCTGCTGCGCAGCCACCCGGTCCCGCACGCCATCGACGTCGGCTACGGTGCCTCCCACACCACCACCGTGGAATGGGCGCGCTGGCTGCGCCGGATCAACCCGCACACGCGGGTCACGGGGCTGGAGGTCAACCCGGAGCGGGTCCTGCCGCCGCGCGACGGCGTGGAATTCGAGCTCGGCGGCTTCGAGCTGGCCGGCTACCGCCCGCACCTGGTGCGCGCCTTCAACGTGCTGCGCCAGTACGACGTCGACCAGGTTCCGGAGGCCTGGGAGACGGTCTGCGCGCGGCTGGCCCCGGGCGGGGTCTTCGTGGAGGGCACCTGCGACGAGCTGGGCCGCCGCGCCACCTGGATCCTGCTGGACGCTGCCGGCCCGCAGACGCTGACCCTGGCGTGGGATCCCTTCGACGTGGAGCGGCCCTCCCAGCTCGCCGAGCGCCTGCCGAAGGCGCTCATCCACCGCAACGTGCCGGGCGAGGGCATCTACGAGCTGCTTTCGGCCGCGGATCGCGCCTGGGATCACTGCGCCGGCTGGGCGCCGCACGGCCCGCGCGTGCGCTGGCGGATGGCCCAGGCCCTGCTTCGCGATGCCGGCCTGCCCATCGCGCCCTCCCGCCGCCGGCTGCGCGACAACCAGCTGACCGTGGACTGGGAATTCGTCGCCCCCTAGGGCGATTTTTGCGCCCCGCATTGCCGAAGCCCACCGTTATGGGCGAAACTGGTGTGCATGGCTCAAAAGAAATCTGCCGCATCGACGGCTTGGAAGATCATCGTCGGGGTGCTCGTCGCCCTCCTGGTTCTCGTCCTCGTGGCCGAGTTCGGCCTGCGCTGGGTCGTCGGCGACAGGATGAAGACGCAGCTGCGCGAGAACGCCGAGGCCGACGGCGTGGTGATGCAGGAAGATCCTTCCGTGAACTTCGGCGCCAGCCCGCTGGTCATCGGCGTGCTCAGCGGCACCATCGGGCAGATCAACATGGACGTGCCCTCCACGCTGGACATCTCGGACGCGGGCATCAAGGGCCAGCCCGCCGCGCAGCTCGAGGTCACCGACCTGGAGATGAACTCCGAGACCGCCGGGCACCTGGTGGCCACCACCACCCTGCCCGACGAGTTCCTGCTCAAGACCTTCCAAGACAGCCTGCGCGAGCAGTCCGGCCTGGACATGCTGGGCGATATCGTGGTCACCGACATCACCTCCAAGGACGCCGAGAACGTCCTCGAGGTGCAGCTGGGCGGCGGGCTGGCCACCCTGTCGCTGACCCCGCACGCCGCCGACGGCAACCTGAAGATCGAGGCCACCAAGTCCACCCTCTTCGGCATGGAGCTGCCCGCGGAGGTCACCCAGCAGATCACCCAGTCGCTCTCCGACGGCCTGTCCGATCAGATGGCCGGCAACGCGCTAGCCATCGAGGACGTGCAGGTCCAGGAGGGCACGCTGAAGATCACCGTGGCCGGGGATAACGTCAAGCTCTCCGAGGCGCAGAACGCCGCCGGCGGGGCCGCCAACGAGCAGGAACAGCAGCCGGCCTAAGGCGCGGCGATGGCCACGCGGCCGGCGGCCAGCGCGTCTACCTGCTGCGCGGTATCCAAGGGGGCATCCGCCCAGTAGACCTGCTCGAGGCGGGTCGTCTCTGACCCCTCCTGGTCGCCGCGGGTGATGGCGCGCTGGTAGCCGGCCTTCTCGGCCGTCTCGAGCACCGTGTCGAGCACGGTAGCGTCGGCGGCGGCATCGGCAGCCGGGAGGATGACGCCCAGCACGACCGGGTCGGGGCAGGCCTCACGGACCGTGACCAGATCGGTGAGCAGGGCGTTGGGGTCGTTCAAGGTGGCATCGACTGCCACCCAGATTTCGGCGGCGCCGTTCTGGACCGCCAGGCGGGCCTCCGTGGCCTTAATGAGGCTGTGGTGCCTACCGGTGGGAAAGCCCGCGACGGCCGCCACGTGGCCGGCGGCGGCCTGCGGCAGGTGGTGCGGGCTCAGCAGCACGGGGCCGGCGGATTCCCGCAGGGCGCGCTCCACCTGCGGCCGGGACGCGCGGGTCAGATCGCGGAAGACCCGCTGGGCGAGCCACTCGGCATCGTTGAGCGACATAGCGGCACTAAAGCCTAGTAGCGGTAGTCGCCGTTGATGAGGGCGCGCAGCTGCGGGCGCACGTCGAACCAGTAGACGCCCACGCAGACCGCCGCGATCCACTTCAGGAAGGGCAGGTTCAGCAGCAGTGCCAGGGCCGAGCCGGCCATGATCGCAACCCACGTCATCTTGGACTGGCGGTCCCCGGCCGTGAACGCGTCCTCCCGGGTGTTGGCGGCCATCACGGCGCCCACGATGGCGGCGATGGCCACGCCCCAGAACAGCACCATCTCGATCGCGGTCAGTACGAAAATAACGGGATTATCGAGAAAGAACACTAGCTGTTAAACCTACTTCTCTTGGTTGTCCTCAGTGGAGATTACCTCTCCATCGATGATATCTTGCGTCGGATCTGCCACCGAATCCGCGCCCTTGGCGTGCTTGCCGGCGCCTTCCTGCTCGGTGGTCGCACCGTTGGCGCGGCGGCGCTCCTGGGCGGTGTTGACGGCCTCGTTCACGCCGTCCTTGGTGGCGTTGTAGGCTTGGCCGAAGTTGTCCTTGGCGGCGTTGAAGGACTCGGAGTCCTTGGTGCTCTCCACCGCGCGGCGCAGGGATCCGCCGTAGTCCTTCGCGGCGGCCTTCGCCTTGTCCACCAGGGAGGCGTCCTCGCCGACCTCCGGCTTATCGGTTACGTGGCTGCTGCGGTCCTCGCGGAAGCGGTCCGTGAAGTCCTTCGCCACGCCCAGGGCGGAGGCGCCGGCCTCCTTGATCGAGCCCCAGGATCCCTTCAGGGAATCCGCGATGGACTTGTCGTTGTTTCCGTTGTTCGGCTGCTGCGTGTGCTCGGCCATGGTTTTCTCCTCGGGGAAATACTTTCGTTCGGTTCTTTAGGTCGTGCCGGTATGGGATTTTTAAAAACTGGTCGTGCAGGCGGATTCGGCGCCGCGGAGAGAGCCCAGTGGGAAGTCCCAGAACACCGTCCCTAAACGCCAAATATGAGGTGATTAACAGTGTAGATGACCAAGCCGGCCAGCGCACCGACAATGGTGCCGTTCAGGCGGATGAACTGCAGATCCTTGCCCACCATGAGCTCAATCTTTTCGGAGGCTTCCTCCGCGTCCCAGCGCTCGATGGTCTCGGAGATGATCGAGGTGACCTCGCCGGAGTAGTTGTCCGCCAGGAAGGCCGCGGTGCCGTTGATGCGGCGGTCCAGGCTGGCGCGCAGCTGCGGGTCCTCGCAGATATTGGTGCCCCACTGCAGGCACAGGTCCCGGATCTTCTCGCGCAGCATCGAGTCCGGGTCTTCGGCCTGCGCGATGATAGCGGCCGCCGACTCGCGCCAGATGGCCTGCGGGGCGCGCTGCATGCGCTCCGAGCCCATCAGGTCCACCTTGAGCTCCTCCACGCGGCGGATAATGCCCGGGTCGTGCTGCAGGTCGTCGGCGAACTTGTCCAGGTTGCGGCGGATGGACTGGCGAGCCGGGTGGTTCTTGTCCGCCTTGACCTCGTCGGCGAACTGGACCAGCTCCCGGTAGACCTTCTCACCTACCAGCGAGCGCGCAAAGCGCGGCGCCCACTGCGGCATGCGCTCGTCGATGAGCCGCACGACGGGCTCTTCCATCTGGCCGACCTTGGCGTGGGCGTAGTCGATGAGCTCGTCGACGACGGGTTCGACCTTACCGTCGGCGATAAGCCCTTCCAGCAGCCGCCCAGCCGGCGGGCCCCACTCGGGCTCGGCCAGCCGGTCCAGGATCTGGGACTGGATGAGCGCCTCGGCGTCCTTCGGGTCCAGCGCGCGGACGGCGTTGGCCGTCAGCTTGCCCGCCTCCCGGGAGACCTTCGCGGCATTTTCCTCCTGGGACAGCCAGCGGCCCAGCTTGTCCGGCAGCTGCGCCTGGGAGACCTTGTCCGTGATCAGCTCGGCGTTGAGGAAGTTCTCCCCGACGAACTCCGACAGGGCCTCGCCCACCTGGTCCTTCTTGCGCGGGATGAGCGCCGTGTGCGGGATGGGAATGCCCATCGGGTGCCTAAACAGCGCCGTGACGGCGAACCAGTCCGCCAGTCCGCCTACCATGCCGGCCTCCGCGGCCGCGCGCACGTAGCCGACCCACACCGGCGCGCCCCCGGGCTGGTTCTGCCACCACGAGCACGCGAAGAAGATGATGGCCGCCAGGCCCAGCAGCGCGGTGACGAAAATCTTGTGGTTCCGCAGCGTGCGGCGCCGCTCCTGCTCCACCTCCGG
Organism: Corynebacterium sp. 32222D000AT; assembly: GCF_053546955.1. Classification (NCBI taxonomy): domain Bacteria; kingdom Bacillati; phylum Actinomycetota; class Actinomycetes; order Mycobacteriales; family Corynebacteriaceae; genus Corynebacterium; species Corynebacterium sp. 32222D000AT. Next base: position 38,424 of record NZ_JBPPVW010000015.1, on the reverse strand, counting down.
CGACGGCCCCGGCACGGGGCGGCTAGCGATGCCACCGGTGCTGGCTTCTACCGCCTGGCCGTCGAGGCTAGCCCCCTCGTAGCTAGCAACAGTGCTGTGCTTGCCCAACGTGAATACTCCTTAACCGCCGCGCAGTGTGTTTTCTCTTCACCATTCTGCCTCATGTGGGGCCCGGCGCCGGGGTGCTGGGCCGGGCGAGGTGGCATCGTTAAGCCCTTTAGGGCAAGAAAAAACCGCACCCACAGGCAGCGGGTACGGCTTGTGTCCTTGGCGTTTGGCCTAGTTAACGCGACCAGTTTCCTTGCGGTACTGGTGGTAGTAGCGGCGCCCGAACTTCACGGAGACGATGGCCGCGATGGTGATGATGACGGCCAGGACCACACCGATGATGATGGTGGTGTCCACGTGCGCCTCGGAGGCGGTGCCGTTCGGGAACAGATAAATGCCAAGGCCCCAGGTGATGATGCCGATGGCCGGCAGGATGCCCATGATGAGGCCCATGCCCACCCAGGTGGAGGTGCGCAGCAGCGAAGAGTGCGGTGCGGCGAACGACATGGGCTCGTAGCCCTCGATGTAGTTGTCCTGGATCTTGCCGGAAAACTCCGGGTAGGTCTCGCTCGCGTGATCCGCGATTGCCTGGGAATGAGTGCTCATAGGGATGAACTTTCTGCCGGAATCGGTTGTTACTGGTGTTTCTCTACTGACTATAGTCTAGTCGTCCTTGCCGCGGAAAGCAGCACGGGCACGTTCGCGGGTGACCGCAGAGACCGCGGTCAGCGGAACGCCGGCCGGGCAGACGTCGGCGCACTCGCCGTACAGCGAGCAGTGGCCGAAGTTCTGCTCTAGGTCGTCGACCATGTTGCGGGCGCGACGACCGCGCTCTTCCTTGCCCAGCGGCATCAGCGACAGGTGCACCAGCTTGGCGCCGGTGAACAGGTGGGCTGCGCCGTTCGGGCAGGCCGCCACGCAGGCACCGCAGCCGATGCAGGCCGCGTGGTCCAGCGAGTACTCGGCGGTCTCGTGGTTGATGTGCATGGTGTCGGCGTCCGGGGCGGTGCCGGCGTCCATGGAGACGTAGCCACCCTGCTCCATCACGTGATCGAGGGCGCTGCGGTCGACCACCATGTCCTTGATGACCGGGTAGGCCGCGGAGCGGAAGGGCTCGATCTTCAGGGTGTCGCCGTCGTTGAACTGGAACAGGCGCTGCTGGCAAGCCGGGGTGTTCTGGCCCGGGCCGTGCGGGCGGCCGTTAACAGTCAGACCACAGGTGCCGCAGATGCCCTCGCGGCAGTCGGAAGCGAACGCGAACGGCTCTTCGCCGCGCTCGATGATTCCGTCGTTGACGTGGTCCAGCAGCTCCAGGATGGACATCTGCTCTTCAGCGTCGTCGACCTGGACCGTCTCAAACTTGCCTTCTTGGGTCGGTCCGGCCTGACGCCAGATCTCAAGTGTCAGTTTCATTACTTGTAGTTCCTTGTCATCAGCGGGATCGAATCAAAGTACAGGGGCTCGGCGTGGCGGATGAACTCGTGCTCACCTTCGCCCGCCTCCCAAGCGGAGACGAAGCACCAGTGCTCGTCGTCGCGCTCGGCCTCGCCGTCCTCGGACAGGTGATCGTCGCGGAAGTGCGCGCCACAGGACTCGTCGCGGTCCAGGGCGTCGATGCACATCAGCTCACCCAGGTCCAAGTAGTCGGCCACGCGGGCGCCGTACTCGAGCACCTGGTTCATGTCCTCGGCGGAGCCCGGGATCCGGACGTTGGCCCAGAACTCGGCGCGCAGCTCGCGGATCTTGCCGATGGTGGTCTTCAGATCCTCGACGTTACGGGACACGCCGCAGCCCCAGTAGAGGAGCTCGCCCAGCTTGCGGTGGTAGTAGGCCGGGCCGTGCGGGTCGTTGCCGCGGACGTTCATCAGGCGGTCGATGCGGCCCTTCGCGCGCTCCAGGGCGTGCTGTGCGGCCTCGGAGTCCTCGGCCAGCTTGTCCTCACCGAGGTGGTTGGCCAGGTAGTTCGGGATGGTGAACGGCAGGGTGAACCAGCCATCCACGGAAGCCGACAGCAGCGAGTTAGCGCCCAGGCGGTTAGCGCCGTGGTAGGTCCAGGAGCACTCACCGGCGGCGAACAGGCCGTCGATGGAGGTCATCTCGTTGAAGTCGCTCCACAGGCCACCCATGGTGAAGTGGCAGGTCGGGGCGATGCGCATCGGGGTCTCGTAGGCGTCCTCGCCGATGGCTTCCTTGTACATCTCGATCAGGTTCGAGTAGCGCTCGCGGATCTTGTCCTTGCCGAGGCGCTCGATGGCGTCGCGGAAGTCCAGGTAGACCGAGTTCTTCAGCGGGCCCACGCCGAGGCCGGCGTTAATCTGCTGGGAGATGGCGCGGGAGGCCACGTCACGCGGGACCAGGTTGCCGAAGGCCGGGTAGCGGCGCTCCAGGAAGTAGTCGCGCTCCTCCTCCGGGATGGAGTTCGGGTCGCGGTCATCACCTTCGGTCTTCGGGGACCAGATGCGGCCGTCGTTACGCAGCGACTCGGACATCAGGATGGTCTTCGACTGCCACTCGGAGTTGACCGGCAGGCCCGTCGGGTGGAACTGGATGAACGACGGGGAGGCCAGGTAGGCGCCCTGCTCGTAAGCGCGCATCATGGCGCCGGCGTTCGAGTTCTTCGCCAGGGTGGACATGTGGAAGACGTTGCCGTAGCCACCGGTACCCAGGATGACGGCGTGGCCGGTGAAGGCCTTCAGCTCGCCGGTAATCAGGTTACGGGTGACGATGCCGCCGGCGCGCTTGGTGCCGTTGTCATCGTAGGTGATGATGTCCTGCAGATCGTGGTGGGAGAACAGCTCCACGTTGCCCAGGCCGATCTGGCGGTACAGCGCCGAGGTGGTCGACAGCTGCAGCTGCTGACCCGTTTGGCCACGGGTGTAGTAGGTACGGGAGACCTGCACACCACCGAAGGAACGGGTGGCCAGGGTGCCGCCGTACTCACGGGCGAACGGGGCGCCGATGGCGTTCATGTGGTCGATGACGCGGCCGGACTCGGAGGCCAGGCGCCAACAGTCGGACTCGCGGCAGCGGTAGTCGCCGCCCTTCACGGTGTCCTTGGTGTGGCGGTAAGCCGAGTCGTTGTCGACCTTCTTGGAGCGCGAAGAGTTCACGCCGCCCTGGGCCGCGATGGAGTGTGCACGGCGCGGGGAGTCGTGGTAGGTGAAGACCTTCACGTTGTAGCCGAGCTCGCCGAGGGAGGCCGCAGCGGCGCCGGCGGACAGGCCGGTGCCGACCACGAGGACCTCGAATTTGCGGCGGTTCAGCGGGGAGACCAGCTGCATGTGGTCCTTCTGGTAGCTCCACATGTCCTTCATCGGGACGCCGTGGGGCTCGTTCGACTCCAGGATCTTGCCGGGGCGCACGCCCTCGACGATGGACTCTGGGTGCGAGAAGTCCGGGTGCTCTCGCTTCAGTTCGGTTTTAGTCATGGGTTCAAATATTCCTATCAGTCCTAGTTACTAACTGACGAAGCCAAAGGCGACGGACAGGGGCATAACGATGTTGCCAATGCAGACGATGGCCGGAATCAGGTAGGCCAGCACCAGGAAGGTCTGACGCCACTTGTAGCCGGTGATACCCAGGTCAGACGCAGCCAGCTTGATGCCGTGGGTCAGGTGCAGGAACAGGCAGCACATGGCCAGCACGTAGAAGATGGTCACGGGCCAGCGGCTGAAGGTAGCAATCATGTTGGCCTTGACGGCGCCGTGGACGAAGGCGTCCGGAGCGGCCGGGGCCACGCCCATGGTCAGGTCCAGCAGGTGGAAGATGAGGAACAGCAGCAGCACGATGCCGGTGACCAGCATGGACTTGGTAGCGAAAGAGTCCAGGCCGCCCATCAGGTTGGAGCGGCGGAAGCTGCCGCGCGAAGCCTTGGAGCGCGAGTGCAGCGCGATGGCACCGTAGATGTGGCCGACCAGGGCAACCAGGAGCACGATGCGGATGATCCACAGGGCCGTGCCGTGCGGCAGCAGCGGCTCACCCAGGGAGCGCAGGAACTCGCCGTAGACGTCCAGGGCTTCCTCGCCGCCATGGGCGGGCATGTACAGCTTCAGGTTGCCGGCCATGTGGCCGACGACGAACAAAGCGAACAAGAGACCGCTGACCGCCATGATGAGCTTGAGAACCCACGACGGGACGCCGGGGGTCTGGCGGATCGGTTCTTCACTGATACGACCGTGAGCGATTGCCTCACGGTCAGGTTTCTTCAAAGTCATGACACCTCCATAGTCAACCTAGACTTTACGCAGGATATGGGCCCTTCTCCTAGTTATGAGCTGGCCTAAAGGACCGGAGGCAAATTTTGCCTTGCTCGAAATTCCCCAGCTTTAGGTAAGGGTGTCCAAATCTGCGTTTTAGGAAATGGGGCGCCACCTTGGCAACTCGCAATTAGAAAACACGTGTGTTGTGTAATTATTTTGACATTTGTGAGGTTGGTCACCCGGCGCGTTAATGGTGAATGACTTACCCCAATTGGTGTCATACTTTCGCAGGTATCGCCCCCGGATCGGGCGTTTTTCAAAACCGGACGTTCGTACCTTTTATCCCCTAAGCACTACTTTCACACCACCGCTAAGAACCTTCACACAAAATTTGCTAAAACACTGTTATAGGGGCATCAGGGAGGTAATCTAACCGTCATGACGAAGACTTACGTGGGCTCCCGGCTGCGGCAGCTGCGACGCGAAAGAGACCTCAGCCAGGCCTCCCTGGCGTCCACCCTGGGCCTGTCTGCTAGCTACGTGAACCAGATCGAGCACGACGTGCGCCCCCTGACGGTGCCCGTCCTGCTGCGCATCACCGAGGTCTTCGGCGTAGACGCCACGTTCTTCTCCCGCGATGACGACTCCCGGCTGCTCGCCGAAATCCAGGACGTCATCCAGGACAAGGAGCTCTGCCCCTCCCCCGTGGAGCTGCAGGAGCTGTCCGAGCTGGTCTACAACCACCCCACCGTCGCGCGCACGCTCGTGGACATGCACCGGCGCTACCGCAACGTCCGCGACAAGCTCTCCCTGGCCACGGACTCGCGCCGCGTCACGGACTCGGCGCAAGCGCTATCGATGCCCCACGACGAGGTCCGCGACTTCTTCTACGCCCGCCAGAACTACCTCGACGGCCTCGACCACCACGCCGAGGACCTGGCCGGCGAGTTGGGCGTCGAGCCCTTCCACATCCGCGACACCGAGCAGGCCCTGGCCGACCGGCTGCGCTCCAAGCACAACCTGGAGATCAAGACCGTCGGCCAGCTCGACGGCACCCTCCACCGGCTCGACCGGGAGGCCGGCACCCTGCTGCTGGCCAGCCGCCTGACCGAGGGCCAGCGCGCCTTCCGCATGGCCACGGAGCTGGGATTCCTGGAGGCCGGCGATCTCATCACGGACGCCGCCGACGAGGAGCCGTTTACCTCCCAGGCCTCGCGCCGGTTGGCGCTGCGCGGCATCGCTAGCTATTTCGCGGCCGCGACCGTGCTGCCCTACGGCTTAATCCACGCGGAGGCCGAAAAGTCCGGCTACGATGTGGAGTTTTTGTGCCAGTCCTTCGGCGTGGGCTACGAGACGGTCGCCTCCCGGCTGTCCACCCTGCAGCGCGACAACCAGCGCGGCATTCCTTTTACCTTCGTGCGCGTGGACCGCGCGGGCAACATGTCCAAGCGGCAGTCCGCCACCGGAGTGCACTTTTCCAATTCCGGCGGCACCTGCCCGCTGTGGAATATCTACGAGACCTTCTCCCGGCCCGGCACCATCTCCCGGCAGCTGGCGCAGATGCCGGACGGCCGCAACTACCTGTGGGTGGCCCGGACCGTCCAGTACCTGCAGGGCCGCTACGGCGACACCAACAAGATGTTCGCCATCGGGCTCGGCTGCGAGGCCCGGCACGCCGACCGCACCGTCTACGCCGCCGGCCTCGACTTATCCGACATGTCCAGCGCCACCCCGATCGGCGCCGGCTGCCGCATCTGCCCCCGCAGCAACTGCGCCCAACGGGCGTTCCCGCCCATCCACGAGGCGCTGGACATCGACACGCACCGCTCGGCGGTGGCGCCGTACTAAGCGGGTGGGTGCGGCTATTCCGCCTCGAGCTCGTCCATGACGCGCTGCAGGACCTCGTCCATCTCCTCCGAGGAGCGCTGGACCTGGACGGAGGTACCCTGGGAGTCCTCGTCGACGGCGGCCTGGACCTTCGGGTCGTGCCACAGCTGCGCCAGCTCGCGGTAGACCTCGTTGTCCTTGTCCTCGGCGCGCACAACGAAGGCGTTGATGTACGGCGCGGCCTCGTCGGAAGCCGGATCGTCCTGGGCCACGGCGGTGGTCGGGTCGATGCCGGCGCGCTCCAGGAAGGAGTTGTTGATGACGGCCGGGGTGCCCTCGCCCCACGCGGAGGTGGTCTGGGCGGCATCGACGGTGGTGACCTTGACCTTGGACTTGGCCTCGTCGACGTCGGCCGGCGTCGGCGAGAGGCTACCCTCGACGGTCAGCTCGACCAGGCCCGCGGCGGCCAGCACGTTGAGCGCACGGCCCTGGTTGGACGGGTCGTTCGGGATGGCCACCGTCTCGCCCTCGATGCCATCCAGGGAGTCGTGGTCCTTCCAGAACAGCGCGAGCGGCACGATCTCCGTGGAGACAATCGGCACGAGATCCTCGGCGTTGCCCACGTTGTACTCCGCCAGGAAGCGCAGGGTCTGGAAGTTGTTGATGTCGTTCTGGCTCTGCGCCAGCGCGACGTTCGGGGTGGCGTAGTCCTCGAAGTTCTCGACCTCGATGTTGAAGCCGTTCTCCTCGGCTACCTCCTCGAAGGCGGTCCAGGCCTTCTTCGCAGCATCGGTGGTGCCGACGACGATCTTCTGGTCCTTGCCCTCCCCGTCGGAGCTAGAGCAGGCCGCCAGCCCGGTGCTGGCGACGGCCACGGCGGTGGCGGTAGCGATAATGCGGCGAAGCTTCATGCGTTTGTCCTTTGCGTTATTCGGCGCGCCCGGCCTGGGCACGCCCATGAACTAAGCGGTCTAGTGCAGCCTAGCAAAATTCGAACCGCTCGGTCTATAAAACGCAAAAATTCCCTCCCCCAACGGGTGGGGCAGGGAATCCGGATAGGCGCCTAAGGAAGGCTCCTTAGAGGTTGATCATGTTAGAGGTTGATCATGTGGCCGCCGATGCCCTCGGCAGCTTCCTTCATCGCCTCCGACAGGGTCGGGTGCGTGTGGATGTTGCGGCCGATTTCCTCGGTGGTCAGGTCGAAGCGCTGGGCCAGGGTCAGCTCCGGCAGGAGCTCCGAGACGTTGGCGCCGACCATGTGGCCGCCCAGCAGCTCGCCGAACTCGGCGTCAGCAACCAGCTTGACGAAGCCGGCGGTCTCGTTCAGGCCCGCGGCCTTGCCGTTCGCGGAGAACGGGAAGCTGGCGACCTTGATCTCGCGGTCCGGGAACTTCTCCTTCGCGGCCTCCTCGGTGTAGCCGAAGGAAGCAACCTGCGGGTTACAGAAGGTCGCGCGCGGCATCATCTGGTAGTCGCCCAGCTCCTGGGTCTCGGCGCCGGCGATGGTCTCGGCGGCCACCACGCCCTGCGCCTCGGCCACGTGGGCCAGCTGCAGCTTGGCGGTGACGTCGCCGATGGCGTAGATGCCGTCGACGTTGGTGCGCATGCGCTCATCGATGGCGATGGCGCCGCGGTCGGTGAGCTCGACACCGGTGTTTTCCAGGCCGTAGCCCTCGGTGCGCGGGGCGAAGCCGATGGAGACCATGCAGCGATCGACGGTCAGGGTCTCGGTCTTCTCGCCGTCCTTGGACTCGATCTCGACGGTCACGTCGTCGCCGTTGTCCTTGATGGAGGTGGTCTTGTAACCGGTCTTCAGGGTCACGCCCAGCTTCTTGTACTGCTTGGCGATCTCCTTGGAGGCGTCCTTGTCCTCGTTCGGCAGGACGCGGTCCATGAATTCCACGATGGTCACGTCCACGCCGTAGTTGGCCAGGACGTAAGCGAACTCCATGCCGATGGCGCCGGCGCCCACGATGACCATGGACTCGGGAGCGTCTTCCTTGAGGATTTGCTCCTCGAAGGAGACGATGTTGCCCCCGATCTCAACGCCCGGCAGGGACTTAACGGCGGATCCGGTGGCGATGATGCAGTCGTCGAAGGTGAGGGTCTTGCCCTTGTCGTCACCTTCGGTGATCTCAATCGTCTTGGCGTCCTTAAAGGAACCCAGGCCGTTGACCTCGGTGATCTTGTTCTTCTTCATCAGATAGTGCACGCCCTTGACGATGCCCGAAGAAACCTTGCGGGAACGCTTGTGGGCTGCCCCATAATCGAAGGAGACCTCACCGGAGATACCAAAGTCCTTGGCCTCGTGGTTGAAGGTGTGGGCCACCTCGGCATTCTTCAGCAGCGCCTTGGAGGGGATGCAGCCGACATTGAGGCAGATACCGCCCCAGTACTGCTTCTCCACCACGGCTACCTTCTTGTCGAGCTGGGCTGCGCGGATGGCGGCGACGTAGCCGCCAGGGCCCGCGCCGAGTACTACAACGTCATAATGTTCATTAGTCACGTCTTACAGGATACGTAACTTTGGCCACGCTGTCTGCCAAAGGGGCAAACAAAGCGCGGCAACCGGGGGCTGGCCAGCCTTTCGGCCGGGGATCTTGCCTTTAGAACATCCCCAGGGCCAGAGCGATGGTCGACGAGGTGGAGGAACCGGCATGGACGAGGCCGCCCAGGAATTCGTTGATCTGAACCAAGATGGTGTCGAAAGCGTTCATTTTTAAAACCCTTCTGTAAACGGTGGAGAGACAGCGCGAACGCGGTTAAGCGGTGCGGTTATTCTAACGAAGAATTCCCAGCTCGCGTTACGTCGGCGGGGAACTTCCGGGCGGCTAGCCGGCATCGACAGCCGGAAACCCCCTAGATTATGACACACCTTTCACTTGCACACCACCTGTTTCATGTCCGGCTGCTAAGCTATATTCGCACTGTGAGCGACAGTTGTTTGTTTTAGGCTGGGTTTTGCTGAAAAATTTCAGCTGACGGACAGCTGCTAACAACTTTGTTTGCGCCTACGATAACCAGTCAGGAAACTCTCTCTACCCTTTGCGAAAAGGGCCCCTCTCTCAGGAAGCGTTAACCTTATGAAGATTATTCGCCCGCTGGTTGGCACCACCGCCGCCACCGCCCTTGCCCTTGGCCTTTGCGTCTCCCCGGCCCTGGCTGACGAGCCGGCCGTCGAAAGCCCGGCCATCGATAGCCCGGCCGCTGCTCCGGAGGCTGGTGATTCGGAGGCTGTTGACTCGGAGGCTGTTGCCGACCTGGAAGAGCCGGCCGAGGATCCGGCAATTGACGACGCCATCCTGGGCGACGAGAACGCTCCCGAGTCCGCGCAGTCCGACGCCGCTGCCGAGGAAGCAGAGACCGCGGCCGGCGAGTCCGTCATCACGGAGATCGACCTGGCGCAGGAGACCGCCCCGGCATGGTCCACCAACGCCGAGGGCAAGCGCGTCATCAGCCCGTCCAAGATGGCCAGCGGTAAGCAGTGGATGGCCTATGCCCAGGCCAGCTCCTTCAACCGCGAGCACGTCAAGGCCTTCAACGCCACCTCGCCGGCTATGGGCGGGCGCGAAATCCCGCTGGCGGTCATCACCCCGGACGGCAACTTCGACCAGGCCCGCCCGACCCTGTACCTGCTCAACGGCGCCGGCGGCGCGGACCAAGACATGGAGTGGATCAAGCAGACCTACCGCAAGGATGTCGACCCGACCAAGGAAGGCACCCAGGACATGGTGGACTTCTACGTCGACAAGGGCATCAACGTGGTCATCCCGCAGGCCGGCGCCTTCTCCTACTACTTCGACTGGCAGAAGGACCCCAACAGCAAGTACCTGAAGGGCCCGCAGAAGTGGGAGACCTTCCTGACCCAGGAGCTGCCGGGCGCACTGGAGCAGACCATCAACGGTAACGGCAAGCGCGGCATCGCCGGCATGTCCATGTCCGCGACCTCCGCGCTGGTGCTCGCCCAGCAGCACCCGGACCTCTACGACGCGGTCGGTTCCTTCTCCGGCTGCGCCGCCACCTCGACGGTGCTGCCGCACCAGTTCGTCGGCCTGACCGTCAACCGCGGCGGCGCCACCCCGGAGCAGATCTGGGGCGCCCGCGGCTCCGCCGAGAACCGCCGCTACGACGGCCTCGCCAACGCTGAGAAGCTCCGCGGCCACGAGATCTACGTGTCCGCCAACTCCGGCCTGGTGGGCAAGGAAGACACCGTCTCCCACCTGATGAACCAGGGCGCTGACCTGTCGACCGCGCTGGCCGGGTCCTCCACCCTCACCATCGAGGGCGGCGTCATCGAGGCGGCCATGAACGCCTGCACCCACGACCTGAAGGCCAAGATGGACTCCCTGTCCATCCCGGCGGACTGGAACTTCCGCAACACCGGTACCCACTCCTGGCCGGGCTGGATCAAGGACATCAGCGAGTCCTGGCCGACCTTCGAGCGGGCCTTCGGCGAGAATTAAAGAACTAAGAACATAACCAGAAAGAGAGCGCTAGCATGAAGCGACTGAGTACCCTCCTGGCCACCGCAGCCCTGGCTGCCACGGCCACCGCCGTCCCGGCGGCCACCGCTGCCACCCTGACCCCGGCTGACGTCAACGGCGGCGCCCCAGTCTCAGAGGTTAGCGACCTGCAGGTCACCGACGCCGTCGCGAACTCCAAGTGGTACAAGCAGTACAAGGACGACGACCGGGTACTCAAGCTGCAGGCTAGCTCTCCGGCCATGAATGGCCGCCAGATTCCGCTGGCCGTCATCCCGGCGGGCGAGCCCAACCGCCCCACCATCTACCTGCTCAACGGTGCCGGCAGCGCCGAGCAGGACGCGGACTGGCTGTCCAAGGCCCAGACCGTCGACTTCTACGCCGACAAGAAGGTCAACGTGGTCATCCCGCAGGCCGGCGCCTTCTCCTACTACACCGACTGGGAGCAGACCCCGAACGGCAAGTACCTGCAGGGCCCGCAGAAGTGGGAGACCTTCCTGACCAAGGAGCTGCCGGGCTCGATCGAGTCCCGCCTGCAGGCCAACAACAAGCGCGCCATCGCCGGCATGTCCATGTCCGCGACCTCCTCGCTGCTGCTGGCCCAGCACAACCAGGGTTTCTACGACGCCGTCGGCTCCTTCGCCGGCTGCGCCGCCACCGCTTACCCGATGGAATACGAGTTCCTGCGCCTGACCGTCAACCGGGGCGGCGGCCAGCCGGAGCAGATGTGGGGCCGCCAGGGCTCCGCGAACAACCGCTACAACGACGCCCTGATGAACTCGGAGAAGCTGCGCGGCACCAAGCTCTACATCTCCTCCGGTTCCGGCCTAGCCGATGAGACCGCCATGCCGAGCTACCTGCAGTCCAAGGGCGCCAGCCAGGCTGAGGCCGCCGTCGGCTCCGCCATCAACCAGGTCGAGGGCGGCGTCATCGAGGCCGGCGTCAACCACTGCACCCACAACCTCAAGGCCAAGCTGGACTCCCAGAAGATCCCGGCTACCTACAACTTCCGCAACGCCGGCGTCCACAACTGGACCGGCTGGCGCGAGGACCTGGAGAAGTCCTGGGCCACCTTCTGGCAGGCCTTCTACAACTAACGCTGCGTTCTAAGCGCGGGCCTTAACGCCGGTTCTCGGACTGGCTCCTGGGGCTTTCTGCAAGGGCGGTAGACTTAGCATCTATCATGATGCTTTCTTCTACCGCCCTTTCTGCTGTTGCTGGTTCTAGTGCCGGGGTTGCCTCTAACGCCACCCGGGACCCGTACACCAAGGTTGACTACAACCTGGGCTTTCGGGTGCGCCACTACCAGCTGGAGCTGGACTACAAGGTCGAGCCCAACCTGCTGTCTGCGCAGGCCACGCTGACCATCGAGGTGGGCGAGGAAGACCTGAACGCCCTGCAGCTCGACCTAGGCCCCGCGATGGCGGTGCGCCGCGTTAGCTGCCCCGGGGGCCCGCGGGTGGCCCGCTTTAAGACCTCGGGCGGCAAGCTGCGAATTTCGTTCGCGGAGCCGGTGGCATCGGGGGCAGAAATCACGCTGGCCATCCGCTACGGCGGCAACCCGCGGCCCATCGCCAGCCCCTGGGGTGAAATCGGTTGGGAGGAAACCGAATCCGGTTCCCTGGTCGCCAGCCAGCCCAACGGGGCGCCGAGCTGGTTCCCGTGCGACGATCACCCGAGCCAGAAGGCCACCTTCGACCTCGCCATCACGGCCGACGATCCCTTCACCATCGTCGCCAACGGCACGCTGGTCGACAAGGCCACGGCGGGGTCGTCGCGGACGGCGTGGCACTACCGCATCGATAAGCCCATGGCGACCTACCTGGCGACGGTGCAGGTGGGCGAGTTCAGCGAGTTCCGCCTAGGCCCCAACACCGTGGCGTACGCGCCCGCCGACCTGCGTGAACAGGTGACCGAGGAATTCGGCCGCCAGCAGGAGATGCTCGATTTCCTGGCCGAGACCTTCGGGCCGTACCCCTTCCCCGACTACCGCGTGGTCGTGACCGAAGACGAGCTGGAAATCCCGCTGGAGGCGCAGGGCATTTCCATCTTTGGCTCCAACCACGTGCGCGGCGACCACGCCTTCGAGCGGCTCATCTTCCACGAGCTTTCCCACCAGTGGTTCGGCAACGCCGTGGGCCTTAGCCGCTGGCAGGACATCTGGCTCAACGAGGGTTTCGCCTGCTACTGCGAATGGCTCTGGGGCGAGCACACCGGCCAGGCCAGGGCCCACGATGCCGCCCACTCCCACTACTCGGTCCTCTCCCGCAAGCCCCACGACCTCCTGCTGGGCGACCCCGGCACCCGCGACATGTTCGATGACCGCGTCTACAAGCGCGGCGCCCTGTTCGTCCACTCCCTGCGGCGCCTGCTTGGCGATGCCACCTTCTTCCCCCTCGTCCGCTCCTACCTCGCCGATAACCAGCACGGAAACGTGGTTGCGCAGGACTTCTGGGAGGCTCTGACGGGGGCTGTAGAAGACGCAGAAGAGGGCGCTTCCGGTGTTTCTGTTGCGGACGTGGAGGGCCTCTGGAACCAATGGCTGAACGAGCGGGAGTTGCCGCGGTTCCCGGAGTAGTTGGTGCTGGGTTGGCTTGGTTGGCTGGGTTGGCTTGGTTGGCTGGGTTGGCTGGGTTGGCTTGGTTCGCGGCCTAATTTAGTTTCGGCTTAAACTAAGCCAGCTCTGGCGAACAGGGACTTTAGAAAATTCGAACATATTTTCTTTTTTGCTGTTGACACGGGCTTTTTCGTCGGTATACTAGAACACGTAAGCGAACAAAGGTTCTATACGACGGTTCCTTAGGGGGTGACCGCCATGACTGACCAGCACGACGAAATCCTAGCAACGCTCAAAGAAATCTCTGGCTCCATGGAGCGGTTACGCTCCCTGATGAAGAAACCCGAAGACCTGTCCTTTGGACGCCTTCACCGCGGCTTCGAGGCCTTCGAATACGCCTTCAACAACAAGACCGTCATCGATGCCGCCTTCGCCTTCCTCGCCGAGCGCGACGACGCCGGCCGCCAGGTCGGCTCATCCAAGGCCATCGACTACCTCATGGCACGCCTCGGCCTGGATTTTGCCACCGCCCGGGAGCGTCTCGAGACCGGCCGCGATCTGTTCAGCCCTCTCGAGGAGGCCGCGCCCGCCCCGGAACCGACTCCCCTGCCCGACGACGCCCAGGCTGTCAGCGATGAGGAGCGCGCCCGCCAGCAGGCCGCCGACGCGGAAGCGCAGCGCCGCGCACAGGCGGAAAAGGAAGCTGAGGAGCGTCGCCGCAAGCGCCTCCTGGAGGACGGCCAAACCACCAGCGCCAAGGTGCTGGCGATGATTGAGTCGGAGCTCAAGCACCTCAATCAGCACGCCACCCCGGGCCGCAAGCAGCTGCGCGAGCAGGCCCTGGAAAAGGCAAAAGATACCTCGCTGCACACGCTGCGGGACTGGCTGCGCAAGCAGATTAAGAACGCCAACCTGGCCGCCCGCACCCCGGAAGGCACCAAGGACAAGGACGCAGCCTACAAGAAGCGCCGGCTATCCCTGTCCAACCCGGACGCCGACGGCGGCGTGCACGTCCGCGGCTACCTGGACCCCGCCACCGCCGCGCTCGTCAAGAGCGCCCTGGCGAACGCCCGCAACGCGGATAACGCCGCTTTGAAGGAAAGCGGGCTGGACCAGGAAGACAAGCGCAGCTTCCAAGAACGCAACGTGGACCACCTGCGCTATATCTGCCGGCGGTACCTATCCTCCAAGGACCAGTCCACCGGTGGTGCGGCGGGCCTTCTGGTCACCCTCACCATGGACGACCTCGAGAACATGACCGGCGACAGCCGCTTCCCCACCACCGCGGGAATCTCGGTCAGCCCGCTCGACCTTCTCCGGATGGGGCTGGCTGAGCACGACTTCCTCTGCGTCCTCGACCCCCACGGCTTCCCGCTCGAGCTAGCGCGCAATAAGCGCACGGCGAGCCTCTGGCAAAAGATTGCCCTGGCCGCCTCCGAGCTGGTGTGCACCCACCCGGACTGCAACCGGGCCTGGATTGACTGCGACGTCCACCACGTCATCGCCTGGGCTTTGGGAGGAGATACCGATATTTCCAACCTCACGCTCCGGTGCCGGCGCCATCACGTGGATAACAACGACTTCCGGGATGGTGCCAACAACATGGGCCACGCCGACAGGTCCCCCGATACCGGGCGCACCGGCCACCGGGCCGGGCCGGGACAACCGCTGCGGTTCAACGAATCGCCCGCGGCCCAGCAATCGTGCGGCCATAAGGTCCGCCACCGCGGGGCACCAACCGCAGGGGCTAGCCCCGGCGCCGAGGATCCCCCGCCAAAGTCGCACAGCCAGGCTCCTTTGTTTAGTTAAGATGTTGTCCCTGTTCACCCTCCCCTGCCAAGGGCACGCCCGTGTGTCCTGGCGGGGATTCACGCGTGCCTGGGCTCTTGAGGCTCCTCGGGGCTGTTCGGAGCTGCCCGGGGCTGCTGAGGACTGTTCGGGGCAGCTTGGGTCCACTGGGCTGCTCGGGGTGGGAGATGGTCGCCGGGGATCTTGGCGGGGATCTAACGGTAAGTGCTGGCAGCGGGAGTTGCCAGCGGGGGGTTGGCTGCGGGAGTTGGCTGCAGAACTTTGGAGCGGGAGATGGCGGTGGCAGGCTCCGCGGGATCCGCTGAAGTAGGATGGTGACCATTATGTCTACGTTGCTCGTGACCGGCGGGGCCGGCTTCATCGGTTCCAATTTCGTCCGGCTGACCCTAGCGGAAACCGACTACTCGGTGGTCGTCCTCGACAAGCTGACCTACGCGGGGAACCGCGCCAGCATCGCCGATCTGGAGGGGGACCGCTGCTCCTTCGTCCAGGGCGACATCGCGGACGTAGAACTGGTTAACCAGGTCATGCGGGACGTTGACGCCGTGGTCCACTTCGCAGCCGAGTCCCACAACGACAACTCCCTGCGCGACCCGTCGCCGTTCATCCAGACCAACCTGGTGGGCACGTTTACCCTGCTTGAAGCCGCCCGCGCCCGCGGGACCCGCTTCCACCACGTTTCTACCGACGAGGTCTTCGGCGATCTGGAGATTGGGGCCGACACGCGCTTTACGGAATCGACGGCGTATCAGCCGTCGTCGCCGTACTCGTCATCGAAGGCGGGATCCGATCACCTGGTGCGCGCCTGGGCGCGGTCCTTCGGCCTGCCCGTGACGGTGTCGAACTGCTCGAACAATTACGGCCCGTACCAGCACATCGAGAAGTTCATCCCCCGCCAGATCACGAATATCCTGTCCGGCCTGCGCCCGAAGCTGTACGGCACCGGGGAGCAGGTGCGCGACTGGATCCACGTCGACGACCACAACCGGGCCGTGATCGACATCCTGGAACGCGGCCGGCTGGGCGAGACCTACAACATCGGCGCCGACCAACCCGACACCAGCAACCTGCAGGTCATGGAAATCATCTGCGACCTCATGGGGGCCGACGGCTTCGACCACGTGGCGGACCGGCCCGGGCACGACCAGCGCTACGCCATGGACGCGACCAAGCTGCGCACCGAACTCGGCTGGACCCCGCGGTTCACGGATCTGCGGGCCGGCCTGGAAGACACCATCGCGTGGTACGCCAACAACCGCGACTGGTGGGAGGCCAGCAAGCAGGACGTCGAGGCCGGCTACGCGCGGCAGGGACAGTAGGATCGGCCAAGGTTTAACAACCAGGTCTAACAACCAGACCCACTACCAGACTCAAAACCAGACCTAGCAGCTAAGAACCACGGAAGGACAGAATGGACATTCGCACCACGGGCATCGAGGGGCTCCTCATTGTGGACTTGGACGTCCACGGGGATGACCGGGGCTGGTTCAAGGAGAACTGGCAGCGGGAGAAGATGGTCGCGGCCGGCCTCCCCGACTTCGCGCCGGTCCAAAACAACGTGTCCTTCAACGCGACCGCCGGGGTGACCCGGGGCCTGCACGCCGAGCCCTGGGACAAGCTGGTCTCCGTCGCCTACGGCAAGGTCTTCGGGGCCTGGTGCGATCTGCGGGAAGGATCCGAGACCTACGGGGAGTTGGTCACCACCGAGATCGGCCCCGACACGGCCGTCTTCGTCCCCCGCGGGGTGGCCAACGGCTTCCAGGCCCTGGAGCCGACCGCCTATTCCTACCTGGTCAACGATCACTGGTCCCCGGAGGCCACCTACCCGGCCGTCAACCTCGACCTGGTGGACTGGCCGCTGGATCCGACCGAGATCTCCGATAAGGACGCGGCCCACCCGCAGCTTTCCGAGGCGACCCCGATGCCCCCGCGCAAGGTCCTGGTCACCGGCGCCGACGGGCAGCTGGGGCGCGCCCTCCGGCGGATCCTGCCCCACGCCGAGTTCGCCACCCGCGCCGATCTCGACATCACCGACCCCCGCCTCGCCGAGGCCCGCCGCTGGCGCGACTATTCCGCGATCATCAACTGCGCCGCCTACAACAACGTCGACGGGGCCGAGCGCGATCGCGCAGGCGCATGGGCCGTCAACGCGGAGGCGGTGGCGCGGCTGGCCGGCATCGCTAGCGCCCACAACCTGACCCTGGTGCACGTCAGCAGCGACTACATCTTCGACGGCACCGAGAAGCTCCACACCGAGCAAGAACCGGTGAGCCCGCTGAGCGTGTATGGGGCATCGAAGGCGGCTGGCGATGCCGCCGCCCAGGCCACCGCCCGCCACTACGTGGTGCGCACCAGCTGGGTCTTCGGCGACGGCAACAACTTCGTCGAGGCCATGCGCGGGCTGGCCCTGCGCGGGGTGGAGCCCGAGGTGGTCGCCGATCAGCGCGGCCGCCCCACCTTCGCCGAGGACCTGGCTAAGGCCATCGCCCACCTGCTGGACTCCGGGGCTGAGTACGGCGTCTACAACGTCACCAACTCGGGCGACACCGTCGGGCGGGACGAGCTGGCGATGTCCACCTTCATCGGCATCGGGCACGATCCGGCCGAGGTCCACCCGACCACCACCGATCACTTCGCCCAGCCCGGCGCGGCCCCGCGCCCGGCCGAGTCGACCCTCGATCTGAGCAAGCTGGAGGCCACCGGCTTCCGGCCCCAGAACTGGCGGGCCGCCCTGGCCCTCTACCTGGCGTTGTACCCGGCCGCCGGGGAAGCGGAAAGCTAGACTTTTAAAGCATGAAAGGCATCATCCTGGCCGGCGGTTCCGGCACGCGGCTCTACCCCATCACCCAGGGGATCTCTAAGCAGCTCATGCCGATCTACGACAAGCCGATGGTCTACTACCCGCTGTCCACCCTGATCCAGGCGGGCATCCGGGAGATCCTCATCATCACCACCCCGGAGGATTCCGCCTCCTTCCAGCGCCTGCTCGGCGACGGATCCCAGCTGGGCCTCATGCTCTCCTACGCGGTCCAGCCCCGGCCGGAGGGCCTGGCGCAGGCCTTCATCATCGGCGAGGAGTTCATCGGCGGCGACGACGTCGCCCTCGTTTTGGGCGACAACATCTTCGACGGTCACGGCTTCAGCAGCGCCCTGCCCGAGTGCCGGTCCCCGCACGGGGGCGTCATCTTCGCCTACGAGGTCTCCGATCCCCAGCGCTACGGCGTGGTGGAGTTCGCCCCGGACGGGCGGGCCATCAGCATCGAGGAGAAGCCGGAACACCCGAAGTCCAGCCACGCCGTCGTCGGCCTGTACTTCTACGACAACCAGGTCTGCGAGATCGCCCGCTCCATTACCCCCTCGGCCCGCGGGGAGCTGGAAATCACCGCCGTCAATGAGGAGTACCTACGCCGCGGGGAGCTCTCGGTCAAGCGCATGCGCCGCGGCGACGTGTGGCTGGACACCGGCACCGTGGATTCGATGAGCGAGGCCTCCGCCTACGTCGAGGTCATCCAGAAGCGCACCGGCACCGTCCTGGGATCGCCCGAGGTGGCCGCCTACCGCGAGGGCTTCATCGACCGCGAACAGCTGCTGCGCCTGGCCGCCGGCCTCGACAAATCGGGCTACGGGGCCTACCTGCGCGCCGCGGCCGAGGACTAGCCGCGCTCCCTCCCGGGCTAGACTGTCCGGTACGCAGGTTTTATTCACGCCGCACCTTAAGAGTTCTTTACGGAGGAGGCCCCGTGCCCGATAGCTCAATGTACGACCAACCCCTGGTGGGCCAGAAGCGCCCCTCCGCCCTCCGCGACGTCCCCGCCCTGGTGTGGGTGCTCACCGCCGTCATCGTGGTGTTGGCCATCGTCATCGGCTTCCTGGTCGCCGACCGCAACGACGCCGACGATGCCGCCAGCAACGGCGGCAACAGCAGCAGCAGCGGGGCGGCCAGCCACAGCCAACCGGCAGACGGCCAATCAGACGAGGCATCCCAGGCCGCTCCGGGCACCAACTTCGAAGAGCCCAACGGCGATCCCAAGCTGTACGGCCCCGCCGGCACCATCTCCTCCAACGAGGACATCGACAAGGTCCACCGCCGGGCCGATAACGATCCCTTCGCCCTCGGCACCCTCGATGCCCCCGTCGTGATCTCCGAGTTCTCCGACTTCGAGTGCCCCTTCTGCTCCCGCTTCCATAACCAGACCGCGCCCGCCCTCATCGCGGATTACGTCGACAAGGGCCTGGTACGCATCGAGTGGAATGACTTCCCGGTCAACGGCCCCCACGCCATCGATGGGGCGAAGGCCGGCCGGGCCGCGGCCGCCCAGGGCAAGTTCACGGAGTTCCAGAAGGCCGCCTTCGCCGCCAGCGCCGACATGGACGGCCACCCCAACTTCGGCATGGACGACTACGTGCGCTTCGCCGAGGAGGCCGGCGTCGAGGACATCGAACGCTTCCGCCAGGAGGCCGGCGACGACACCTACACCCAGGTCGTCGAGGACGCCCGCGATTACGCGGCCAGCCTGGGCATCACCGGCACCCCGTCCTTCGTGGTGGGCAACCAATTCGTCTCCGGCGCCCAGCCCGAGGATGTCTTCCGCCAGGTCATCGAGGAGGAGCTGTCCCGGGGTGCGTAAGGTCCACTGGCTCGTCTGGCTGTTCATCGCCCTGCTGGCCTGCACCGGGTTCTTCTTTGGGCTCGGCCTCGGCAGCGCGCTGGGAGCTTAAAGGGAAGACTTCAAGAGCTTAAAGAGACTTCAGGAGAAAGGAGACGCACCGCATGGTGGAAATCGGCCTGCTGGGTTCCTTCCTGGCCGGGGTCTTGTCGCTGCTCAGCCCCTGCTCCGCGCTGCTGCTACCGGCCTTTTTCGCCTACGCCTTCCGGTCGGTGACCCAGCTGGTGGCCCGGACCGGGGTGTTTTTCTGCGGGCTGGCGGCCGTGCTGGTGCCGGTGGGCACGGGGCTGGGAGGAATCGGCGGCCTGTTTAACCAGCACCGCGAGGCCGTCATCACCGCCGGCGGGGCCGCCATGGTGGCCCTCGGGATCTTTATCGCCCTCGGCGGCGGCTTCACCCTCCCGGGGCTGGGCCGGCTCAGCCAGCAGGCCCGCGGCGACGGCTACGTGAGCGTCTTCTTGCTGGGCTGCGTCTACGGCTTCGCCGGGTTCTGCGCCGGCCCCCTGCTGGGTGCGGTCCTCACCACGGCCGCCGTCAGCGGTTCCTTGGGCTACGGGGCGCTAACGATGCTCTCTTACGCCCTCGGCATGACCATCCCCCTGTTCGTTCTGGCCGCCGCCTGGGATCGCTTCGATCTGGGTCGCCGGCCCTGGCTGCGCGGGCGTCCCCTGCAGCTGGGGCCCATCCGCACCAATTCGCTGTCGGTGCTGGCCGGGGCCCTGTTCGTGGGCATCGGGGTGCTGTTTATCTTCTCCCACGGCACGAGCCTGCTGCCCAGCCCGGTGGGCACCGAGGAGGCCTTTGCCGTGCAGGAATGGGTGGCACGCCTGGCCAGCTGCGTCCCCGACGCTTGGGTGGCCTGCGGGATCAGCGGGGTGGCGGCCGCAGCGGTGGGCCTCAAGGCCGCCCGCACCCCGGCCCCAGCCGGGTAATGTCCAGCCCGGCCCTCCCAGTAATCGCTAGCGGCGCTTAGTAGCCGCGGCGCACGTACTCGTCGATGCGGTCGGCCTCAGCCCCGACCGTGGTGGCATCGCCGTGCCCGGGCAGCACCCGGGTCTCGGCCGGCAGGAAGAAGACGACGTCGCGCAGGGACTCGACGATGACATCGAAGTCGGAGTACTTGCGCCCCGTAGCCCCCGGGCCACCCGAGAAGAGGGTGTCGCCGGAGAGCAGGGTCTCCTCGCCCGGCAGGTAGAGCACCACGCAGCCCGGGGAGTGACCCGGCGTGTGCAGCACGCGGATCTCCTCGCCCTTGAGCAGGAAGCGCTGCCCGTCGTAAAGGTGGAGGTAGGGCTCGTTGCCGTTCGACTCCTGCCACAGGACGTCGTCGTCCGGGTGCAGGTAGACCGGGGCGTTGAAGCGGCGGGCCGCCCGCGGGGCCAGCTCGCAGTGGTCGTTGTGGGCGTGGGTGAGCAGGATGGCGCGTACCTCGCGGTCGCCCACCTGGTCGGCAATCGCGTCCAGATCGTGGGAGGGGTCAACCACCACGACGGAGTCGCCGACCGACAGCACGTAGACGTTGTTGTCGACGTCCCAGCAGCCGCCGTCGAGGCAGAACTTGCCGGAAGTCACCAGGTTTTCAATCCGCATGTGGTTAGTCTCCTTATCGTGCGGTTACTCAGACAGGGGAATCAGGGATCTAGGGGCGTGGAGGCGCGGCCTCAATCTCCGGCCTAGATCTCGACGACCGAACGCAGGACCTTGCCCTCCTGCATGGTGCCGAAGGCGCGCTCGACGTCGTCCAGGGCGATCCGCTCGGAGACGAACTTGTCCAGCGGGAACTGGCCGTTGCGGTGCAGCGAGACGTAGGCAGGGAAGTCGCGCTCCGGCAGGCAGTCGCCGTACCAGGCCGGACGGATGGATCCGCCGCGGCCGTAAAGGTCGATGGCCGGCACGTCGACGTGGTCGGTCAGGTTGGGCACGCCCACCATGACCAGGCGGCCGGCGTGGTCGCGGGAGTAGAAGGCCTGGCGCCAGGTGGGCTGGATGCCCACGGCATCGATAGCCACGTCGACGCCGAAGCCCTCGGTGAGCTCGCGGACGGCGTCGATGACCTCCTGCTCCTCCATGCCGGCGGAGCAGATGGTGTCGGTGGCGCCGAATTCGCGGGCCACGTCCAGCTTGGACTGATCCAGGTCGACCGCGATGATCTTGGCGGCCCCGGCCAGCTTGGCGCCGGCCACCGCCGCGGTGCCCACGCCGCCGCAGCCGAAGACGGCGACCGACTCGCCCAGCTGGACCTCGCCGGTGTTGACGGCCGCGCCGAGGCCGGCCATGATGCCGCAGCCCAGCAGGCCGGCGGCGGCCGGATCCTCGTCCGGATCCACCTTGGTGCACTGGCCCTCGTGGACCAGGGTCTTCTCGGCAAAGGCGCCGATGCCCAGGGCCGGGGTCAGCTCGGTGCCGTCCTCCAGGGTCATGGCCTGGGAGGCGTTGAAGGTGTCGAAGCAGTACTTCGGCTCACCCTTCTTGCAGGCCCGGCACTCGCCGCACACGGCGCGCCAGTTCAGCACCACGAAGTCGCCCTCGGCGACGTGGGCGACGTCCTCGCCGACCGTCTCGACGATGCCGGCCGCCTCGTGGCCGAGCAGGAAGGGGTAGGCGTCTTCGATGTCGCCGTTGCGGTAGGCCAGGTCCGTGTGGCAGACGCCGCAGGCCTGGATCTTGACGACAACGTCATTCGGGCCCGGGGCCGGGATGACAATGTTGACCTTCTCGACTTCCGCGCCCTTCGAACGGGCGATTACACCAGATACAATCTGTTCATTCTTCTCGCTCATACCCGCGAGCCTACCCATGTTTTCACTACCCGGCAGCTAATGAAAACAACCCCCAATTGCCGGGGCAACCAGGGGTTTAGGCGCCCGCTCCTCCCCGCAGAACGGGCGCGGAAGAACGGGCGAGACTACGACGCCGCCAACACGTTCGCGATGTGCTCGTGGCCGCGGGCATTGACGTGCAGCGGCAGGTTGCCGCCGCCCGCGTTGAAGTCCACCAGGCCGGCCCACTTGCGGTTGCCGTCCGGGCCGCACATGCCGGCGTTGCGGGTCGAGGGCTTCAGGTCGACGAACTCGGTGCCGGTCGCGCGGGCCAGGTCGACCTGCATCCACTGGGCCTTGTTCTCAAAGTCGGCGACCTGCGGCAGCGGGGTGCGGTCCCAGGAGGAACCGGCGTGGATCAGGCAGTAGTGGATCCCGTCGCCGATGGTCGGGTAGCCCACGATCTGGATGCGGGCGTTGGGGGCGGCCGCGCGGATGCGGTCGATGAGCGGGCGGTTGAAGCGGACGAACTTGTCCCGGATCTGGGCCTGGTTCAGGTTCGCGTTGTTGTAGGTGTCGTTAAAGCCGGTGGCGTAGATGACGCGCGCCGTCGACGGGTTCAGCGCCCCGCGGGCGATGGCGGTGTCGATCTGCGCGGAAATCTGCGGCCCCGGGGACATGGAGGCCGCCCCGGAGCAGGAGAAATCGCGCACCGGCAGGCCCAGCTTGGCGCCGGTGCGGGCCGCGTAGTTGTTGCCCTTCGGGCAGTTGACCCCCAGCGGGCGCTGGTCGAAGGCGCCGCCGATGCGGTCGCGCAGGTAGGTCCCCATGTCCGGGTCCGCCAGCACCGAGTCCCCGAAGGCGACCAGGTTGCGCTCGGCGGCCTGGGCCTGCGGGGCGGGGGCGGCCAGCAGCGCCGCCAGCAAAGTAAAGACAGAAACAAAGACGGCTAGAACAGGCTTTTTCAGTAAATCGACAGACACGAGCTTCCTTTCTCCGCTACATTCCCCTACAAAAGTACACTATATTCACAGCCACAACGACCGGTACTTATCAATCGCTGCACACACCCCCGGCATTACCGGCGGGTAGCGCCGGGCCACCCCCGCGGCGATATACCGGATGTCAACCCCGTAGCTTTTAGATTGGTATTTATGTCTTTTTCCTCGGCGGCCCACTCCCTGTCCTTCCACTCCCGGGCGCTCGCGCGGCTGGCTGCCAGCCTGGTGCGCACCGGCATCGTCAGCCCCGCCGGAGGGGTGCGCGCCGCCGCGGCCACCCCGGCAATCCTGGCCCGCTACCGCTTCACCACGGCCCGCGAGCTCGAGCAGGGCGCCCGCGCCTGCCCCGACCGGCTGGCGCTCATCGACGACGACGGCACCCTGACCTACCGCCAGCTGCGCGATCAGGCCCGCACCTTCGCCCGCCACCTGCTCTCGCTCGACCTGGACGAGATCCGCCTGGGCGTGATGGCCCGAAACGGGCGCGGCATCATCATCCCGCTGGGCGCGAAGGGCCTGGCCGGCGGCAGCATCTTCCTGCTCAACATCGGCTCCTCGGCCGAGCAGCTAGCCGGCGTCATCGCCGAGAACAAGATCAACGTCCTGGTCATGGACGACGAATTCGTCGACCGCCTGCCCGCCGGCGTCAACGAGACCACCCACGTCATCATCGCCCACGAGTCGGGGCAGGCGCACAAGGCGGGGCGCTGGCCGCGCCTGGCCGACATCGTCCGCCACCCGGAGCGCGTCGATCACCTGCGCCTGCCCGTCCTGCCGCGCCACGGCCACATCGTGCTGATGTCCTCGGGCACCACGGGCATCCCGAAGGGCATCATCCGCAACGAGCCCACCCTGCCGGTGGTGGTCGCCTCCATCATGTCGACCATGCCCTGGCGCGCCGATCAGCGCATCCAGCTGACCGCGTCGATCTTCCACACCTGGGGCTGGGCCTGCCTGAACATCGCGCTGGCGGCCCGCAACACCATCGTCACCCGCCGCGTCTTCGATCCGGTCGCCTGCCTGCGCGACATCCAGCGCTACCGCCTCGACGGGCTGCTGTCCTCCCCCGTGTTCTACCTGCGCATGGTCGAGGCCGATCCCGACGGCGCTTACGATGCCTCCTCGCTGCGCTTCATCGCCTCCTCCGGGCACGCCCTGAGCCCGTCCATCGTGCAGCGGACCATCGACCGGTTCGGCCCCATCCTGTGCAACATCTACGGTTCCACCGAGCTGGCCCTGGCCGCCACCGCCACCGCCGAGCAGATCGCCGCCGATCCCACCATCGGCGGGCAGGTGGCCTCCGGCACCCGCCTGCGCATCCTCGACCGCGAGGGCCACGAGGTCCCCCGCGGCGAGGTGGGAGAAATCTACCTGACCAACTCGACCGCCCTGATCGGCTACACCAACCCCACCATCCAGTCCAAGCAGGCCCAGGGGCTTATCTCCATCGGGGATCTGGGGCGCATCGATGCCGACGGCAACCTGCACGTGGTCGGCCGCGCCGACGACATGATCATCGTGGGCGGCGAGAACGTCCACCCCCAGTCCGTCACCGAGGTCCTCGAGACCATGGACGGCATCCGCGAGCTGCATTCCGCCGGCGTCGAGGATCCGGAGACCTTCGCCCGCGTGGCCGTCTGGGTGGTGCCGGAGGACTCCCCCGCCGGCAAGGAACTGACCGCCGATAAGATCCGCGAGTTCGTGCGCGCCAACCTAGCCGATCACTCCGTGCCCCGCGACGTCCACTTCCTGGACCTGCTGCCGCGCAACGCCACCGGCAAGGTCGTGCCCCGCCAGCTGCCGCGCTAGGCCGGGCCGGGCCGGACTGGGTCGGGCTGGATCGGGCCCGCCGCATGCGAAAACCCGCCGGCCTCCTGGGAAAACCTAGGGAGGCGACGGGTTATTTCACGAGAGCCGCTTGCGAGAATCGAACTCGCGACCTTTTCATTACGAGTGAAACGCTCTACCGACTGAGCTAAAGCGGCCTGCTGGTACCACAGCAGTACTGTGCAGCACCGCAAAGTTTAACCTAGCCGGTCCCCAATCGAGAAATCAGGTCGAGCATCAGGCCCCGCAGGCGCGCCGCAGGCGGCCGACCAGCCCGTCGAAGGCGGTGCCGGGGGCGACGTTGACGGCGATGTGGTTGCGGCAGGTCACGATCGCCTCCTGGCAGGCGACCAGCCCTTCCTCCCCGACGCGCTGGGCCAGCTCCTGGGCCAGGCCGGAAAAGTCCGGGTGGGTCATCTCCACGTCGGCGCCCACCCGCAGCATGAGCGCGTCGCGGTAGATGCCGGCCAGATCCACCAGCGCCAGGTCCAGCAGGTCCCGCACCCGGCGGGTGGCCCGCTTCTTCTGGATCTTTTCCAGATCCTTGACCGCCGATCGCACGTCGCGCTGGGCCTTGGCCGCCCCCTTGCCCTTACCGCCGGCCCCGTAGGCCTTTTCCAGGTCGGCCTTTTCCTTCTCGTCGGCCTCCGCGCCGGCCTCCTTGGACTCCTTCTCAATGGCCTTGATTAGGGCGCCGGCGGCCTGGAAGCCCTGGGCGCCCTGGAAAACCTCCTCGGCCAGGTTGATGGACTGGGCGCGGCGCCGCTGGACCGCGGGATCGGTGACCAGGCGCCGGGCCCGGCCCACGTGGCGCAGGGAGGTCACGGCGGCCAGCCGGGCATCGGATTCGCCGGCGCCTTCGGCCACCAGCTGGCTCACGATGGCCTCCGTCGACGGCGCCGGGATGTACAGGTGCCGGCAGCGCGATCGCAGGGTCTGCGAGAAATCCTCCGGGTCCGCCGAGGGCGCCAGCATGACGATGACCGTGCTGGCCGTGGGCTCCTCGACCGTCTTGAGCAGGGCGTTGGCCGCCCCGTCGGTGAGCCGATCGGCGTTTTCGAAGATGATGACCCGCCAGCGCGCCACCGTCGGGCGCGAGGCCGCCTGGCCGATGATGTCGCGGACCGTGTCCACCGCGATCGATAGCTCCTGGGGGCGCAGGTAGACCAAGTCGGTGTGCCGGCCCTCCTCGAGGATGCCCCGGCAGGACGCGCATTCGCCGCAGCCCAGTTTTTCGCCCCGCTGGCACATCAGCGCCGCGGCGAAGGCGAGCGCAGCCTGGGAGCGGCCGGCCCCGGGAGGCCCGGTGAACAGCCAGGAATGACTCATCGCGCGGGGGTCTGCCCCCGGCAGACCGCGGGCCCCGGCCGCCGCCCGGAGGATGGTGTCCCGGACCGCGGGGGTGTCGGCCAACCGCTGTGCCACATCTGGAGTACTCACCCGCCCCATCCTACTAACCCACAGTGCGGCGGCGAGCGGTTAGAGTATTAAGACATGAGCTCTACTGTGCGGAGACTGCGATGGCTACTGGAGACCCAGTGGCCGATCTATGCCGCCGTCGTCCTCGGGGCTAACATCATCGGGGCCGTGGCCATCATGATGTTCGTCGCGGTATTCCTGCCCATGCCGGAGATCGCCGAATTCAAGGAGAGCGTGCCGGGCCTGGCCTGGATCGGCGTGCTCTACGTGGTCTTCGCGGTCATCGTCGGCATCGCCGTGACCCTGCTGCTGTTTAGGCCGGTGTTGGACTGGCAGCGCAACCCGGACGCGCACGATCCGAACATGGTGCGCAACCTGGTGCTGCGCATCCCCGTCTACCAGGCCGGGGTGGCGGCCGTGGTCTGGGCCATCGGCATCGTCATTTCCGTGATTCTGACCAGTTCCGTCGACGGCCGCCTGGGCCTGGTGGTGGGGCTGTCCACCATCCTGGCCGGCATGGTCGTGGTCCTGCTGACCTACCTGCAGGCCGAGCGCCTGGTCCGCCCGGTCGCCGCCAACGCCCTGGCCCGCCGCTTCGAGGACTCCTCCCTGGAGCCGCCCATCAAGACCCGCCTGACCGCCTCCTGGGCGATGACGGCGGGCGTGCCCATGCTGGGCATCGTCCTGCTCCTGCTGGGGCAGCGCTCCGGCTTTTTTACCTCCGATGCCGACGACCTCATCCCCGCCATCCTGGTCCTGGCGATCACGGCGATGGGCACCGGCTTCATCGGCACCTCCTTCGCCATCATGAGCGTGGTCGATCCCATCCTGGAGCTCCAGGACGCCATCAACCGGGTGCGCCGCGGCGAGCAGAACGTCGAGGTGGACATCTACGACGGATCCGAGCTGGGCGTGCTGCAGGCCGGCTTCAACGAGATGATGAAGGGCCTGCGGGAGCGCCAGCGGGTGCGCGACATCTTCGGCCAGTACGTCGGCACCGAGGTTGCCCAGCGCGCTCTGGAGGAAAGCCCGGAGCTGGGCGGCGAGGACCGCAAGGTCGCCGTGCTGTTCATCGACGTCATCGGTTCGACCACCTTCGCGGTCAACCACACCCCGGAGAAGGTCGTCGAGGAGCTCAACAAGTTCTTCGAGCACGTCGTGACCGTGGTGCACCACAACCACGGCATCATCAATAAGTTCCAGGGCGACGCGGCCCTGGCGGTCTTCGGCGCCCCCATCAACGTCAACGACTCAACCTCGATGGCCCTGCAGGCGGCCCGCGAGCTGCGCCAGGAGCTGCGCAACCTGGAGCTGCAGGCCGGCATCGGGGTGGCCGCCGGGCACGTGGTGGCCGGCCACATCGGCGGCGCCGATCGCTTCGAGTACACCGTCATCGGCGACGCCGTCAACGAGGCCGCCCGCCTGACCGAGCTGGCCAAGGACACCCCGGGCCGCGTGCTCACCAACGCCTCGACCCTGCGCACCGCCAACGAGGCGGAGCAGGCCCGCTGGACCTTCATGAAGTCCATCGAGCTGCGCGGGCGCCGCCGCATGACCCAGCTGGCCCGGCCCATCCGCGCCACCCTGGCCGACCGCGCCGAGCAGTAGCCCGCGCAGTAGCCCGCAACACCGGCCGGGAAAGAGCGCCGGCGACCGCCGCCTGCGCGGCCGGGGCCATTAAGTTATCTTTTTAGGCATGACTCAACCGACTCATAGGCCCCGCATGGTCGTGCCCGACATCGCCCGCGGGCTGGCCCTGCTGGGAATCTGCATCGCCAACATGTCCACCGCCTGGCTGACCCACGGGACCGGACCGGCGGGGATGTTCGGCGGCATCGACGGCGACAGCACGGCCGATAAGGCCGCAGCGCTGTTCGCCGCGATGTTCGCCCACGACCGCGGGCTGCCGATGTTTTCCACCCTGCTGGGCTTCGGCGTAGGCCTTATCACCATGAGCCTGTGGCGCCGCGGCTTCCCGCTGCCGGCTACCCGGTCCGTCATCGTCAAGCGCTACGGCCTTCTGGCCGTCTTCGGTCTGGCCCACGGCATCTTCCTGTTCAGCGGCGACATCATGATGTTCTACGGCCTGTGCGGCATCCTCATCGCGCTCCTGCTGTCGTTGACCGACAAGGTCTTGCTGCGCATCGCCTACGGCCTGCTCGGGCTGGTCAGCGTCGGCGGGGCAACCATCGCCGCCCTTGCGGCCTGGCTGCGCGACGATTTTGCCGGCGCCGATCCCTTCAGCGCGGGGGCAACGGCCCCGGCCGAGACCTTCCTGGGCATGCTGGGCGAGAACCTCATCGTGATGCTGGGCCAGCTGGTCGGAGCCCCGCTGTTTATGCTGATGTACCTGCCGGTGATGCTGGTCGGCTTCGTCTGGGCCCGCCGGGGCGTGCTCGCCGACGTCGACGCCCACCGCGGCACCCTGCTGGCCTGGACCGGCATCGCCGCCGCCGTCGTGCTACTTATCGGGCTGCCCTGGGGGCTGTGCGCCATCGGGGTCCTGCCCGACAACCTCACCCCGGTGTTCGCGGCCCTCAACTTCACCGTCGGCATCCTGAGCGGGCCTGGCATCCTCGCCGCAGTCGCGCTCGTGCTCAACCCGGTGCAAAAGGCCGTCTCCACCGGCGCGGCGATGCCGCGGTGGCTGTGGCCGTTCAGCGCCCTGGGCAAGCGCTCGATGAGCGGCTACGTCATGCAGTCCGTCATCCTGCTGGCGCTGACCTTCCCGTTCACCGCCGGCATCGGCGCCGACTTTAGCGCCGCCCAGATGCTGGGCCTGGCCTTTGTCACCTGGCTTATCACCCTGGTGCTGGCTTGCGTTTTGGAGGCGCTGGGCGCGCCCGGCCCGCTGGAATGGGCCCACCGGCGCCTGGCCTACGGGCCGACCCGGCGGGCCGAGCTGCCGGCCAAGTACCGCACGCCGCAGGCGCCCGGCACGCCTGACGCGGCCAACTCGCCTACTTCGACCGGCGAGAACCCGCCTTCACCACGTTCTTAGTGCCCGGCGACGGCTTCTTGGCCGTCTTCTTCGTCGACTTTTTAGTCGACTTCTTGCCGGCCTTCTTGGTCGATTTCTTAGTCGACTTCTTGGTCGTCTTTTTGCTCGACTTCTTGCCCGCCTTCTTGCTGGCCTTGGAACCGCCGTTGGCGGCCTCCTTGGCACGACGCTCCGAGAGCAGCTCGTTGGCGCGCGCGTCGGTCATGGCCTCGGGCTTATCGCCCTTGCGCAGGGAAGCGTTGGTGGTCCCGTCGGTGACGTAGGGGCCGAAGCGGCCGTCCTTGACCGTCATCGGCTTGCCGGAGACGTCGTTGTCGCCCAGCTGCTTCAGCGGCGGCTGCGCGGCCTGGCGGCCCCGGCGCTTCGGCTCCGCGTAGATGCGGCGGGCCTCGTCCAGAGTGATGCTGAAGATCTGCTCCTCGTTGGCCAGCGACCTAGAATCCGTCCCCTTCTTCAGGTAGGGGCCGTAGCGGCCGTTCTGGGCCGTGATGACCTCCCCGTCGGACGGGTCCACGCCCACCTCGCGGGGCAGGGAGAGCAGCTTGAGGGCCTCGTCCAGGGTGACCTCGGAGGGTTCCATCGAGCTAAACAGCGAGGCCGTGCCCGGCTTCAGCTTCTCGTCGATGTACTGGGCGACCCGCTTTTCCTTCTGCTTGGCCGCGGTCTTGGTCTCCCAGTTCTTGGCGCGCTTGCCCTCGGCCGCCCGCTGCGCGTCCTCCTCGGCGCGCTCCTTGGCGACAACCTCCTCGGCCTCTGCCTCCGCCGTGGCGCGCTCGTCGTCGCGGACCACCTCGGTCACGTACGGGCCGAAGCGGCCCTCCTTCGCCACCACCATGCGGCCGTTGGCCGGGTTCTCGCCCAGCTCGCGGCCGCCCTGCGGGGTGGCAAACAGCTTTTCGGCCAGCTGCTCGGTCAGCTCGTCCGGGGTGGTGGTCTCCGAGAGGTTGGCGCGCTGGTAGACCGGCTCCCCGGTCTCCTCGTCGCGGCCGATGACGCGCTCGATGTAGGGGCCGTAGCGGCCCACGCGGACCACCACGTCCCGGCCCTCGGAGTCGGTGTAGAGCTTCAGGGAGTTGACCTGGCGGGCATCGATCTGCTCCAGGTTGACGTCGATGAGCGACTTCAGGCCGCCGTGGCGCGCCACCGATGCCGCCTTCTGCTGGCCCACCTGCGCGTTGCCGAAGTAGAAGTCCTTCAGCCACTGGGTGCGGTCCTGGTTGCCGGCCGCGATGGCGTCCAGCTCGTCCTCCATCGAGGAGGTGAAGTCGTAGTCCACCAGCTCGGTGAAGTTGTTCTCCAGCAGACCGGTGACCGCAAAGGCCACCCAGCTGGGCACCAGGGCGTTGCCGCGGGAGACGACGTACCCGCGGTCCTGGATGGTCTTGATGATGGACGCGTACGTCGACGGGCGGCCGATGCCCAGGTCCTCCATCTTCTTGACCAGGCTGGCCTCGGTGTAGCGGGCCGGCGGGTTGGTCGAGTGGCCCTCGGCCTTGAGATCGGCGATGGTCAGGCCCTGGCCCTCGCGCAGCTGGGGCAGGCGCTTGCTGGCGTCGTCCTTGTCATTCTTGCGGCCCTTGCCCGGGTTGCTCGGGTCCTCGTAGGCCTTCAGGAAGCCGGGGAAGGTGATGGTGCGGCCGGTGGCGGTGAAGTCCACCTCGTTGCCGGTGGCGGCCGTGCCGGCCACCGTGACCTTCATGGACGTACCCTTGGCGTCCTCCATCTGGCAGGCGACGGTGCGCTTCCAGATGAGGTCGTAGAGGCGGAACTCCTCCGCGTCCAGCTGGCCGGACAGCTGCCCCGGGGTGGCGAAGGACTCGCCGGCCGGGCGGATGGCCTCGTGGGCCTCCTGGGAGTTTTTGACCTTGCGGTCGTAAACGCGCGGGGAGCTAGCCACGTATTCCTGGCCGTAGATGCTGGTCGCGGCGTTGCGGGCCGCGTTCAGCCCCTGCTTGGACAGCGAGGTGGAGTCGGTACGCATATAGGTGATGTGACCGTTTTCGTAGAGGCGCTGCGCAATGCGCATGGTGCGCTCCGACGTGAAGTGCAGGCGCCGGCCCGCCTCCTGCTGCAGGGTCGAGGTCATAAACGGCGGGTAGGGCTTGCGGGTATAGGGCTTGTGCTCCACGCTGGCCACGCTCACCGACTGGCCGTTCAGCCCGTCGGCCAGGGCCTCGGCCTGCTCCTGGCCCAGCACCACGACGTCGTCGTTCTTGACGCGCCCGCGGTCGTCGAAGTCGCGGCCGACGGCCACGCGCTGGCCATCAACGGCCGCCAGGCGGGCGGAGAAGGTCCGCGGCTCCTCGGATCCGCTGTTGCCGGTGTCCAGGTCGGCGGCCAGGTCCCAGTAGTCGGCGGCGATGAACGCCATGCGCTCGCGCTCGCGCTCGACGATGACGCGGGTGGCCACCGACTGCACGCGGCCGGCCGACAGGCGCGGCATGACCTTCTTCCACAGCACCGGGGAGACCTCGTAGCCGTAGAGGCGGTCCAGGATGCGTCGGGTCTCCTGGGCATCGATGAGGTTCTCGTCCAGCTCGCGGGTGTTTTCGGCCGCCTCCAGGATGGCGGACTTGGTGATCTCGTTGAAGACCATGCGGCGCACCGGCACCTTGGGCTTGAGCACCTCGAGCAGGTGCCAAGCGATGGCCTCGCCCTCGCGGTCGGGGTCTGTTGCGAGGAAGAGCTGATCGCACTGCTTCAGCTTGGCCTTGAGGTCCGCGACCTTTTTCTTCTTGTCAGCGCTGATCACGTACAGCGGCGTGAAGTCGTCCTCCGGGTTCACGCCCAAGCGCGCCCAGGACTCCTTCTTGTATTTCGCCGGTACGTCTGCCGCCCCGCGGGGAAGATCCCGGATGTGGCCGACCGAGGCTTCGACTATGTAGTCGTCGCCCAAATACGGCTGGATCTTTTTCGCCTTGGTCGCCGACTCTACGATGACCAGGGTCTTGCCCGACGTGTCGGAAGCTTCTGCCACTTCGACTTCATCCCTTTCGAGGCTTTCTCACACGAGACTTACGCTGTCCGCCCCGCCTTGGGCGCCGCGCGCTTTTAGCTTCCGAGCTTTCGCGCGCCGCATCCCAGGCAAGGCCAAGTGCCCCTAGCCTACACAGAGCCAAAACCGGCTACACAGTAATACAGTATTTAATGGGGCCACTTCCGAACTGTTTATCACTTGTCTAGCCCCGAAACCAACATTTACCGCCCCAACGGGGGCATAACCCATGGGGTATAGCGTTGGCCGGCGGTGGGTGTATCCTGCACTATTGAACTTGTTAATCGCGGACCGTCCCGGGCGCTTGTCCCCTCCGCGCCAGCGCGCACGGCCCGACTACACAAAGGAGGTGGCCTGCCTCATGGTGGACTCAATCCTGCAGGTCATCGAGTCGATTATGACCACCGACTGGGTGTACCCGGTCATCGGCTGCCTCATCTTCTTCGACTGCTTCTTCCCCGTCCTGCCGTCTGAAATCCCCCTGAACCTGGTGGGGGCCTGGGCCGGCAGCCAAGGGGTCCCGTCCGTGACCGTGATGTTTTTCACGGCCCTGTTCGCTGCCATCCTCGGCGACAACCTGTGTTTCCTGCTGGGCACCCGCTTCATGCCGTACGTGCAGCGCCTGCGGCGCGGGTCCAAGGCCTACGAGGGCCTCCTGTGGGTCAAGCGCCACATGCGGCGCAGCGGCGGGGCCGCCATCATCATCGCCCGCTTCATCCCTTCGGCGCGCCTGCTCATGACCATCCTGCTGGGATCGGTGCGCTACCCGTGGCCGCTGTTTTTCTTCTTCGACAGCATCGGCGTGGCCATCTGGGCCTTCCAGGCCCTGGCCATCGGCTACCTGGGCGGCATGGCCTTTTCGGATTCCCCCCTGGTGGCCATGCTGGTCAGTATCGTGGCCGCGGTGGTCATCGGCTTCGCCATCCAGTGGCTGCAAAACCGCATCCTGGACTGGAAGGACACCCGCAACGGCTACGCCGAGACCCCCTAAAACTCCCCTGCCGCCTGACCCTACGTAATAAAAAAGCTTTCGCCCCGCACCTTAAAAACAGGTAGCGAGGCGAAAGCCGGAGGCTTCGCGCCTTAGGAGATGACGGTAACGCCCTGGGCCTGCGGGCCCTTGGCGCCTTCGCCGACCTCGAAGGAGACCTTCTGGTTCTCCTCCAGGGTGCGGAAGCCGCCGCCCTGGATCTCGGAGTAGTGCACGAAGACGTCTGCGGATCCATCCTCCGGAGCGATGAAGCCGTAGCCCTTTTCAGCGTTAAACCACTTGACGGTTCCCTGTGCCATTATGTACCTCTTTCGGCGTATATAGGGATGTGTTGAACTTTTTCGAAGTGGTCGAGGCGTCGAACCTCTCTGCTGGTTAAGCCAGAAAGTGCCCGCGTTTTCCAAAATCTTTCACGAGCACCTAAATCTAAACACTGCGCTAAGAAATCTTCGACCACTGGTAAGTGTGACACGTTTTGGCGCCGCGCGATAGTCTTGGGAGGCTTTATTGACTAAAATTCTTGGTATTTTTCCACCCGGAAAGGGGTATGCGCGATGGTAGCTGAGTCCCCGAACCCGCTGGGCGCGGAGCTCGCGGAGATTCTCACCCGCCGCTTCCCGGAGTCGGAGTGCACCCACCTGACCACGCTGCCGCCCCGCCCGGCCGAGTACGCGGACTGGCCCGCCTGGGTGGACCCTGGGCTCAAGGAGCTGCTGGTCGATGCCGGCATCGGCCAGCTCTACAGCCACCAGGCCGCCACGGCTCAGGCGGCGTGGGAGGGCCACGACGTCGTGGTAGCCACCGGCACCTCCTCCGGTAAGTCGCTGGGCTACCAGCTGCCCATCCTGACCCGGCTGGCGGCCAACCCGACGGCCTGCGCGCTGTACCTGACCCCCACCAAGGCGCTGGGATCGGATCAGCTGCTGGCCGCCGGGCGCCTGGCCGGCTGGGCCAACCCGGCGCCTTATGACGGCGACACCCCGGCCGAGGCCCGCGCCGGCATCCGGGACAATTCCCGGTTCGTCTTCTCGACCCCGGACATGGTGCACGTCTCACTGCTGGCCGCCCACCAGCGCTGGGCGCGGTTCTTGCGGCACCTGGAATTCATCGTCATCGACGAGTGCCACTCCTACCGCGGGGTCTTCGGGGCCAATATCGCGCTGGTGCTGCGCCGCCTGTTGCGCCTGTGCCGCCACTACGGGGCGAACCCCACCATCATCGCGGCCTCGGCCACCATGCGGGATCCGGCCCGCCACCTGGAGCGGCTCACCGGCCGGCCGGCGCAGGCCGTGACCGCCGACGGGGCGCCGACCGGGGCGCGCACCATCATGCTGTGGGAGCCCGGCTTCCTCGACGAGAACACGCGCCGCGCCGCCACCTCCGAGGCCGCCGACATCATGGCGACCCTGGTGGCCGAGGGCGCGCGCACCCTGACCTTCGTGCGCTCCCGGCGCGCCGCCGAGCTGGTCTCCATGCTCTGCCAGGAGGAGCTATCCGGCCGCCTGGGCCGGGCCGACTTCGCCCGGCGCATCGCCTCCTACCGGGCCGGCTACCTCGCCGAGGACCGCCGCGCCCTGGAGGCCGGCCTCGACGACGGGAGCCTGCTGGGGGTGGCCACCACCTCGGCGCTGGAGCTGGGCATCGACGTCGGCACCCTGGACGCGGTGGTCACGGCCGGTTTCCCCGGCACCGTCGCCAGCTTCTGGCAGCAGGCCGGCCGGGCCGGGCGCCGCGGCCAGGGTTCCCTGGTGGTCCTGGTCGCCCGCGACGAGCCGATGGACACCTACCTGGTCCACCACCCGGCCGCCCTGCTGGAGCGCGACGTGGAGGCCAGCGTGTTCAACCCGCGCAACCCCTACCTGCTCTACGGCCACCTCTACTGCGCGGCCGTGGAGCTGCCGCTCAGCGATGCCGAGGCCGCCTTTGCCCCCGACGTCGTCGAGGCGCTAGCCCGCGACGGACTCATCAAGAAGCGGGCCCGCGGCTGGTTCCCCACCCCGCAGCTGGAGGGTGAGTGGCGCCCCGAGACCGCCCACGGGCAGGTGGCCCTGCGCGGCGGGGCGGGCCAGGAGGTCATGATCGTCGACAGCTCGGACGGGCGCCTGCTGGGCACCGTCGATGCCGCCCGGGCCGCCGCCCAGGTCCACCCCGGCGCGGTCTACCTGCACCAGGGCGAGACCTTCGTCATCGAGGACCTCGACCTGGACGACTACGTGGCCCTGGCGCGCCCCGACGTGCCGGACTATTCCACCCAGGCCCACTCCACCACCGACATCCGGATCCTGTCCGGGGCCGGGCCGGACGAGCTCATCAACTACTCGCCCGGACTGTGGGTGGCCAACGTGGAAGTCGAGGTCACCAACCAGGTCACCGGGTACGTGGTCCGCCTGCCGGACGGCACCGTGGGCGAGGAGGTGCCGCTGGAGATGCCGGAGCAGAGCCTGCGCACCCGCGCGGTGGCTTATACCATCGACCCGCTGGTTCTGGACAAGATCGGGGTCACCGCGGCCGATACCCCGGGCACCCTGCATGCCGCCGAGCACGCCGCCATCGGGCTGCTGCCGCTGCTGGCCACCTGCGATCGCTGGGACATCGGCGGGGTCTCGACGGCCCGGCACCTGGATACCCAGCTGCCCACCGTCTTCGTCTACGACGGCCACCCCGGCGGGGCCGGCTTCGCCGACGAGGGCTTCCGCCGCTTCCCAGAGTGGATCGAGGCCACCTTCGAGGCCGTGCGCTCCTGCGGCTGCGAGTCGGGCTGCCCGTCGTGCGTGCAGTCGCCCAAGTGCGGCAACGGCAACAACCCCCTCGACAAGGCCGGGGCCCTGAAACTGCTGGGAGCCCTGGTCACGATGACGCAGGGCTCCACGGCTGGGTCGGAGTGATACTTATTCGGAGTGTTACTGGATTAGCGCGGGCGCACTAGGCGGGCCCGGCCTTGGCCTGGGCGCCGCGCCAGCGCACCGACGCGCCGACCACGACGTCGCGGCCGGAAACGGTGCACCGGTCCAGGCGGGCGGCGTTGTCTTCGGCCGTGCGCCGGGCCGCCGGGCAGGCATCACCGCCGGTGGCCAGCGCATACGCCCCGGCGACCGCGGCGAGATCCGCCGCCACCTGAGCCTCGTGGCGGGCGATGACGTGCGCGGCGATCCCCGCCACGGCCAGCAAGACGCTGGCTAAGGCCACGATGATTCCGGCCGCGGTCACGGTGGCGTAGCCGTCCTCCTGCCCGCGCGCCGAGACCGGGCTATTCACCGGAGACCTCCGCCGGGAAGACGGCGGTGTGGCTCATCGTGCCCAGCGCCGCCGGCACGCGGGCCTCGGCCGTGACCAGCCCGCCCGACTCGTTGACCACGACCTCGATATCGCCCCGGGGCGGGACGTAGTCCACGCCGATGGCGTGGGCGCGGGCGGCCGCCCCGGCGGTATCGACGGCGGTCAAGTGCGCGGCCAGCGTCGCGATGCCGCCCAGGATGGCGGCGGCCACGATGACCAGGCTGGACAAGGCCAGGGCGGCCTCGATGCTGACGGAACCGGAATCATCGCGCATGGTTTAGCCCGGGGTGTTGGAGAGGGCGTCGGTGATAATCCCCTCGATGGCGTCGGAGACCCCGCCGCTGTTGATGACCATGTAGAGCACCGCCGCCAGGGCCGCGGCCCCCAGGCTCCCCATGGCGTATTCGATGGTCGACATCCCGTCCTCGTTGCCCAGGACCGAGACCTTCTTGCGCAGGTAGGTGGTAATTTTCATGGTATTTTCCCTTTCTTTCTTGGCTTCTGAGTGTCAGTTGGTTGGTGGAATGTGGTTGGTTGAATGGTCGTGCGAACAGGAACAGGTCGAAGCTGCCCGGTTAAAGCAGCTGCGCGCCGAGGCTTATCACCACCGGCACCAAGCCCAGCACCACGAAGGCGGGCAGGAAACACACGGCCAGCGGCAGGGCGACGAAGACGCCGGCCCGCTCCGCCGCCGCGGTCGCCTGGGCCTGCGCATCCACCCGCAGCGTGTGGCTGATGCGCTCACAGCCCCGCGCGATCGCCGCGCCGGACTGCCCGGACATGACCACGAGGCGGGCGAGCTCATCGATGCCCAGCCGCCCCCAGGCCCGCTGCCCCCGGGCCCCCACCGCCAGCAGCGCGGCCACCGCGCCCCAGCGCTCGGATAGTTGGCCTACCCGGGCCAGGGCGCCGGCCGCCTGCTGGGTGGACAGCCCGGCCCGCAGGCAAGCGGCGAAGAGCTCGACGTCGCTGGCGACATCCAGCGGGTCGGGCCCCTGCCGCGTGGTGAGGCGCTCCGAAATCCCCCGCAGGAGCGCCGATGGGCCATCGCGCGGGGTCTTCGGTATGACCCGGGCACCTGCCGCCGTGGGCAGGCACGCCACCGCCGCGGCCAGCAACAGCAAGGACAGCCCTCCAGAAAACGCCAGTGACGACATCAGCCCGCCGCCTTCCCGATGATGTAGCGCGACCACGCGAACCCGGCGCAGGCCAGCACCACCCCTAAGACCAGCAGGACGCCGCCCAGCCCGCCGCCGAAGAGGAAGCCGACTGGGTCGGCGCCCATCACCACGCCCATGGCGATCCCCGCCAGCGGCAGGCAGGTCAGGACGTAGGCGGTGGCCTGCGGGCCCTGCAGGCTCGACCGGGTGGCCTGGGCGTGCCGGCGGGCGGCGTCGAAGCGCGCCTGCGCGCTTTCCATCAGGCGGGCCAGGGGGATGCCGTAGTCGTCGCTGAGCGCGCACAGCTGGGCCAGGCCGCGCAGCTGCGGGCTGGCCTGCAGCACCTGCGGGAGGCTGCCGCCGCGGGCGGCGACCACCCCGGCGCTGACTAACACGTCGCGCAGCCC
>NZ_JBPPVW010000014.1:0-64429 GCF_053546955.1 Corynebacterium sp. 32222D000AT | reverse complement strand
CCTGATAGACTTCGTCACACCGCGGGCACGGTTAATTGGTAGCTGGGGTTCAGTTCTCAAAAGCCCTGATAGACTTCGTCACACCGCGGGCACGGTTAATTGGTAGCTGGGGTTCAGTTCTCAAAAGCCCTGATAGACTTCTGTGGCTCTCATCTGTGGCCACAGCTACGCTGGGGTTCAGTTCTCAAAAGCCCTGATAGACTTCGGTCTTTTTCATGGTGGTTTCCTTTCCGGCTGGGGTTCAGTTCTCAAAAGCCCTGATAGACTTCAAAACAAACGACGCAACCTCAATGGCCAGCTGGGGTTCAGTTCTCAAAAGCCCTGATAGACTTCGCCGCCATCTGGGCAGACACCGGACTCGGCTGGGGTTCAGTTCTCAAAAGCCCTGATAGACTTCAGGTGGGCTTGGAAAAGCCCATTTACCTGGGTCTATTTTGGTGATCGTGGACTAAAATATGACGAGCTGGCTAGGAGTAGTGTCCGCAGGGACCTCTTTTTCTTTCGAGAATCGGATGACTTTAGACCATTGGGCATCAGTGACCGAAAGTATTCGGATATCTCCCCCCGAAGGTAGCTCCGTTTTTATCTGTTTTACCGTCGCTGCCACTCGAGAAGCCAAAGGGAAATACTGGACATAGACGCTCAGTTGAGCTCGGCAGAAGCCGAGGTCCAAGAGGTGATTACGGAATTTGTTGGCGTCTCGAGTTTCCTTTTTTGTCTTGACTGGGAGATCAAACATTACGACGCACCACACTGGTTCACTGCCCTTCGCCGGCATCTAGTAGCCCCTTCCACTGAGGTACCTTGAGAGACTTGACTTCACCTTCGACGTAAAGCCCATAGTGCTGGGCGAATTCGTTGAAAACAGTGGGAAGAGACTTCCCGTCTCCGTTGAAGCTTCCTGTCATACGAATCGAAAGCGTTTGTTTGATCCTTGGAGTTAAGTCCTCCGCAGGAGTCACTGTGCTGAAGACTATCTGGTCAACCATCGGTCGGAAAGGCTCCATGAGATCATCGACTAGGGCGAAGGCGTTGCTGCGGCCGCGATGGAAGAGGCCGAGTGTCCCCGCCAGACCTGCGCTTGTAATAGCTCGTATGCCGTACCCTCGCAGAAGAGTGTAGGCATAATCGAGTGCGCTATTCCATCCTGCTTCACCTGCTCCCGGAATTCGAGAAAAGCCCTGTCCATCGGAAATCAAGGACCAGTAAATTCGTGCAGCCCGTGCCTCGTGGTTATCGGGATCTCCGGAACGGACTTTGCCGGCAAGTTCATTGAGTTTTGCAGAAGGATACCCCGTGATTGCCTCCGCAGTCCGGCTTTGGCCGTAGATCTTTGCTGAAATGACTCGTGCCCATGCTTGCTTCTTCCTTGGAAGCGAAAGCTCTGCCTGGCAGCGCTGGCGAATACCCACCCGCGTGTGGTCATGCCACGGAATAGCGCCAGCTACTGGAACCTGTCGCCAATCGCACACAATTAACGAGATGTCGTATTCGCTGAGCTTCATGACGACAGCTCCTGACACGCTCGTTTTCGAACCGATGAGCACTACAGCTACTTGTGCGAGCGGGATGGCGACCTCCGACTCTTTTTCAGGTTGCCGGACAATTATCTGCCCGCGTCTGTATCCAAGAGAGCCTTCGAGGCCGATACAGTCGATGACTCGCCATCCCGATTTCATGATCAGTCAGCCTTCCAAGTGACAGGGAGATGCGCAGAACTAGTTAACCGGGGCCTACCCAAGGAATCACGGCGAACAACGACTACGCTGCCATCATGGAAAACTTTGTTTACTGCCGGTAGCCAACCAGGGCGGTCGATAATTTTCTTCAGGTCATCTGAGGCAGCATTGTCGAGGCCCTCGGCGCTCAATTGCAACGGCCGAAGCCTCAGCTTTGAATTAGAAAAGAACCCGTCCAACCTCCATCGTCGGACTTGACCGAGCTCGTTCTGCATACCGGCGACCTGCCCGGTGTTGAATTTGGACGTGTCGATGACTAGCTCGTCGTCGACCACAATCCAGCCCAGGTATTCGGCGGTTCCTTCGGCTAGGGCCTTACGTAGCTTGGGTTCGGACTGGCGTACAGACATGGTCTGCGGTTTGAGCTCGACGCTGAAGAGATCCTCGTTGCGGTGTCGGACCAAATCCGTGTTGTAGACGCGCAGCATGCAGTAAGCGTGCTTCTTTCCGCTCGGGACGCGGTAGATGCGCGCGTGGTGGAAACGGCTGAGCTCAGCGTAACCGCCGCGTACCTTGATAGCGCCCGCCCCGACGGGGAAGACCTCAACCGTGTCGTTGTCTTTAGCGCTGAACCACGTCCCGTTGACTCGGATTCGGCGGTCAGGGTTAGCGGGCAGTCCTTCCTTGGGATCGAAGTCTGGTTCGCGGGTAAGAGCACACCAGAGCGCTTCCGTCGAGGCGCGGTCGATGTCGGTGATGCTGATTTCAGACCCGAGCGGGATCTTCTTCAGCTTGCCGATCGTGTCTTCGTGAGCGCGGCTGTTGCCCAATCGCAGTCGCAAATTCGAGGTGACGACAACGCGATCTTCATCCAGCGCCTGCTGCAGTAGGGCGGCTAGCTTCTGCATGCGGGGCAACCATTGGCGCCAGGCTGCGCGGTGCGCGTCATCAATGCCGGTGAATTCCTTCCACTGTTCGGCTTCGCCTGTGAGCTTTACTGCTTCACGCTTGTTGCTGCGCAGCACGAGAGTTTCAGCCACATAGTTTTGCACGAAGGAGACCACTGCAGCGTCCACGGCATGGTGACGGCGGTCCAAACGGGATTTGCCGGTCCCATCGATAAACCGAAGCTTCCGAGAGATACCGGAGGCGCCACGAGCTTCAGCCGTGATCTGGCCGCGGTATACACTCACCGCGGTGTCGCTAGCAGTGTAGGTCTGGGCCACGCGGGCCCGGAGTTCGTTTGCCATCCAAGCGACGGATTCTATGGAGCGGTTGTCGATAGGCTCATCGACTGCCGTGCGCTTGAATCGCTGGCACACGCTGTCGCGGAACTTGTTGAAGTCACGCTTCGTCAGACCGGAGTCTTCGACCCAGTGGCGGGTGCGTTCGAGTGCTTCCTTCACGCTGACGCCGGGGATGGAAGAAGATTCGGCCCATACTGCGAAGGGAACATTCTTCTTCGACAGGTTGCAGCGGTGGCAGACCGCCACGAGATTGTCACGAGTGTTCGTCGAGCCCTCACCAGCGCGCGGGACGATATGGTCCATCTCGCAGTTGGTGTAGGTAATCGTGTCGCCGCAGTAGGCGCACTTGCAGTTCTGGCGTTGAACAGACTGGTACCGCCACAGGTCGGACTTTCGCGGTTTGCCCTCCATCCCGAGGTTTTCCTGCATCTTCGAGAGCAACTCATAGTTGCGCTTCGTCCGTCGGTTAATGTCACGGTCAATTTCGATCGACTTGGCACGGCTGACGAAGCCATCGCGGACGTGCTCAATAACGACAGACTCGGGCGCACCCCACTCGTTGGTCGCGGCATTGAGCCAACGCGCGACCGTCTTGAGGACGCGGTCCACAGCGGGGTTTCCTACCGGTTCTCCGATCGGTGGTGCAGGTGGTGCCCAATCCTCGGGGATACCGAACTCTTCGCGCTGGGCGCGGTGGAGGTCGAGATTGTCCTCGAGCATGCGTCGGGTAAGGCGAACCAAGGTGTCCTCGCTGTAGGCAGCGCGGCCCATGGGCAGGTGCAGTTGATCAAGCTTTTCGTGCTCAGTTTCCTCGAGCTCAGCGAAGAAAGCCTGGACCAGGGCGCCTTCGGCGGAGTCCCAATCGTCCACCTCAGCATTGGACAAAGACTTCAGCATGGCCGCCCGCTCGGCGTCGTTTGCGCCCTTCCACCAGTTCGCCAAAGCCTTGACCTTGCTGGACAAGATGGTGCGGTTGGTGTCGTGCACCGGAGGCTTTGCTCCTGCGCGTTCGCCGTCGTTGGTCATCGTCGCCGTGCCGAGTAATTCGCCGCGGTCGATTTGCAGGATCTCTGCGACGTCCAACCAAGAAGGAGTCTTCTTCGGATCCAAGTTGACTAGGTGGTCAAAGACCAGCAGCTTTTGCTCCTTAGTGAGCTCGTCCTTGGACGAGCCATTGCGGATGCGCAGGTTTCCGATGAGCGCGGCGATACGGTAGCGCTGGAAGGCATCCGAAGCTTTGAGCGCACGATCCAGTTTGGGCTGTAGCGGGTCCTTGCCCACACGGCCGACCTGCGCGCCCTTCGGGGACTCGGCCGCGAAAACGTGATTGATGAGCTCTTTTCGAAGGGTGTCGTCAATCTTCTGGGTCTTACAGATCTCGTTAATTTCGCGCGCGTGATCGACCTGTTGAAGGCGTGCAGAAATCACCGCGGTTTTCACCTCGTCACCACGGCCGGCTTTTTCCTTGGCTTGGTCTTTCTTCTTCCCGCCGCCACGGATGCGATCTACGCCGAGCTGTGCAAAAGAGATCAGCTGGGCAACGGTGGCGTCCGCGGGGATCTTCTTGCCGGTCTTTGCCTCGAGCTCTTCGCGGATAGCTTCAAAGGCGTCGCTAGGCTCGCCGGGGGAGTAGAGGGAGACGGTCTTGACATACGGATTACGCCAGCCGCGGTGATTGGCAATGTGTCGCATCGCGATGGACAGCTTCTCGCCCCGCTCGGCTTCGTCGGCGATGAAGCCGTTGGCTAGTTCGACG
The DNA here is from genome assembly GCF_053546955.1 of Corynebacterium sp. 32222D000AT. Classification (NCBI taxonomy): domain Bacteria; kingdom Bacillati; phylum Actinomycetota; class Actinomycetes; order Mycobacteriales; family Corynebacteriaceae; genus Corynebacterium; species Corynebacterium sp. 32222D000AT. The sequence goes on along the minus strand of NZ_JBPPVW010000014.1, from coordinate 59,747 downwards.
CGTGCTTTCCATGGCAGGTAGGGGTCGGAGTAGCTCTCGAAGGGGAGGGTGGTCCAGCTCTGCTTTTCGAGGAATTTCTCGAGCTTAATCATGCGGTGGCGTCGTCGGCGGTACAGGCGGCGCGTGCGTCGAGCGACACCGGAGACGGCGAGACGAGTGATCGCGGTTTTCTGAGAATCGGGATCCAGACCCGAGTCATGGATGAATGACACAGCACTGAGGATTTCCGTGGGGAATCCGGCGTCGTCGATAGCAATGGCGGCGCAACCGACCGAGTAGGAGCCGACATCGATGCCTACGCGGTATTTCTGGGGAGTCGTCATGGTAGGGGGACAAGGCCTTTCGGGTAGTAGAAAAGCCGATGCCCGAAGGCATCGGCTGGAGCAATCGGTACCGATAACGAGTCGGTCCTTACTGAGGTTCAATTCTCACTAAAGACTTTATGTCTAGACAGCGTATTTGGCAACACAATTTCTTGATATATTCACCACATTTTCTCCCCTTGGCGCAGCGCCGGTACCTACCCACCCGGCTCTTGGTACCTGCCCAGTAGGCTGGGGACATGAATCTTGATGATGTTTTAGACCGCGCTCACGTGGTCCAGCTGCCCATGGCGGTGAAGTTCCGTGGGGTGACCAGCCGGGAGGCGCTGCTCATTGACGGGCCGAAGGGCTGGGGTGAGTTCGCTCCCTTCCTGGAATACGGGCCGGAAGAATCCGCGCACTGGCTGCAGGCCGGCTTGGAGGCCGCCTACCAGGGCTTCCCGGTGCCGTTGCGGGACACGGTTGAGGTCAACGGCACGATCCCGGCGGTGCCGGCGGAGCAGGTCCCGGAGGTCATGCAGCGCTACCCGGGCTGCACCACCCTCAAGATTAAGGTGGCGGAAAAGGGACAGACCCTGGGTGATGACATCGCGCGCGTGGCGGCCGTGCGTGAGCACGTGGCGGCCACGGGTGCCACGCCGGTGCTGCGCGTGGATGCCAACTGCGGCTGGACCGTGGACCAGGCGGTGGAGGCCGCGCAGCGCCTCATGCCGCTGGATTACATGGAGCAGCCCTGCCAGACCGCGGAGGAGCTAGCCGAGGTGCGCAACCAGCTCATGCGCCGCGGTATTTTCGTGCGCGTGGCCGCGGATGAGTCCATCCGCAAGGTCGAAGACCCGTTCCGGGTGGCCGAGCTGAAGGCCGCGGACGTGGCCGTCGTGAAGCCGGCGCCGCTGGGTGGCGTGCGCCGGGTGTTGAGCATCGCCAGCGAGCTGCGCGCTAGGCACATGGACATCACGGTGGCCTCCGCGCTGGATACCTCCGTCGGTATCAGCATGGGGCTGGCTGCCGTGGCGGCGCTGCCCAAGATTGCTGATGACGAGGACATTGACGTCGCCCCGGCCGCAGCGGGGCTGGCGACCGGTTCGTTGTTCCTCGAGGACGTCGCCGCGCCCCGGGAGATCGTCGACGGGCATCTCAAGGTAGACGCCGCCGTCCCGGAGCTGGACCGCCTGGCCGCACTGGCCGCCCCGGCGGACCGCCGCGACTGGTGGTTCGAGCGCCTGCGCCAGGCCTGGGAGTTCGTGCCTGCCCAGGAAGACTAATAGGGGACGTGCGGTGGGCCGCGCTGCTGTTAGCTTTCTGGACGTAGGCTGGATGGCATGACGGAAGGAATGATTTCGGTCCGAGACGCCCACCTGCACAACCTGCGCCACGTCAACGTGGACTTGCCACGCGGCAGGTTGGTTGCGGTCACGGGGGTCTCCGGCTCGGGTAAGTCGTCGCTGGCGTTTGGCACCATTCACGGCGAGGGCCAGCGGCGGTACTTGGAGTCCGTGGCCCCGTTCGCCCGGCGGCTGATCGGCTCGGCCGTGGACCCGCAGGTCGAGTCCATCACGGGCCTGCCGCCCACGGTGGCGCTGCAGCAATCGACCTCCGGCGGTGGGGCGCGCTCCACCGTCGGGACGGTCTCCGCGATGGCGAATACGCTGCGCCTGTTGTACTCCCGCGCCGGCAACAACCCGGAGGGGCTCTACTCGGATTCCTTTTCCCCGAACACCCCGGAGGGCATGTGCCCGACCTGCCAGGGCCAGGGCGTGGAACACGTCCCGACGGAGGCCTCCATGGTCCCGGACCCCAGCTTGAGCATCGAGGACGGCGCCATCGCTGCTTGGCCGGGGGCGTGGGCCGGCAAGAATTTCCACGACATTCTGGAGGAACTGGGCTTCGATCTGGACAGCCCGTGGCAGGACCTGCCGGAACAGGACCGGCAGTGGATCCTCTTTACCGACGAGCGGCCTGTCGTCACCGTCAAGCCGCACCGCGGGGCCGACCAGATCCAGCGCAACTACCAGGGCACGTGGCGCTCTGTGGCCGGATACCTGAACAAGACCCTGGCCGAGACCGAGTCGGACACCCTGCGCCGGCGCACTCTGTCCTTCATGGAATCGCGCAGCTGCCCCACCTGCCACGGCCGCCGGCTAAACCCGCGGGCGCTCGAGGTCACCTACGCGGGCCGGCCCATCGATGCCACCAACGCGTTGCCGCTCGACCAGCTGCACGCCGAGCTGAGCGAGCGTAGCCCCGAAGAAAACTCGGCCGAGGACCTGCTGCTCAAGCAGCTGGTGCCGACGCTGGCCTCCGCGGTGGAGCTGGGGCTGGGCCACCTCAGCCTGGATAGGCCCACTGCCACACTGTCGGCCGGCGAGCTGCAGCGCCTGCGCCTGGCCGGGCAGCTGCGCGCCGGGCTCTTCGGCGTGGCCTACGTGCTCGACGAGCCCTCGGCGGGCCTGCACCCGCAGGAGCGCGCCGCGGTGGCGCAGATGTGCCAGCGCTTCCTCGCCGAGGGAAACAGCGTCCTGCTGGTCGAGCACGACATGAACCTGGTGGCCCAGGCCGACTGGATTGTCGACGTCGGGCCGCAGGCCGGCAGCGGCGGCGGGGAGATTGTCTTCTCCGGCCCCGTGGACGAATTCATGGACCAGGCCGACTCGCCGACCGCGCGGGCGCTGCGCCACCGGAAGCGCGAGCCGAAGAACACCCCGCGCGAGGCCACCGGCCTGCTGGAGCTGCGCGGCGTCCAGGCCCGCAACATGGACGATCTCACCGTAAACCTCGGGTTGGGCCAGTTCACCGTGGTCGCCGGGGTGTCTGGCTCGGGCAAGTCCACACTGGTCAGCACCGTTCTGGCCGGCAAGCTGCGCGAGGAACTGACCGCGGTGACGGACACCGAAGAAGCCGGCGGGTGGTCCATCGACTCCGTTGGCGGGCTCGACCAGCTCAAGCGCGTGGTGCAGATTACCCAGAAGCCCATCGGCCGCACGCCGCGCTCCACCCTAGCCACCTACACCGGCCTCTTCGACGCGGTCCGCAAGCTGTTTGCCGGCACCGACTACGCCCGCGGACGCAAGTGGACGGTCAGCCGCTTTTCCTACAACACCAAGCAAGGCCAGTGCCCGACCTGCCAGGGCGCGGGCAAGATCGAAGTTGAGCTGGTCTTCCTCCCCGGCGCCTACACCACCTGCCCGGACTGCGGCGGGGCCCGCTACAACGCTAAGACCCTGGAGGCGACCTGGCGCGGGTACACCATCGCCGACATCCTGGCCCTGACCGTGGACCAGGCCAGCGAGGTCTTCGACGCTGATGATAAGGCCGAGGCCAAGGTGGCGCGTGCCATCGAGACCCTCCAGGCCGTCGGGCTGGGCTACCTGCAGCTGGGCCAGGGCGCGCCGGAGCTGTCCGGCGGCGAGGCCCAGCGCATCAAGCTGGCCACCGAGCTGCAGCGCTCCCGCAACTCGCGCCGCGGCCACACCATGTACCTGTTGGACGAGCCCACCACGGGCCTGCACCCGCAGGAGGCCGCGCTGCTGGGCGCCGAGCTCAACCGCCTCGTGGACGCCGGCAACAGCGTCGTGGTGGTGGAGCACGACCTGTCCTTTATCGCCCAGGCCGACCGCGTCGTGGAGATGGGCCCGGGCGCGGGCAGCCAGGGCGGACAGATCGTGGCGGACGCGGCTCCGGCGGAGTTGGCGCGCCTGGATACTCCCACGGGCAAGGCTCTGCGCGCGGCGGTCTAGTGGGGCGGGTGCGCCGGGGCGGGGCTGTACTCGGCGCGCCCCGATCCGGTACTAATGGGAGTTATGCCTAATCGTTACGATAATTCCGACGACGAGACGCGCTATATCGGCCGCGTCCCTAACAGCGGCAACCAGCAGCCGCAGGGCGGCCAGGAGCGCCCGCGTCAGTACTTCCCGGGCGAATACGACCCGAACCAGCCCCAGACGCAGCAGTACCAGGCCGGCTACCAGCAGCCGGGCCAAGAAACCTACGCGGGGCAGCCCGGCTACCACCAGGACAACTACGAGGGTGGCTACCAAGATAACTACCAGGGCAATTACCAGCAGCCGGTCAGCGACTACGAGCCGCCGCGAGAGAAGAAGTCCGGCTCGGGCCTGGCCGGGGTCCTGGGTGCGCTGGCCGTTCTAGCGCTGGTGGCCGCCGGCGCGCTGTTCTTCCTGTGGCGCAACGCCGCCAGCGAGGCGGACAAGCCCGCGCCGAAGCCGGTGACCGAGACGGTCACCCACACCACGCAGCAGCCGACCACCGTCACCGAAACCGAGACCACCACGGATAGCTCCGGCGAGGGCGAGAGCCTCCGGGACCGCGGCCGGGATCTGATCCCGTCGGAGGTGCCGGATGACCTGTTGCCGGAGAACACCGAAGACATGGATGTCGAGGGCTGGCTGCAGGATCTCTTCGGCGAAGGCGGAGCACTGGAAAACCAGTAGAGGCAGCTAGACTTAGCCACTATGACTGGCACGCAAGACAATTCCCCCGCCCGCGCGACCGACGCCACCGAGGTGGCGCGGGCAGTCGCAAGCGAACTAGCTAATCACCTCACCGACGTGGTCATCTGCCCGGGCTCCCGCAACGCGCCGCTGTCGCTGGCGCTGATTGCCCAGCCGGGCATCCGCGTCCACACCCGCCTGGACGAGCGCGCCGCCGCCTTCCTGGCGCTGGGCATGGCGCGCGTCCAGCGCCGCGCGGTCGGGGTCGTGATGACCTCTGGCACCGCGGTGGCGCACACGCTGCCGGCGATGATCGAAGCCTCCTACGCGCACCTGCCCCTGGCCGTGATTTCGGCCGATCGCCCCGCGCGCCTAGTCGGCACGGGTGCCTCCCAGACCATCGAGCAGCAGGGGATTTTCGGCCGCTACGCCGAGACCACCCAGGTCACCACGGTCGAAGACGCCGCCAACATCGGCGAGCGCTTCGCCCGCGACCAGCAGGTCCACATCAACGTCGCGCTGGACAACCCGCTGGTGGGAGAGCAGCTGCCGGAGCCGGGCGCTGCCCCGGCGAGCGCGCCGCGGGCATCGAGCGCGGGCTGGGTCGACCACGGCGAGGTGGAGATCGACTTGAGCCGCAACACCCTGGTCATCGCCGGCGACGAGGCCTGGGCCGTGGAGGGCCTGGAAGACGTGCCCACCATCGCCGAGCCCAGCGCCCCGGCGCCGTACCACCCGGTGCACCCGGCGGCGGCGCACATCTTCCGCCGCGCCCAGGTCAGCGCGAACGACTACGTGGTCAACACCAAGGTCGATCAGGTCATCGTGGTCGGCCACCCGACCCTGCACCGCGCGGTGCTGGCGCTAATCAATGATCCGGACATCGAGCTGGTCACCCTCTCGCGCACCGCGGACTTCACCAACCCGCGCGGGGAGCACGCCCGCCGCGGCACCCGGGTGAAGGTCACCGGCGAGGTCAGCCGCGAGTGGTACCGCATCTGCCAGGGCGCGGCCGAGGTCGGCGCCGAGGCGGTGCGCTCCGCGCTGGAGAACGAGGACTACGGATTCACCGGCCTGCATGCGGCCGCCGCCGTCGCCGACACCCTGGCGGTGGGCGACTACTTCGTGGTGGGCGCTTCCAACCCGGTGCGGGACGCCTCCCTGGTGGGGCTGCCCTTCGACGGGGTGGAGACCTACTCCCAGCGCGGCGTCGCCGGCATCGACGGCACCGTGGCCCAGGCCGTCGGCATCGCGCTGGCCGGCCAGTCCCTGCACGCGGACCTGCCGCGGGCCCCGCGCACCGTGGCGCTTCTGGGAGACGTCACCTTCCTCCACGACGCCTCCTCGCTGCTTATCGGGCCTGATAACCCGCGCCCGGAAAACCTGACCATCGTGGTGGCCAACGACGACGGCGGCGGCATCTTCGAGACCCTCGAGGTCGGCCAGGAGGGCCTGCGCGGCTCCTTCGAGCAGGCCTTCGGCACCCCGCACGAGTCGGACATCGAGTCCCTGGTCCACGGTTACGGCGCCGACTACCGCCGCGCCGAGACCCCGCAGGAGCTCCTCGACGTGCTAGCGGAGCTGAAGGAATACTCCGCCGGCGTGACCGTGGTCGAGGCCCGCACGACCCGGGAAACCCGCCGCGGCCTGAACGCGGCCATCCGTTCCCACGCGGGCGAATAGGTAGATCCACCCCATGCAGCAGAGACGCCACCGTCCCGCCATCCTGCGCCGGCGCGGCCGCCAGCTCATCTTAGGCGCCTACGCCGTGATGATCGTCGCCTCGATCGCGCTGGTGATAGGCCCCTGGCTCAACGACCGGGAGATCAACCAGAACCCGGGGCGGGCCCTGGCGACCGTCACGGACATCGACTGGCTGCGCACCACCGTCGACTTCCAGGACGAGTCCGGGCTCTACCACTCCCCGGAGACCGGGCTGCTCTACCCCTCCGGGCTGGGCGAGGGGCAGCGCGTGTGGGTGTCTTATTCCACCGCCGACCCGGAACTGGTCAAGGTGGAGGGCCGCGAGTGGACCCTGGCGGTCATTCCGGCGCTGTCCGTGTGGGCCGTGTCCACGGCGGCGGCTGCCGTATTGTGGTGGTTGTTAAACCGGGCAACCCGGGGTGTTAATAAAAATTAACCTCAAGTTCGCGCCCGGGCCACCAGCGGTTGAGTTTGATGAACAAGGATGAGCGTATGCGAGTAGCCATTGTTGCGGAATCTTTCCTCCCGAACGTCAACGGCGTGACCAACTCGGTCCTGCGCGTGCTCGAGCACCTGCACGCCAACGGGCACGAGGCCCTGGTGGTCGCGCCGGGCGCGCGGGACGGCCAGGAAGAGATCGCAGACTACTTGGGTTTCCGCATTCGCCGCGTGCCCACCGTGCGGGTGCCGCTGGTGGACTCCTTGCCCGTCGGCGTGCCGACCACGGAGGTGCTCGGCAGCCTGCGCGAGTTCCAGCCGGACATCATCCACCTGGCCAGCCCCTTCGTCCTGGGCGCGGCCGGGGCTTTCTCCGCCCGGCAGCTGCGCATCCCGGCCGTGGCGCTCTACCAGACCGACGTGGCAGGCTTTGCCACCAAATACCACGCCTCCGCCCTGGCGCACGGCGTGTGGGAGTGGCTGCGGATCATCCATAACTCCTGCCAGATGACCCTGGCGCCGTCCACGCCCACCATCGAGGACCTGGAAAAGCACAACGTGCGTAACGTCCGCCGCTGGGGCCGCGGCGTGGACGCGGAGCTGTTCCACCCCTCCAAGCGGGATGAGAAGCTGCGCCGCAGCTGGGATGCCAGCGGCAAGAAGAACATCGTCGGCTTCGTGGGCCGCCTGGCCGCCGAGAAGGGCGTGCACCGGCTCAGCGCGCTCAACGACCGAGACGATATCCAGCTGGTCATCGTGGGCGATGGCCCGGAGCGTCCCCTGCTGGAGGCCCAGCTGCCCACCGCGGTCTTCACCGGCGCCCTGAAGGGCGAGGAGCTGGCGCGCGCGTACGCGAGCCTCGACCTGTTCGTCCACGCCGGGGAGTTCGAGACCTTCTGCCAGTCCATCCAGGAGGCCCAGGCCTCGGGCGTGCCGACCATCGGCCCGCGCGCGGGCGGCCCGGTCGACCTCATCGACGAGGGCTACAACGGGCTGCTGCTGGACGTGGACACCTTCATCGAGGATCTGCCGCGCGCGGCCGAGGCCCTGCTCAACCCGGAGATCCACGCGGAGTTGTGCGCCAATGCCCGGGAGTCCATCCGCACCAAGACCTGGGAGGGGCTGTGCGAACAGCTCATGGGCTACTACGCCGAGGTGCTGGAGGAGACCCGCCGGGTGCCGCTGACCATCCTGGGGCAGCGCCCGGAGCTGCCGCGTTGGGCCGCGCGCGCCCTCGGCGCCCGAGTGGCCTAGACTAGACAGCCGTGGCTAAGGCAAATCTGGACAAGCAACCCTTCGACGTCGCGCACATGTTTGACGCGGTCGGGGAGAAATACGATCTGACCAACACGGTCCTGTCCTTCGGGCAGGACGCCGGTTGGCGCAAGCGCACCCGCGAGCGCCTCAACCTGCAGCCGGGCGAGAAGGTCCTCGACCTGGCCGCCGGCACCGCGGTGTCCACCGTGGAGCTGTCCAAGTCCGGCGCCTGGTGCGTGGCGTGCGATTTCTCCCGTGGCATGCTGGCCGCCGGCCGCGACCGCAACGTGCCCAAGGTGGCCGGCGACGGCATGCAGCTGCCGTTCGCGGACAACACCTTCGACGCGGTGACCATCTCCTACGGCCTGCGCAACATCCACGACTTCGAGCTGGGACTGCGGGAGATGGCGCGCGTGACCAAGCCCGGCGGGCGCCTGGCGGTCGCGGAGTTCTCCAAGCCCGTGGTGCCGGTCTTCGGCACGGTCTACAAGGAGTACCTGACCCGCCTGCTGCCGCCCATCGCCCGCGTGGTCTCCTCCAACCCGGAGGCCTATATCTACCTGGCAGAATCCATCCGCGCTTGGCCGGACCAGGAGGAGCTGGCCCAGGCCATCAACGCCAACGGCTGGTCTAACGCCGGCTGGCAGAACCTCACACTCGGCATCGTGGCGCTGCACTCGGCCACCAAGCCGGAGGAATAAACCTTTTAAGCCGCGTCCCAGAGCGGGGAGCCGCGCCGGGCGCTGGAAACGGTGTGGCCGGCTAGCTGCCAGGCGCGGGCGATGAGATCGCGGTCCTGCTCGGTGACCAGGTTGCCCATCAGGCGCGCGGCCGCAGGCATGAGGGCCCGGCCCACCGGCCCGCGCAGGCCCACCGGGCCGACCACGGGCAGGAACTGCGGGTAGGTCAAAAGGCGGGCGGCGGTACGTGCCAGGACGAAGGCCTCGCCGTAATCCGCGCGCAGCCGGTCCGGCCAGGCCAGGGTGAAGTCCTTCGGGCCCAGCATCTCCACCGCGCTCCGGGCGGTTTCCAGCCCGTAGTCGATGCCCTCGCCGTTGAGCGGGTTCACGCAGGCGGCCGCGTCCCCGATGAGCATCCAGTTGTCGCCCGCCACGTGGGAGACCGCCCCGCCCATGGGCAGCAGGGCCGAGGTCACCGCCTGGGTGGGGCCCAGCTGCCAGTCGGCGCGCTGCTGCTCGGCGTAGTGCTCCAGCAGCTTCTTGGTGTTGATCTTGGCCGGACGCTTGTCCGTGGACAGCGCCCCGCAGCCCAGGTTGACCTGGCCGGATTCGGTCCCCAGCGGGAAGATCCAGCCGTAGCCGGGCTGGACGGTGCCGTCGTTGTCCTTCAGCTCCACGTGGGAGTGCATCCAGGGCTCGTCCGCAAAGGGGCTGTCGCAGTAGGAGCGCGCGGCAATGCCGTAGACCTCCCCGCGGTGCCAGGTCCGGCCCAGCTGCTTGCCGAAGGTGGAGCGCACCCCGTCGGCCACGATGACCCAGCGCGGGCGCACCGTCTGCTCGCCCACCCGGAAAGACTCCACGCGGTTGCCGGCCAGCTGCGGATTGGTGGCCGGCGCGCCGAGCAGGGGAGTGGCGCCCGCGGCGACGGCGGCCTCGAAGACCAGGTTGTCGAAGTCGTGGCGCGGCAGGGCGGAGCCCTCCGCGCACGGGTACGTGCTGGGCCAGGGGGCGGTGACGTGCCCGCCGTAGCCGTGCAGCTTTAGCCCAAGGTTGCGGTAGCCCGGGTTGACCGTGATGCCCAGCTGGTCCAGCTGGTGCATGGCCCGCGGGGTGAGCCCGTCGCCGCAGGTCTTGTCGCGCGGGAAGGAGGCGGTATCGACAAGCAGCACCTCGTAGCCGGCGCGGGCGGCGTGGATGGCGGCGGCCGAACCGGCCGGCCCGGCGCCGATGACCGCCACGTCGCAAGTCAGTGGGGAAGATGCGGGGATGTGCTGAGTCTGTGCCGACATGCCCCCTATTGTCGCATGCGCGCTTGCCCGCCGACCCCTCGAGTATGTCTAAAAACGAGTATTGGACTACGGTTGAGGGAGTTAAATTAGAGTATCGACCCCAAGGATCGCCTCCATGACCAACGGCCCGACATCGTCTCACGGCTCCTCGCAGTCCGTGGACTTGGGAGACCCCCAGCTGAACCAGCGCGTGGGGGCAGGCGTGGCAGCCGTCGAAGAATTGCTGCGCACTGAGATTACTCAGGGAGAGGATTTCGTCCACGAAAAGGCTCTCTACCTCGCGGAAGCCGGCGGCAAGCGCTTCCGCCCAGTCATGGCTTTGCTAGCCAGCGAATACGGCCCCGAGCCCGGCTCCGCCCGGGTGGTCAAGGCCGCCACCTCCGTGGAGATGGTGCACGTGGCCACCCTCTACCACGACGACGTCATGGACGAGGCAGAGCGCCGCCGCGGCGTGGAATCCGCCAACTCCCGCTGGGACAACTCCGTGGCCATCCTGGCCGGCGACGCCCTGCTGGCGCACGCCTCCCGCCTGATGAGCCAGCTGGACACCCACACCGTCGAGCACTTCGCGGAGACCTTCCAGACTCTGGTCACCGGCCAGATGCGCGAGACCATCGGGGCGGGCGAGGCGAACGCCATCGAGCACTACCGCGCCGTTATCGAGGAAAAGACCGCGGTGCTCATCGCCTCCGCCGGCTACCTGGGTGCCTACCACGCCGGCGCCGCCCCAGAGCACGCGCAGGCTCTCAAGCGCATCGGCAGTGCCGTCGGCATGATCTTCCAGATCGTCGACGACATCATCGACATCTTCTCCGACCCGGAGGAATCCGGGAAGACCCCGGGCACCGACCTGCGCGAGGGCGTATTCACCCTGCCGGTGCTCTACGCCCTGGAGGAAGACAGCCCCGCGGGCGAGCAGCTACGCGAGCTGCTCACCGGCCCGCTGGAGGACGACGCCACGGTCGAGCGCGCCATCGACCTGCTGCGCCAGTCCGCCGGCCGTCAGAAGGCCCTGGACGACGTGCGCTACTACCTGGACCAGGTGGATACCGAACTGGACCGCCTGCCGGACAACTCCGCCACCACGGCGCTGCGCCAGCTGGCCAGCTACACCGTTAAGCGCGTGGGCTAAGGCCTGCCCGCAAAACTCGTCGCGATAGCCCCCTTGCCTGCCGATTTGTGTCGGGCAGGGGGTTTCGTAGTAGAGTAACTACTCGCACCAAGGTGCACGCCAGGTTGCCCGAGCGGCCAAAGGGAGCGGACTGTAAATCCGCCGGCATTGCCTTCAGAAGTTCGAATCTTCTACCTGGCACCAACAACAACTCCCCTTCACTTTCGTGAAGGGGAGTTTTCTTGTGCCCGCGGATCCGGGACGAGTTCTTCTTTCCTAGCGGGAGCCGGCCAGGCCGCGGCGGACAAGCAGCGGGCGGATGTCCTTGTCGTGCCCGCGCCACTGGCGGAAGGCGTCGGTGAAATCGCGGGAGGCGCCCGCGGACAGGATCTGCTCGCGGAAGGCCTGCCCGGCCTGGCGCAGGGACTCCGCGTCGCGGAAGAGCTCGAAGCCGTCGGCGTCGAGGGCCTCGGCCCACAGGTAGGAGTAGTAGCCCGCGGAGTAGCCGCCGGCGAAGATGTGGTTGAAATACGTCGAGCGGTAGCGCGGGGCGATCCCGGTCTCGTCCAGGCCCACCTTCGCCAGGGCCTCCTGCTCGAAGTCGGCGATGGCCTCCGGCGTGGCGACCAGCTTCTCCGCCTCGGCGGCCGGCAGGCTGTGCCAGGCCAGGTCGATGACGGCCGCGGCGAGGTATTCCACCGTGGCGAAGCCCTGGCCGAACTCGCGGGCGCGCCCCAGCGCCTCCAGCGTCTTGTCGGGGATGGGCTCGCCGGTGTCCACGTGGAAGGCATACGCCTTCACCAGGCGGGGATCCAGCGCCCAGTTCTCATTGATCTGGCTGGGGAACTCCACCCAGTCCCGCGGCACGTTCGTGCCGGAGAAGGTCGGGTAGCGCACGTCGGAGAGCAGGCCGTGGAGGGCGTGGCCGAACTCGTGGAAGACGGTGTGCAGCTCGTCCTGGCTCAGCAGCACCGGCTGGCCGGCCGGCGGCTTGGACAGGTTCATCACGTTGACTACCACCGGGCGGGTGCCAAGCAGGCGGGACTGCTCCACGAACGTGCTCATCCAGGCCCCGCCGCGCTTGGAAGGGCGGGTGAAGTAGTCCGTCAGCAGCAGACCCAGGCCGGTGCCGTCGGCATCCACGACCTCCCAGACGTCCACGTCCGGGGCGTAGCCGACCAAGTCCGGGCGCGGGTGGACCGTCACACCGTAGAGCATGTGCGCGGCCTGGAAGACCCCGTCTCTTAAGACCAGGTCGAGCGGGAAGTACTTGCGCAGCTCCTCCTCGTCGAGGGCGTAGTCGCGCTCGCGCACCCGGGACTGCCAGTAGGGCCAGTCCGCCGGGCCGAAGTCCGCGTCGTGGAAGCCGGCTTCCTCGCTCAACAGCTTGCCTTCGGCGGCGGCGTTGGCCGCGGCCGCCGGCGCCAGGTCCGCCAACAGCTGCCGGGCCGCGTCCGCAGTACCCGCGGTCTCCTCCGCGATGACGTAGTCCGCGTGCGTGGCATAGCCCAAAAGCTCCGCGCGCCGGGCGCGCAGCCGCACCATCTCGGTCAGCACCGCGCCGTTGGATTCCGCCCCGCGCTGCTGGGAGGCCTTCCAGAGCTTTAACCGGGAGGCCGGGTCTGCCAGGCGCGCCTGCTCGGCCTGCTGGGTGGGCAGCTCCAGCGGCAGCACGAAGCCGGTGCGGCCCGCCTGGGCGGCGTAGTCCCGGGCCGCGGCCACGCGTTCTTCCGGCAGGCCGCGCAGCTGCTCGGCGCTGTCGAAGCCCACGGCCAGCCGCTTGGTGTCGTCCAGCAGGTGGCGGCCAAATTCCTCCGACAGCGCGGACAGGCGCTGGTTCAGGCGGGTTAGCTCCTCCTTTCCGGCGGCGTCCAGGTCCGCGCCGCGGCGGGCGAAAGAGCGCAGGAGGTAGTCCAGCAAGCGCTGGGACTCGGGATCCTCGGGCGCGGTGACCGCCTTCAGCCGGGTGTAGAGCTCATCGTTCTGGTAGACGGCGTCGAAGTGGGCCGAGAGCTCCGGGAAGAGCTCGCCGGCCAGCTCCTGCATCTCCGGCGTGGAGTCGGTGCCCAGCAGGTTCGCGAAGTAGCTGACCACCCGCTCGAGGTCGCGGCCAGAGCGCTCCAGCGCCTCGACCGTGTTCTCCCAGCTGGGATCGGCCGCGGCGATAGCGGCCACTTCCGCGTCGTGCCGGCGCAGCGCCTCGTCGAAGGCCGGGCGCACGTGTGCAAAAGAAATCGCGGCGAAATCCGGCAGCTGGTAATCCAGCTTCGAGGGCTCAAGCAGCGGGTTGGCGGCTAACTCCGCGGGATCCGCGGTGCGAGCCTGGGCCGCGGAATCAGAATCGGCGGGGTGGGAGGGTTGGTGAGACACAATCTTTCCTTTCTACGGCGGCGGCGCGGCAAGCAGCTTTCCGGCCTGGGCAAACACCGGCCTTCGTAGCCAGCGCTGCAGCCGCAACGGCAAGGCCACCACGCTACGCCGGGTGCTGGGGCAGGGGCGCTAAAATACATCAAAGCTAGCACAACTGTGACCCGCGCTACACGGACTTCGGGGCGACCCGTAACGCCGGGACGGACGCAGTGCAGCGCGGGGATTTCCGGGACGTGTCCCCGCCCGCGCTCGGCAGTGGCCGGAGGAGGGGCGCAACCAAGGCGAAAACAGGCGTTTTTAGAAGCCGTAAAAATGGTGTCTGTGCTGCCGATTTGTGAAAGTTTTAGGAATCGGGTTATTGTTATCAAGGCTTCAACGCGAGAGGGGCGGTAAGAATTACCGCTTGTCTTAACGAGGCTGTGCCCCCTTAGCTCAGTCGGCAGAGCGTTTCCATGGTAAGGAAAAGGTCGACAGTTCGATTCTGTCAGGGGGCTCTGTTCGTTTCTAGGGTATTATCCAACAGTGCCCTTTAAGGAAGCGGTCACTTGGCGGTGTAGCTCAGTGGTAGAGCAAGCGACTCATAATCGCTGTGTCGCGAGTTCAATTCTCGCCATCGCTACCGGGAACAAAAAGCGCCCTCGGGCGCTTTTTTATTACCGATCTCCACCGAAAATGAGGGCGGTTTATTTATTAACCCGCTACTCTGGTAGGGTAGTCCGTGCTGTTTTAAAAGCAGTACGCTTAGGGGCGTGGCGCAATTGGTAGCGCAACGGTCTCCAAAACCGTAGGTTGCAGGTTCGAGTCCTGTCGCCCCTGCCAAACTTATTTTCTAGCGAGGAGTTTAGACGTCGTGAGCGATAATCAGCGGCCAGATGCTGGCGCACAGCGCCCCACCGGCAAGCGTCAGCGCTCCGGCGCCTCCACGACCTCCTCTGCTGACTACGCCAAGAAGCACGGCGGCCAGGTCGCTACCGCGCGCCCGCAGGATGAAAAGCCGGGCAATGGCGTGGCCTCCTTCCTTCCCGAGGTTGTTACCGAGGTCAAGAAGGTCGTCTGGCCGACCGGTAAGGAAATGGTCCAGTACACCCTGGTGACCTTCGGCTTCCTGATCGTGCTGACCGCTCTGGTCTGGAGCGTCGACACGCTGACCGGCCTCGGAGTTGAGTGGGTACTGACTCCTTAGTACACTAGGTAAACAGCAAGCTAGAAAGCTTAGTCCCGCCGCTTCCCGATGATGGGGAGGGCGGGATAATTTATTAGCCCACCGCCTATAATCGGTGGCACGCGAAACCCCAAGGTGAGGAAGAATCCAGTGAGCGAAGACAACAACCTCGAGAACTCCGTCGAGTCGGCCCTGTTGGAAAGCATCCAGGACAAGGCTGCCGACGCCGCCGAGAGCGCCGAAGGCACCGAGAACGCGGACGGCGTCGACAACGCCGCTACCGCCGAGACCGGCGAGGGCGAGGCCCCGGCCGCGGCCGAGGGTGCCGAGAACGTGGACGGCGCCGCTACCGCCGAGTCCACCGACGCCGCGCAGGCTGAGGGCCAGGCCGAGGAAGGCGCCGAGGGCGAGGAAGAGGTCGACCCGGAGGCGGACTACCGCCGCCGCCTGCGAGCTTTCACCTCCGAGCTGAAGAAGCGCGACGGCAAGTGGTACATCATCCAGTGCTACTCCGGCTACGAGAACAAGGTGAAGACCAACCTGGACATGCGCGCCCAGACCCTGGGCGTGGAGGACTCCATCTTCGAGGTCATCGTCCCGGTCGAGCAGGTGCTCGAGGCCAACAAGGACGGCAAGAAGAAGATCGTCAAGCGCAAGCTGCTGCCGGGCTACGTCCTGGTCCGCATGGAGCTCAACGACGCGGCCTGGTCCGTGGTCCGCGACACCCCGGGCGTTACCTCCTTCGTGGGCAACGAGGGTAACGCCACCGAGGTCAAGCCGCGCGAGGTTGCTAAGTTCCTGATGCCGAACGACACCGCCGCGAAGACCGGCGAGGCCGCCGCCAACGCCGCCGAGGGCGAGCAGGTCGTGGCCATGCCGGAGAAGGAAGCCAAGAAGAAGATCGCCCACGACTTCCAGGTGGGCGAGGCCGTGACTATCCTGTCCGGCCCGCTGGCCTCCGTGTCCGCGACCATCTCCGAGATCGACGAGGAGACCGGCAAGATGCAGGGCCTGGTCTCCATCTTTGGTCGCGAGACCCCGGTCGAGCTGTCGCCGACCGCTATCGAGCGCATCAACTAAAACTCACCCCAGTCTCCCGCTGGCGCGGAGCTCCGTGTCTCGCCAGCGCGGAGACAAACCGGGATTTGGGTCTGACAGGGCCCGTCCCGTAATATTGACCGGCGTGTGTGGCCAAGTGCCGCATACGCCGTTATTCGTTCATCCCCGGTGGCCGAACCGAAAGAGGGGAAGCATCCGGACGGCACCCGTTATTCATCGTGGCGGGCGTGCCGGTAACTAGGAAAGAGGTAATTCGATGGCTAAGAAGAAGGTTTCTGGCTTCATCAAGCTGCAGATCGAGGCTGGCGCCGCTAACCCGGCCCCGCCGGTTGGCCCGGCACTGGGTGCCCACGGCGTCAACATCATGGAGTTCTGCAAGGCTTACAACGCCGCAACCGAGAACCAGCGCGGCAACATCGTGCCGGTGGAGATCACCGTCTACGAGGATCGTTCCTTCGACTTCAAGCTGAAGACCCCGCCGGCAGCGAAGCTGCTGCTCAAGGCCGCCGGCATCAAGAAGGGCTCGGGCGTTCCGCACACCGACAAGGTTGGCTCTGTCACCTGGGATCAGTGCAAGGAAATCGCTCAGACCAAGTTCGAGGATCTGAACGCCCGCGACATCGAGAACGGCGCCCGCATCATCGCCGGTACCGCCCGCTCCATGGGCATCACCGTCGACGGCGCGCCGGCCTAAGAAACAACTGCATGTGGTAGGGCTAGCTCCGGCCCGCCAAAGACCACACCACCCTTTATTCAAGAAAAGGACTGCTAATAATGAGCACCAAATCCAAGGCTTACAAGGCCGCCGCGGAAAAGGTTGACTTTTCCCGCCTGTACCGTCCGCTAGAGGCCGCCAAGCTGGCCAAGGAGACCTCCTCCAAGAACTTCGACGCCACCGTCGACGTTGTCCTGCGCCTGGGCGTTGACCCGCGCAAGGCCGACCAGCTGGTCCGCGGCACCGTCTCCCTGCCGAACGGCACCGGTAAGGACGTCCGCGTGGCCGTCTTCGCCGAGGGCGAGAAGGCTACCGAGGCTGAGCAGGCGGGCGCCGACATCGTCGGCACCGAGCAGCTGCTCGAGGCCGTCAACGCCGGCAACCTGGACTTCGACGTGGCCATCGCCACCCCGGACCAGATGGCCAAGGTCGGCCGCGTGGCCCGCGTCCTGGGCCCGCGTGGTCTGATGCCGAACCCGAAGACCGGCACCGTGACCAACGATGTGGCTAAGGCCATCTCCGAGGTCAAGGGCGGCAAGATCTCCTTCCGCGTGGACAAGGCTGCTAACCTGCACGCCATCCTGGGCAAGGCTTCCTTCGACGCGGAGAAGCTGGCTGAGAACTACGGCGCCCTCATGGACGAGATCCAGCGCCTGAAGCCTTCCTCCGCGAAGGGCGTGTACATCAAGCGCGCCACCATCTCCACCACCTCCGGCCCCGGCATCCCTGTCGATGCCTCCGTGGTGAAGGACTACGCAGCGGAGTAAATCCCCGCCTCGCGTCACGGCGCCATGCTCACAGTGAGCGTGGCGCCTTTTGGCGTTTTGTAGCCCGCCCCGCTTTCCGACGCCGCGCCGGGGGCCTTCCATTCCGCTTCGGCGCCGCGTCCCGCCCTACGCGGCAGGCTCGTCGATTGCGTCGAGGATCCACTCGCCGCCGTCACGGACGACGTTTTTGGCCAAGGGAATCTGGTGCGAGGCGGATTCAAGGATGTGCATGAAGTACCCGGCGGTGTTGGGAATGGCGATGGTATCGCCTACGGCCACGCCCTGTGGGAAGTCCATCTTGCGGCGCATGATGATCTCGTCCTCGATGCAGTAGGCGCCCACCAGGTAACCCGTGCGCGGGTGGCGCTCGCCCTGACCGGTGGGAACGAGGAAGGGGTCCAGCAGGATGTCATCCGCGGCGGTGCGGCACTGCGTGCGGTTCATGGCCACGCCGATGAGCGGCAGCCCGTCGGAGCGCTGCTTGAGGAAGAACACGGTGGTGAGGATCATCCCGCAGCCGTCGAGGAGGCTGCGCCCTGGTTCCAAGTGGAGGGCGATGGAGCGAGAGGACAGCGCCGTGGCGGCAGTGCCATAACCTGCTACCTCGCCGCTGAGCAGCGCACGGAGCCATTCTCCTCGGGTGGGGCTTTGCCAGAACGGGTAGGTGTTACGCAGCGGGTCGGACTTCCAGGTGAATTGCTCACCCTCGCCAGCGCGCTGCTGGTCGATGCGGCTCAGGTAGTGCTCCCACTGTTGTGGGGATTCCAGGTAGCTCATGGGCACGCCGCCACCAATATCGATGAAGGAGGCGGGGTGGCCTTGTGCACGCATAGCCTCGATCAGGGCGACGGCCTCGCCGAGCGCGGTGCGCCGGTCGGCTTCGGAGTAACCGTGCAGGTGCACGTGCACGCCGACCACCGTTACGTTCGCGGGCCAGTCGGCGTGGAGCCAGGTTTCTAAACGCTCGCCGAAGCGCGTGGGCGGCAGGTGCTGCGGGTTGGGGGCGAGTCGCGGGGCGACCTTGGCGGGGCCAAGCTTGCCGATGCTTGCTAGTTCCCCCATGTTGTCGCAAGAGATGACCACCCCGGCCTTAACCGCGGTGCGCAGCAGCTCCTCGTTCTTGATGGCGGCGCTGAGGATGATCTTTTGGGGCGCGACCCCGGCAGCGAGGACTTGGCGCAGCTCATCGAGGCTGGCTACGTCCACGCCGTGCCCGGCCTCCCGCGCGGCGGCGACGAAGGCCAGAGCCTTGTTGGCCTTGCGGGCGAAAAAGACCTTGGTCTCAACGCCAAGGTGGGAGCCGGCATCGACGAGCTCGGCGGCGTTGCGGCGCAGGGCGGAAGTATCCAGGACGTTGACCGGCGAGCCGAAGCGCTGGGTGAGCTCGGCTACCTGGGAGGGATCGGCGAGCAGATCGCGCATCCACGGCTCGAGGCGCGCGGCCAAGGGGACGGTACCGTGGATGGGCAGCGGCGAGTGCGGGTGGGAGGTCATGGCTTTCCTACTTTCTCCGCCCAGCGGGGGATGTCGGTGTGGTTGTCGCGGCTCAAGGAATCGTGGCCAGGGAGGATCTTTTCGTTCCTGCGGCCAATTTCTACCACGCCCGGAACGTCCGAAAAGGGGGTCGGGCGGCCCTGTGGGGCGATGGTGGCGTCGATGAGCAGGTCGATGTCCGGGGCGGGGCCGGTCGAGCCGCCCATCCACTCGTCGATCGTTTCGGGGCGGGCGAGGTAGGTGGTATCCACCTGCCCGGAATCGAGGGCATCGGCGAGCACTTGCGCGGTGATGGGTGGCGGCCCGAACGACACCCGCTCGAGGGTGCGGGCGAGCTCCGCGAACCCGGGGATGACCCCGTCGTGGGCGTGGTGGTCGACGAAGTTATTGAACAGGCCGCGGAAGGCCACGCCGATGGCTCCGGCCGCATGGAGCGGTGCGTCCCCGCGGGCGACGCGGAGGGAATGATGGAATTCGGCAACGGCGTCACCGGTGAAGTCCTCGCCGTCCAGCACGTGGTGCAGCTGCGCGGCGGCAAAATCACCCAGGGTGAGGGCGGCATCGATCAGCACCTTCCGCACTTCGGCGGCGGAGCCGGCGGTGCGGGCCGCGGCGTGCAGGTAAGAGGGGAACTCAGGGAGCGGGGGTTTGACCTCCATGAAGCGGCCGCTGCGGGAGACGGGGTAGATGGTCTCGGCCTCCGGGTAGCGCAGGCACACGTCGATAAAGCTCAGCGCTGCGCCGCGGGTGCCGATTCGCCTAGGGCTGGTGGGGAGGTCGGCGCCGAAGTACAACCCGGTGACCGGCACGGCGCTGGGCCGGTGGTGGAGGGCCGTCGGGTGATCGTGGGCGTGACCCGTGCAGACTAATACCTCGTCGAAGCGTGCCTGCGCGATCTCGGCGGCGGATTCGGGCTCGCCGCTCACGATCACTTGGTAGCGCCCATCGGCATCCTGGTGCACGGCGTGAACGAGGCGGGGGAGATGGCGCAGCTGCAGGTTAGCGGGGCTGCGGTGTACGGCGGCGGCCCAGGCATCTGCCAGGAATTGACCCACGACGGCCCGCGGGGGAAATTCCTCGGCGGGAATGCCGCGGTGGGTGCACCACTCGCCAAAGGTTTCCACAGAGCTGCGCACGATGGACGAGGAGACGTTCAACCGCCAGCACGTGGGTTGATCCGGGCGGTACACCGCACCCGCGCCGGCGGGGTGCGGGTCGAATACCGTGACCGTAAGTTCCGCTCGGGCGCGGTCTATGAGCTCCTCGACCGCCCATAGGCTGCGAGGGCCGCCGCCGATGATCGCTACGTTCCTACTCATGCCTCCACCTTCGCGCGCAGTTGGGCGGCGAGATTTGGAAGTTCTCGGCGACCCACTCGTCGTTGTAGATGGTTTCGAGGTAGGCGTGGCCGGCATCGTGAAGAATCAGCACCAACCGTGAACCCGGCTCTAGCTCGGGGATGCGTCGCAGCGCCGCGGCGACCACGGCGCCGCCCGAAGCGCCCGGCAACAACCCCTCGCGGAAGGCGAGGGTTCGGGCGCCGACGACCGCGTCGAGGTCCGGCACGCGCACCACCTCGGATGGGGTGAAGGCGGTGGAAAGATCGGTGACCACCCCGGCGCCGTAGCCGGGCAATAAGCGGGTGCCGCGGGTACCGCCAAAGAGCACAGAACCCAGGGCATCCACCCCGATGGTGCGGGTATCCGCCCCCACCTCATCGAGTTTGCGCACGCACCCGCCGAGGGTGCCCGTGGTGCTCATGGCCACCATCAGGTGAGAGGGCGCTGCGCCCAATTGTTCGAGGATTTCCTGCATCGTTCCCTCGGCGTGGGCATGGAAGGCGGCCTGGTTGGCGTATTGGTTGAGGTTGTGCGAGCGCGGGATCTCGCGCAGCAGCTCCTGCACGCGGCTGCGGCGGGCAGAAAGCCAATCCCCGGTTTCCGGATCCGGGTGTTCGAGCATCTCCACCGTCGCCCCGAAGGCGCGCATTGTGGCCACGGTGCTGCGATTGACGCGCGGATCCACCACACAGTGAAAGTGCATTCCCTCGAGCGGGGCGAGCCGGGCAAGGGCCATGCCGAGGTTGCCGGAGGAGGATTCCACGAGCGTGGAACCCGGCCCAACCTCGCCGGCCTCCAGCGCTGCGTTGAGAAGCGCGCGGGCGGTGCGATCCTTCGCTGAACCGCCGAGGTTGAATTGCTCGAGCTTGGCATAGATGTGGACGTCCTCGCGCTCGTGCAACCGGTCAAGGCGCATCAAGGGGGTGTTGCCAATCGGCGGGCGGGTCGAACTGCACGGTGGTGGGGTGGTCATTTCCCCAATGCTAGTGCGAATCCGCGGAGCCTGCAGCTGCTTGCTCCTTCATGTCCGCGTAGGCCTCTAGGGCGGCCTGGCGCGATTCCTTTACGTCCACGATGGGAGGGGGAGACAACGGCGGCGTCCAGCGGGCGACGTACTCCCCATCCGGATCGAACTTCTGCTCCTGCGTCAACGGGTTGAAAATGCGGAAGAAGGGCGCGGCGTCGTCACCGCAGCCGGCCACCCACTGCCAATTGAAGGGGTTGGAGGCGGGATCGGCGTCGACAAGCGTCTCCCAGAACCACTCCTCCCCGCGGCGCCAATGAATGCCTAGGTTCTTGGTCAGGAAGGAACCCACCACCATGCGCACGCGGTTGTGCATGTACCCGGTCTCCCACAGCTCTCGCATGCCGGCATCGACCAAGGGAATCCCGGTCTCCCCGCGCTGCCAGGCGGGCAGGTGCTCGCTTTCCGATGCCCAGTCAAAGCCGTCGAACCGCTTTCGCACGTTGCGGGTGGCGAGGTCCGGCAGGTGGTAGAGCCGGTGCCAGGCGAAGTCCCGCCACAGCAACTCGGAGTGGAATTTCGCGGAACCGGGTAGTTCGGCGGCCGCCACCCATGCTTCGCGAGGGGAGATCTCCCCAAAACGCAGGTGTGGGGAGAGCAGGCTGGTGACCTGTTTGGAGGGGAAGTCGCGGCACTTCGCGTAGTCGGTGAGGTCGAGGGCTGCCAGCTTGGCGCGGGCTGCCGGCTCCCCTGGTGTCCAATACTGGGCGAGCTTGTCCTCCCAGGCGGCCTGGTGGGGCGTGCCGGCTTCCTTATCGGCGGGGGCCGGCGCGCCGCGCAGGGTGGGCTCGGGCAGGGGATCGTCGTCACGCAGCTGCTGGCGGGCGGCCTTGACAAACGGCGTGTAGACCCGGTAGGGCTCACCCTTGAGGGTGAGCACCTCCCATGGTTCGACCAGGGTGTGTCCGGGGTGGGAGGTGGCGTTCACGCGGGCATCGGAAAGCGCCTGCTTGACCGCCGCGTCGACCTCCCGCAACGGTTGGTGGTAGCGGCGGGTCCAGGAAACGGAAGTGGCGGCGACCTCGGCGCAGAACTCGGGCACGACGGTGCGGGCGTCGCCCTTGCGGCGCAGCAGCTGCACGCCGTATTCCGCGAGGCGTTCGCGCAGGCTCGACAGGGAACGCTCGCGCCACCACTTGGCGGCCCCGCCGAGCTGGCGGGTGCCTGGGTGCGCCGGTTCATCTACCACGAGGGCGACCACCTCGCCCTGCTCGCTGGCCCAGGTCAGGGCCTGGTTATCGGAAAGGCGGAGATCGTCGCGAAACCACATCACACACGTCATGGGTGCGATGATAGACGCGGAATTTGGTTTTCTACCTGGGCCGCTGTTAGGCTAACCGACGAAGTTTGAACGGCGTTGCGCGCTCGAATCACCTCGAGTTCGGCGGCGCCCGTACAAAGTTCACCGAAGACCGTTGGTCATCCAGGAATGGATCGAAGGTTTCCCACCCGTTGGGAGCGGCCCACGCAGGAGACACTTTGCGACACTAAGCGAAAGCACGTCCTTTCGCCCGCGCCCTGTGCTCTTGCACGGGGCTTTTTGTTGTCCTTTAATCGCCCAACCCATAAGGGGCTGGCGGTAAGGGCGGCGGAGGGCCCCGGCGGAAAACAAAAGAGATGTTTTGGAAGGAGGCGAGAATCAAATGGCAAACCCAAAAAATACTGCAGACCTGAAAGAGCTGAAGGAAAAGCTGGACGGTGCTAACTCTGTCGTGCTGACCGAGTACCGCGGCCTGACCGTATCTCAGCTGCAGGAACTGCGTAATGACTTGGGCTTTGACGTTGATTACTCCGTCGCCAAGAACACCCTTTTCAAGATCGCTGCCGCTGAAGCCGGCATCGAGGGTCTTGACGATCTGCTGACTGGCCCGACCGCTATTGCGTTCATCAAGGGCGAGGCAGTGGATGCTGCGAAGGTCATCAAGAAGTTCGCTGATGACAACAAGGCACTCGTCGTCAAGGGTGGCTACATGGACGGCAACGCGCTTACCGCGGAGCAGGTCCAGGCCATCGCCGAGCTGGACAACCGCGAGACCACTCTCGCGAAGCTGGCTGGCGCCATGAAGGGTTCTATGGCAAAGGCTGCGGCTGTATTCAACGCTCCTGCAACCAAGATGGTCCGCACCGCTGCTGCGCTGCAGGACAAGAAGGAAGCAGAAGCTTAAACCCGCGTAAATCTACGCACCACGTACACACCACAATTCGGAACCGTCTGGGTTCCACACAGAAAGGATGGCCATCATGGCTAAGCTCACCAAGGACGAGCTCATTGAAGCTTTCAAGGAAATGACCCTCATCGAGCTCTCCGAGTTCGTCAAGGAATTCGAAGAGGTCTTCGACGTTGAGGCTGCCGCTCCGGTTGCCGCTGCTGCTCCGGGCGCTCCGGCTGCCGGTGGCGACGCTGCTGCTGAGGAGAAGGACGAGTTCGACGTCGTTCTGACCGACGCTGGCGCCAAGAAGATCGGCGTCATCAAGGCTGTCCGCGAGATCGTCTCCGGCCTGGGCCTGAAGGAAGCCAAGGAGCTCGTTGAGTCCGCTCCGAAGGCCATCCTGGAAGGCGCCAACAAGGACGACGCCGAGGCCGCCAAGACCAAGCTGGAAGAGGCTGGCGCTTCCGTCGAGCTGAAGTAGTCTCAATCAGACTCACTTCGGCTTCGGCCTAAGCCTCCTCAAGGCTTAAACCACCTCCGCCTGCCCCGCATCACCGCGGGAGCAGGCGGAGGTTTTTCATGTTCTCACCCCCTTCCGGGCAGCTTTCGCACGCCGGAAACCGGGTGTTTCATTATCAACCAGCAATTGCTGGGTTGTAAGATGCTGTACCATGCTGCCCAAATCCCGCATCATCTCCGTGATCGTTCTAGGCCTCGGCATCGCTTTGATCGCCGCGGGCGCGCTCGCGCCTGTCTTCCTAGACCTGCGGGCCAAGCTGCCGCTGGACGCCGAGCACACCACGTTTAGCTTCAGCGACCCGGACGGGCGGGCGCAGACCACAAGCGAAGAAGGGACGCAGCCCTACGAGGGCCCGCTGGCCTACCAGCTGCACTACGACACCGTGGATCCCTCCGGCAAGGAGGACGCCTCCCTGCGGGTCGGGCAGACCACCGTGCGCGGCACCGAGGCCGACGCCGGCGACGTTGAGAACCTGGTCAGCGCCCAGGTGTGGAATTTCCCCATCGACCGCGTCAGCGGTGCGGCCCAGGACAAGGCCCGCCTGAACCACACGATCGCCTCGCCGGCGGCGGAGGTGGCCATCGACGGCTACTGGCTGAAATTCCCGTCGGAGGCGGAAAAGACCACCTACCCGGTCTTCGATCCGACCCTGCGGAAGGCAGAAGACGCCGTCTTCGCCGAGGAGCAGGAGATAGACGGCCGGGAGATCTACCGTTACGACCAGGAGATCGCCCCGGTCAATGTCGCCACGCTGTACGCGGGGATGGGTAACACCACCCAGTTCGAGACGCCCGAGGGCGGCACGGAGCCCGGCTACCTGTTCCATTCCGGCAAGCGCAGCATCTACGTCGACCACGCCACGGGCATGGTGGTCGGCATGGACCTAGACATCGACGACTACTATGGCACTCGGGAGGGCGAACGCCGCGAGGACGCCTTCGTCTTCCAGGCCTCCACCTCCGACGAGGATCGCGCCCAGCTCATCGGGCAGGCCGGCCAGATTCCGGATCCGCAGGTCGCGAATATCGCGCGCTGGATTGGCCTCGGCCTAGGCGTTGTCTTGACCATCATTGGGCTGCTGGGAGTCTTCGGGGTTTTCGGTCCGCGCGGCCAGAAGGTTAAGCGGGCCCTCTGAGGCTAAGGCTCAGACCGCGTGGCCCTCGGCGTTCGCGACTAGGAACCCGGGTGGGCACATAGACGATCGCGCGCCTCTTTACAAATCGCCGGAATTGATATAGGCTGTTTCGTTGCGCTGGAATCCGGATCCCCAGTGCACATTTAGCCTTGGCACGTGGTGATGGTAAAGCGACTTGACAAGGTGATTTTGTGCTACCTGAGCCCGCTGATTCCACAGCAGACCGAATGCTAAATCTACCAGCGGTTTTGCTTGCTCGCCCCTCCCAGGCGGGGAAGTGATCCGCGTGAGGTGCTGGAAGGACCCATCTTGGCAGTCTCCCGCCAGACCAAGTCAGTGGCCAATATCCCTGGAGCCCCGAAGCGTTATTCGTTCGCTAAGATTAGCGAGCCGATTGCGGTTCCGGGCCTCCTTGACTTACAACTTGATTCTTTTGCATGGCTCATCGGCACGCCGGAGTGGCGTGAGCGCCAGCAGGCTGAACGCGGCGACGACGCGCGCGTTACCTCTGGCCTGGAGGACATCCTAGAGGAATTGTCCCCGATCGAGGACTACTCGGGCAATATGTCCCTGTCGCTGTCCGAGCCGCGCTTCGAGCCGGTGAAGAACACCGTCGACGAGTGTAAAGAAAAGGACATCAACTACTCGGCGCCGCTCTACGTGACCGCAGAGTTCATCAACAATGACACCCAGGAGATTAAGTCTCAGACGGTGTTCATCGGCGACTTCCCGATGATGACCGACAAGGGTACGTTCATTGTCAACGGCACCGAGCGTGTTGTCGTCTCCCAGCTCGTGCGTTCCCCGGGCGTGTACTTTGACCAGACCATCGATAAGTCCACGGAGCGCCCGCTGCACTCCGTGAAGGTCATCCCGTCCCGCGGCGCCTGGCTCGAATTCGACGTGGACAAGCGCGACACCGTCGGCGTGCGCATTGACCGCAAGCGCCGCCAGCCGGTCACCGTGCTGCTCAAGGCCCTGGGCTGGTCCGAAGAGCAGATCCGCGAGCGCTTCGGCTTCTCCGAGCTGATGATGTCCACCCTCGAGTCCGATGGCGTTGCCAACACGGACGAGGCCCTGCTGGAGATCTACCGCAAGCAGCGCCCGGGTGAGCAGCCGACCCGCGAGCTTGCTCAGTCCCTGCTGGACAACTCCTTCTTCCGTGCGAAGCGCTACGACCTGGCCAAGGTCGGCCGCTACAAGGTCAACCGCAAGCTGGGCCTGGGCGGCGACCACGACGGCTTGATGACCCTGACCGAGGAAGACATCGCCGTCGCGCTGGAGTACCTGGTGCGCCTGCACGTCGGTGAGCGCGAAATGAAGGCGCCGAACGGTGAGATGATCTCCATCAACACCGACGACATCGACCACTTCGGCAACCGTCGTCTGCGCACCGTGGGCGAGCTGATCCAGAACCAGGTCCGCGTGGGCCTGTCCCGCATGGAGCGCGTCGTGCGCGAGCGCATGACCACCCAGGACGCGGAGTCCATCACGCCGACCTCGCTGATCAACGTGCGCCCGGTCTCGGCAGCTATCCGCGAGTTCTTCGGTACCTCGCAGCTGTCCCAGTTTATGGACCACAACAACTCGCTGTCCGGCCTGACCCACAAGCGCCGCCTGTCCGCGCTGGGCCCGGGCGGCCTGTCCCGTGAGCGCGCCGGCATCGAGGTGCGAGACGTGCACCCGTCCCACTACGGCCGCATGTGCCCGATTGAGACCCCGGAGGGCCCGAACATTGGCCTGATCGGCTCGCTGGCGTCCTACGCCCGCGTGAACTCCTTCGGCTTCATTGAGACCCCGTACCGCAAGGTCGTCGACGGCAAGGTCACCGACCAGGTCGAGTACCTGACCGCCGACGAGGAGGACCGCTTCTCCATCGCCCAGGCCGAGGTCGAGCAGGACGCCGAGGGCAACATCGTCGGCGACCGTATCGAGGTCCGCCAGCGCGACGGCGACATCGCCGTGACCGACGCTTCCGGCGTCGACTACGTGGACGTCTCCCCGCGCCAGATGGTGTCCGTGGCTACCGCCATGATTCCGTTCCTGGAGCACGACGACGCTAACCGTGCACTGATGGGCGCGAACATGCAGCGCCAGGCGGTGCCGCTGGTGCGATCCGAGTCCCCGTACGTGGGCACCGGTATGGAGCAGCGCGCGGCTTACGACGCCGGCGACCTGGTCATCACCCCGAAGGCCGGTGTGGTCGAGGACGTGACCGCGGACCTCATCACCATCATGGATGACGAGGGCCAGCGTGACACCTATATGCTGCGCAAGTTCGAGCGCACCAACCAGGGCACAAACTACAACCAGACCCCGCTGGTGTCCATGGGCGACCGCGTCGAGGCCGGCCAGGTGCTGGCCGACGGCCCGGGTACCCACAACGGCGAAATGTCGCTGGGCCGCAACCTGCTCGTGGCGTTCATGCCGTGGGAAGGCCACAACTACGAGGACGCCATCATCCTCAACCAGCGCATCGTCGAAGAGGACATCCTGACCTCCGTGCACATTGAGGAGCACGAGATCGATGCCCGCGACACCAAGCTGGGTGCCGAGGAAATCACCCGCGAGATCCCGAACGTGGCCGAGGACGTGCTCAGCGATCTGGACGAGCGCGGCATCATCCGCATCGGCGCCGACGTCCGCCCGGGCGACATCCTGGTCGGTAAGGTCACCCCGAAGGGCGAGACCGAGCTGACCCCGGAGGAGCGCCTGCTGCGCGCCATCTTCGGTGAGAAGGCCCGCGAGGTGCGCGACACCTCGATGAAGGTCCCGCACGGTGAGGTCGGCAAGGTCATCGGCGTGGCTCGTTTCAGCCGCGAAGACGATGACGACCTGGCCCCGGGCGTCAACGAGATGATCCGCGTCTACGTGGCCCAGAAGCGCAAGATCCAGGACGGCGATAAGATGGCCGGCCGCCACGGCAACAAGGGTGTCGTCGGCAAGATCCTGCCGCCGGAGGACATGCCGTTCATGGCGGACGGTACCCCGGTCGACATCATCCTGAACACCCACGGTGTTCCGCGTCGTATGAACATCGGCCAGGTCCTCGAGGTCCACCTCGGCTGGCTGGCTCACGCCGGCTGGAAGGTCGACGTCGACGACCCGGCTAACGCCGACCTGCTCAAGACCCTGCCGGAAGATCTCTACGACGTCCCGGCCGACTCGCTGACCGCCACCCCGGTCTTCGACGGCGCGACCAACGAAGAGATCTCCCGCCTGCTGGCGTCCTCCCGCCCGAACCGCGACGGCGACGTCCTGGTTGACGGCGAGGGCAAGGCCACGCTGTTCGACGGCCGTTCCGGCGAGCCGTACAAGTACCCGATCTCGGTCGGCTACATGTACATGCTCAAGCTGCACCACCTGGTGGATGAGAAGATCCACGCACGTTCGACTGGTCCGTACTCCATGATTACCCAGCAGCCGCTGGGTGGTAAGGCCCAGTTCGGTGGCCAGCGCTTCGGCGAGATGGAGGTGTGGGCCATGCAGGCATACGGCGCGGCCTACACCCTGCAGGAGCTGCTGACCATCAAGTCGGACGACGTGGTCGGCCGCGTGAAGGTCTACGAGGCCATTGTGAAGGGCGAGAACATCCCGGATCCGGGCATCCCGGAATCCTTCAAGGTGTTGCTCAAGGAGCTGCAGTCGCTGTGCTTGAACGTGGAGGTCCTGTCCACCGACGGCACGCCGATGGAGCTTTCCGGCTCGGATGAAGACGACATGGAATCCGGTTCCTCGCTGGGCATTAACCTGTCCCGCGATGAGGGTTCCGCCGCCGACATCGCCTAGCGACTCTGCTTTAGGTCCGCCGCTGGTTTTTCCAGCGGCGGGCAAGGAAACAAGTTACTTTTTCAAATGCCAACAATTCCTCGTTAAACGAGGATGAAAGGGAGAATTTACGTGTTCGACGTAAACCTCTTCGACGAGCTCCGCATTGGTCTGGCCACCGCTGAAGACATCCGTCGCTGGTCCAAGGGCGAGGTTAAAAAGCCCGAGACCATCAACTACCGAACCCTGAAGCCGGAGAAGGACGGCCTGTTCTGCGAGCGCATCTTCGGTCCGACCCGCGACTGGGAGTGCGCCTGCGGTAAGTACAAGCGCGTGCGCTACAAGGGCATCATCTGCGAGCGGTGCGGCGTCGAGGTCACCAAGTCCAAGGTCCGCCGCGAGCGCATGGGCCACATCGAGCTGGCCGCTCCGGTTACCCACATCTGGTACTTCAAGGGTGTCCCGTCCCGCCTGGGCTACCTGCTGGATCTCGCTCCGAAGGATCTGGAGCGCATCATCTACTTCGCGGCCAACATCATCACCTCCGTGGATGAAGAGGCCCGCCACAACGACATGTCCACCCTCGAGGGCGAGATGCTGCTCGAGAAGAAGGACGTGGAGGACGACACCGAGGCGGAAATCGCCGAGCGCGCGTCCAAGCTCGAGGCCGACCTGGCCGAGCTGGAGGAAGCCGGCGCCAAGGCGGACGCCCGCCGCAAGGTCCAGAACGCTGCGGACAAGGAGATGCAGCACATCCGCGAGCGCGGCGAGCGCGAGGTCGCCCGCCTGGACGAAATCTGGAACACCTTCGTCAAGCTGGCCCCGAAGCAGATGATCATCGACGAGAACATCTACGAAGAGCTCGTCGACCGCTACGAGGACTACTTCACCGGCGGCATGGGCGCGGAAGCCATCCAGACGCTCATCCGCAACTTCGACCTGGAGGCCGAGGCTGAGGTCCTGCGCGAGACCATCAACAACGGCAAGGGCCAGAAGAAGATGCGTGCCCTGAAGCGTCTGAAGGTCGTCGCCGCGTTCCTGCGTTCCGGCAACGACCCGGCCGGCATGGTCCTGGACGCTATCCCGGTCATCCCGCCGGAGCTGCGCCCGATGGTCCAGTTGGACGGTGGCCGCTTTGCCACCTCCGACCTGAACGACCTGTACCGCCGCGTGATCAACCGCAACAACCGCCTCAAGCGCATGATCGATCTGGGCGCGCCCGAGATCATCGTCAACAACGAGAAGCGCATGCTGCAGGAGTCCGTGGACGCCCTGTTCGACAACGGCCGCCGCGGCCGTCCGGTCACCGGCCCAGGCTCCCGCCCGCTGAAGTCCCTGTCTGACCTGCTCAAGGGCAAGCAGGGCCGCTTCCGCCAGAACCTGCTGGGTAAGCGCGTGGACTACTCCGGCCGTTCGGTTATTATCGTCGGCCCGCAGCTGAAGCTGCACGAGTGCGGTCTGCCGAAGCTGATGGCGCTCGAGCTGTTCAAGCCCTTCGTCATGAAGCGCCTGGTGGAAAACGACTACGCGCAGAACATCAAGTCCGCTAAGCGCATGGTCGAGCGCCAGCGTTCCGAGGTCTGGGACGTGCTGGAGCAGGCCATTTCCGAGCACCCGGTGCTGCTGAACCGCGCGCCGACCCTGCACCGCCTGGGCATCCAGGCCTTCGAGCCGAAGCTGGTGGAGGGCAAGGCCATTCAGCTGCACCCGCTGGCTTGTGAGGCCTTCAACGCCGACTTCGACGGTGACCAGATGGCAGTCCACCTGCCGCTGTCCGCCGAGGCCCAGGCCGAGGCCCGCGTCCTGATGCTGGCCTCCAACAACATTCTGTCCCCGGCCTCCGGTAAGCCGCTGGCTATGCCGCGCCTGGATATGGTCACCGGTCTGTACTACCTGACCATGGACAAGGCCGAGGACGAGATCGGCGGCGAGGGCCGCTTCCACGCCGCGGAGACCGACAAGCCGGCCACCGGCGTCTACTCCTCCTACGCGGAGGCGCTCATGGCGCGCGACCGTGGTGTGGTGGGCCTGCAGGCGCCGATCAAGGTGCGCATCGACCACCTGCGTCCGCCGGAGGACATCGAGGCCGAGCAGTTCCCGGACGGCTGGGAGCGCGGCCAGGCCTGGCTGGCGGAGACCACCATCGGCCGCATCATGTTCAACGAACTGCTGCCGTGGAACTACCCGTACCTCGAGGGCGTCATGGTCCGTAAGGGCGGGTCCGGCAACAAGGTGCTGCTGGGCGACGTGATCAACGATCTCGCCGTCAAGTACCCGATGATCACCGTGGCTCAGGTCCTGGACAAGATGAAGGACGCTGGTTTCTACTGGGCTACCCGTTCCGGCGTGACCATCACCATGTCCGACGTTCTGGTTCTGCCGAACAAGACCGAGATCCTGGAGTCCTACGAGAAGGAAGCCGAGCGGATCGAGCGCAAGTACTGGGAGCAGGGCGCCCTGACCGAGCGCGAGCGCTACGACCGCCTGGTTGAGCTCTGGAAGGACGCCACCGACACCGTGGGTAACGCGGTGGAGAACCTCTACCCGGATGACAACCCGATCCCGATGATCGTTAAGTCCGGTGCGGCCGGTAACATGCGCCAGATCTGGACGCTGGCCGGCATGAAGGGCATGGTCGTCAACTCCAAGGGTGACTACATCACCCGTCCGATCAAGACCTCCTTCCGTGAAGGCCTGTCGGTGTTGGAGTACTTCAACAACTCGCACGGTTCCCGTAAGGGCCTGGCGGATACCGCACTGCGTACCGCCGACTCGGGCTACCTGACCCGTCGTCTGGTCGACGTGGCCCAGGACGTCATCGTCCGCGAGGAAGACTGTGGCACCCGCCAGGGCGTGCGCGTGCCGGTAGGCACCGAGGTCGCCGAGGGCCAGTACGCGGTTCACGAGCTGTGGGAGACCTCCGCTTCCGGCCGCGTGGTGGCTACCGACGTCAAGGACGCCGACGGCAACGTGCTGGCTGAGGCCGGCTCCGACCTGACCGAGAGCCTGACCAACAAGCTGGTCCAGGCTGGCGTGCAGGAGATCAAGGTCCGCTCCGTGCTGACCTGCCAGACCCCGGCTGGTGTCTGTGCTAAGTGCTACGGCAAGTCCATGGCTTCCGGCCACCTGGTCGATATCGGCGAGGCCGTCGGTATCGTGGCCGCCCAGTCGATTGGTGAGCCGGGTACCCAGCTGACCATGCGTACGTTCCACCAGGGCGGTGTCGGCGGCGATATTACCGGCGGTCTGCCGCGTGTGCAGGAGCTCTTCGAGGCCCGCAACCCGAAGAACCGCGCCCCGATCGCCTCCGTGGACGGCACCGTGTCCCTGTCGGACGAGGGCAACTTCTGGACCCTGACCATCACCCCGGACGATGGTTCGGACAACGTGGTCTACGAGAAGCTGTCGAAGCGCCAGGGCCTGGCCCAGGTGCGCCGCCCGATGGAGTCCAACCCGGACGCCATGATCGAGCGTTCCCTGCGCGACGGCGACCACGTCGAAACCGGCGAGCGCCTGATGCGCGGTGCGGCCGACCCGCACGACGTCCTGGAGGTTCTGGGCCGCCGTGGCGTGGAGAAGCACCTCATCGACGAGGTCCAGGCCGTGTACCGGACCCAGGGTGTGGCCATCCACGACAAGCACATCGAGATCATCATCCGCCAGATGCTGCGCCGTGGCACGGTCATCGATGCCGGCTCGACCGAGTTCCTGCCGGGCACCCTGGTGGACCTGTCCGAGGCCAAGCAGATCAACGCCGCGCAGGTGGCCGAGGGCGG
Organism: Corynebacterium sp. 32222D000AT; assembly: GCF_053546955.1. Lineage (NCBI taxonomy): Bacteria > Bacillati > Actinomycetota > Actinomycetes > Mycobacteriales > Corynebacteriaceae > Corynebacterium > Corynebacterium sp. 32222D000AT. The sequence continues at coordinate 27,217 of NZ_JBPPVW010000014.1, read as the reverse complement.
CGAGCCCGCACAGCTGCGCAGTGAGATCATGGGTATCACCAAGGCCTCCCTGGCTACCGAGTCCTGGCTGTCGGCCGCCTCCTTCCAGGAGACCACCCGCGTGCTTACCGATGCCGCTATCAACAAGCGCTCCGATAAGCTCATTGGTCTCAAGGAGAACGTGATCATCGGTAAGTTGATCCCGGCTGGTACCGGTATTTCCCGCTACCGCAACATCACTGTGAAGCCGACGGAGGCCGCCCGCAACGCGGCGTACTCCATCCCGACCTACAGCGATACCATCTACAGCGACGACAGCTTCGGTGAGTTCACCGGCGCCTCTGTCCCGCTGGAGGAGGACTTCTTCTAGAGGAAGTACTCCCGCGGTCTAACCGCACACATTCGGTCTGCACAGCGGCCCCGCACCTCCTTCACGGGAGGCCGCGGGGCCGCTGTCTTTGTGCGCCGTCCTTAACCCCGCCAGGGCCTCTGACGCCCGGCCCGAGGGAGGGCCGCTAGAGCCAGCCGTTGTCCTCGGCCGCAGCAACGGCGGCGTGCCGGTTGCCGGTGGCGGTCTTGGTCATGATGGCGGACAGGTGATTGCGCACGGTGCCCTCGCTCAAATGCAGGGCCGCGGCGATGTCGCGCACGCTGTGGTGCTCAGTCGCGGCGTGGCAGACCTCTACCTCGCGCTGGGTGAGCGGGTTGGGCGGGCTGAAAAGGGCCCGCTCCGCCAGCCCCGGATCGATAACGCGATGGCCGGCGTGGATGCGGCGTACGGCGTCGGCGAGGGAATCCGGCGGGGTGTCCTTCATAATGAAGCCGGAGGCCCCGGCGGCCAGTGCGCGCTGCAAGTAGCCGGTGCGTCCGAAGGTGGTGACGATAAGAACGTGGGCCTTGCCGGCTCCCAGCAGTCCTGCGTCGCGCAGCTCTTTGGTCGCTTCCAGGCCGCTGGTGCCGGGCATCTCAATATCCATGATGAGCACGTCTGGCCGGCACTGGCGTACCTGGGAGACGATCTGCGCGCCGTCGGCGGCCTCGCCCACGACCTCGAGGTCGCCCTGCAGACTCAGCAGCGCGGCGAGCGCCCCGCGGACCAGGTGCTGGTCGTCGGCGATGAAAACCTTGATGGGGGCCTTGGCTCCACAGTCTTTAGTCACGGCATTTCCACCTCAATCCGGGTGCCCCGGCCTGGTTGGGAAGTGATGCTCAACGTCCCGCCGGCATCTTCGACCCGGGCGCGCAGGCCCGCTAGCCCGTTGCCCGGGGAGATGGTGTGGCCGATGCCGTCATCGCCGACGACGAGACGCGTGGGCGTGACCTCGATCCAGGCCCGGCGGGCCCCGGCGTGGCGGAGGATATTGGTCGTGGCCTCTCGTACCGCCCAGGCATACAAGACTTGGTGCTTAGCGGCGATCTCCTGGGCGTGGGAGGGCTCCGGGACGCGGGCGGCGATGCCCGCGGCGTGCAGCGCATTTTCGGCATTGGCTAGCTCCACCGCCAGCTGCGGCTGGCGCAGAGCGGTAACGGTCGCGCGTACCTCGTCCAGGGACGATCGCGTCAGCTCGCTAATGGCGCGCAGCTCCTCCTCGGCCTTTTCCGGAGCGAACTGGAGCTGCCGCCGGGCCAGCTCGGACTTGAGGTTGATGACGGTCAGGGACTGCCCCAACAGATCGTGGATGTCGCTGGCGATGGCCTCGCGCTCGCGCGCCAGCCGGAGACGGCTCTCGGCGCTGCGCTCCGCGGCCTTCCTATCCTCGAGGCTCTTGTTGAGCGCCATGAACGCCGGGGTGCACAAGGCGAGGCCGGCCAAGGCGAAGGCGTTCGGCGGCTGGAAGACGATCAGGAGGATCACTGTGAAACCGGCTCCGCAACCGACCATGGCGTAGCCGGTCATCCCAGGCGTGACGTAGAGAAAGACGGCCATGAAATAGGGCAGGAAGACCAGCACGTACCAGCCGATCAGCGGCAGGAGGGCTAGCGGACCGATCAGCAGGACGGCGCACCAGACGAGCACGAAGAGGGGCAGGCGCCGGCGGGGCACTGATGCGTGGTAGCCGGAGCCTAGGGCGTAGGCGAGGGCGAAAAACGCAAAGCCGGCAGCGACGCTTGCTAGGGCAGTGCCGTTGAGTCCTGAGAACAGGAAGGGCACGAAGGAAAACAGCAGGAAGACCAGCCAGATGCTGCTCTTGGTGGCGTCGCTGCGGGAGAAGTGCATGAGGCGGTTTAGCGTCCCTTCTGGCGGCGGTTGAGCAGTATGAAGGTGATTACAAAGATAGCAGTCCAGGCGGCAATATTTGCTAGGGCGTTGGGGAGGGCTTCTTCGTGGTAGTAAGGTTCGTCGGAGATTATTTGTACCCCGTCGGTGAGGGGGTAGTTGGCTAGGGCGTTGGCGCCGTAGAGGGGCGTGAAGCGCCCGAAATCGAGCATACCGGCGCTCAGCGGCATGAACATGTTGGCGGCGAAGGCGAAGACCACGATGAGCGTGGAGGCTATCGTAATCGCGCTGTCGGAGCGGAAAAGCTCCCCAAAGGCCATGCCGTAGACGCCGAAGGGCAGGGAAACGGCGATGCAGACAAAGAAGCAGGCGGCCCACGCGCTCACGGTCATGGTGGCACCGGTCAGGGCGCCGGCGATAAAAACAGCCACCACGGGGAGGGTGCAGCGCAGCACCAAGGACAGCACCTGGGCGGTCAGGTAATGGCCCGGGGTGGTGGGGGTAAGCGCTAGTTGGCGGCCCCAACCACTGCGGCTTTCAACGACCGTGCCGCCGGCCGCCGCGGTCGCGGCGATGACCGCGCCGTAGAGCGCCATGGAGACCATGACGAAGGCTTTAGGGTTGCCGTGCGCAAAGTCCGGCATGGACGAATAGTCCTGCAGGGCGCCGAAGAGCAGGTAGAAGCCGACCGGCATGAAGACGGTGAAAAAGAGGTTGGTGAAGTCCCGGGAGGCGCGCTTGAGGTTTAGCGCCGTCAGGGAGCGGACAGGCGCGGCAGCGGCTGCGGTAGTGGTCATTCCTGTAATTCCTTTCTAGGCCCGTCGCGTAGGCCAGGCCGTGACTTCGGAGTTCTTCGCGTTGGTTTCCTCCGGCCGCAGACCGGCGTTGAGGTCGGCGGTGAAATCCGGGGCGATGTAGCGCAGTACCGCCTCGTCGAGGCTCGGGTAGCCGCCTTGGACTTCCGCGACGGTGCCGTTGGCGGTGACTCGGCCGTCCTGGAGGATGACCACCCGGTCGGCGTAGCGCTGGGCCTCCTCGAGGTAGTGGGTGGCGAAAATGATGGTTTGACCTTCTCGTGCCTGGTGGCGCAAGGTGTGCCAGAATTCGTGGCGGGCGTAGATGTCCATACCGGTGGTCGGCTCGTCCAGGATGAGGAGGTCGGGGCGGGGCAGGATGGCCAGCGTGAAACGCACGCGCTGCTGCTCCCCGCCGGAGCACAACCGGACCTTACGGTCCTGGATCTCAGTCAGCCGGGTCTCCTCCATGACTTCGCGCTCGACCTCATCTAGTGGAGCGGACCGCGGGTGCAGCCCGGCTATAGCGCGTACGGTCTCCTCGACCGTGATGTCGGGGAGAAGCCCGCCGGACTGCAGCACCGCGCCCACGCGGGACGTCTTCGCGGCCCGGGCGGGCGGCCCGCCGAAGAGTTCGATGGCGCCGCTGGTTGGTTCCGTCAGTCCTAGCACCATGTCGAAAAGCGTTGTCTTGCCCGCGCCATTGGCGCCTACCAAGGCCACAACTTCCCCAGCGGGGATGGTTAGGTCAAGGTCCCGGATGGCGTTGACCCGCTTCTTGCCGCGCCCAAAGGCTTTAGTCAGGTGCTGAATCTCAATAGCTGGGGTGGGCTTGTTGTTCGTGCTCGCGTGCATGCCCCGAGTATCGGCGAGAAGGACAAGGGGTGCGTAGGCCAAAGATCCAGACATAGGCATGACAAATGTCAGGGGTCGGGGTCTCTACCCCCGCCCGTGCAGGTGATTTTGTCGTGCGCAGGGGCTTGCTATGCTAAACGCCTGTACAACTAAACAAACGCGGGAGCTGCTGGAGGCAATGTCCAGCGGCTGAGATGGCCTTGGGGCCGAACCGTAGAACCTGATCCGGGTAATGCCGGCGCGAGGGAGGAAAAATGCCGAATAGGCTTCATTGGCGTGTTGTAGACATCGTGGTTGCATCCATCTTGGGTGTGGCCTGCGGTCTGATTTTCTTGCTGTGGAACACCGTGGGGTACGCGTGGTTCATGGCCATGGATAGCCTCACACCGGGGTTCGGGGGACTGGCCACCGGTATCTGGCTGCTGGGCGGCGTCATTGGCGGCTTGGTGATTCGCAAGCCGGGCGCGGCCATCTTCGTCGAGGTCCTGGCGGCCTCGGTCTCCGCGGCGCTGGGCAGCCAGTGGGGCATCGAGACGCTCTACTCCGGCCTGGCCCAGGGCCTGGGCGTCGAGATCGTCTTGGCGATCTTCGCCTACCGGAACTTCAAGCTGCCGGTGGCGGCGCTGTCCGGCATCGGCGCGGGCATCGGCGCGTTCATCCTGGAGCTGTTCACGTCCGCCAACCTGGCCAAGTCGCTGGAATTCAACCTCATCTACCTGTCCTGCCTGGTGGTCTCCGGGGCCATCCTGGCCGGCGTGCTCGGCTACTACCTGGTCCGCGCCCTGGCGCGCACCGGCGCCCTGGACCGCTTTGCGGTAGGCCGGGAAGCCCGTGCCTAGTCCCGCTGCCAGTCACCCGACGGGACTTCACGCGCGGGGCTTCGGCTGGCAGCACGCCGGGCGCAACCGGGCGGCGCTGAAAGACATTGAGCTCGACATCGGGCCGGGCGAGCGCGTCCTGCTGTGCGGTGACTCCGGCTCCGGCAAGTCGACGCTGCTGGCCGCCTTCGCGGGCGTGCTGGGCGGCGATGACGAGGGCGAGCAGACCGGCGAGCTGACGCTCTACTACGGGGCCGGCCACCGCGAGGCGCCCGGGCGTACCGTCCCGGTGGGGCTGGTGCTCCAGGACCCGGACGCGCAGGTGATCGCCTCCCGCGTGGGCGACGACGTCGCCTTCGGGTGCGAGAACCTCGGCGTGGAAAGGGAAGAGATCTGGCGCCGGGTGCGCCACGCCTTGGACGTGGTGGGCCTGGACGTCGCCCTTGACCACCCGACGCAGCGCCTGTCCGGCGGGCAAAAGCAGCGCCTGGCGCTGGCCGGGATTATTGCCATGGGCGCGGGGCTCATCCTGCTCGATGAGCCCACGGCCAACCTGGACCCGCAGGGCGCCCGGGACGTTATCGCCGCGGTGCGCGATACCGTCGTAGCCACCGGCGCGACGCTCGTCGTGGTCGAGCACAACTACTCCGGCTGGGAAGACCTGCTGGACCGCGCGATTATGCTCAGCGATGGGCGCGTGAGCGCGGATTCGACCGTCGCGGAAGTGGCCGCCGCCCGGGCGGTGACTGGTCTGCCGGAAGGCCGGCCGGTTGCCGCACACGCGCCGGCCGCGATGTTCTCCCGCGACCTGGTCACCCGCTTCGGCCCGCCGCGCAGCTACGAGATCCCGGCCGGGGCCTCTACCGTGGTTACCGGGCCGAACGGCTCCGGCAAGACCACCTGGTTGATGACCATGGCCGGCCTGCTCGCCCCGGTCAGCGGCCAGATCGGCATGTCGGAGGAGGTCGCCCGCGGGCTGCCGCCCACCCCGCGGAAGTGGAAGTCGCGGCAGTTGGCGCACCGCATTGGCTACGTCTTCCAGAACCCGGAGCACCAATTCGTTGCCCGCAGCGTGGCCGAGGAGCTGCGCGTGGGCCCAACGGTGATGGGCGAGGAGGTGCCGACCACGCGCATCGACGAACTGGTGGAGCGCCTCCGCCTCGGGCACCTGCTGGAGGCCAACCCGTTCACGCTCTCCGGCGGGGAGAAGCGCCGCCTGTCCGTGGCCACCGCCCTAGTGACCGCGCCGGCGGTGGTCCTCCTCGACGAGCCCACCTTCGGCCAGGATCCGTCTACCTTCGCCGAGCTAGTCGTCATGCTGCGCGAGCTCGTCGACGCCGGCACCACGATCGCCTCTATCACCCACGACGAGATGTTCATCGCGGCGCTGGGTGATGCCCATATCCGAGTCACGGCCCCCGAGGCCGCGCCCAGCGTGCTAGCGAGTCGCGCCCGCGGGCCCCGGCGAAGGGAGGGGCGAAATGCCTAATATCCTGGCGACTGTCAACCCGGTGACCCGGCTGGCGCTGATGGTCATCATCACCACGCCGCTGCTGCTGAGCCTGGATTGGGTCAGCGCGACCGTCTCCCTGGGCCTGACAGTGCTGCTCGCCCCGCTGTGCGGGGTGCCCTGGCCTCGGCTGGTCCGGCTGGCCTGGCCCCTGCTGATTATCGCCCCGCTGTCGGGTATTTCCATGCTGCTGTACGGTCGGCCGGGCGGGAAGGAGTACTTCTCCATCTGGCTGGCGGTGGTCACGGAGAACTCGGTCGAGCTGGCCATCGCGGTGATGATCCGTGTCCTGGCTGTCGCCCTGCCCGTGGTGGTGCTGGCGCGCGACATCGACCCGACGGAGCTGGGCGACGGACTGGCCCAGGTGCTGCGGCTGCCCGCGCGCTTTGTCATCGGCGCGGTGGCCGGCGTGCGCATGGCCACGCTCTTCAAGAACGACTGGGCGTCCATGGAGCGGGCCCGCCGGGCTAGGGGGCTGACCGACCGCGGCCGGATTGCGCACATGGCCTCGATGTCCTTTGGCCTGCTGGTCGTGGCCCTGCGGCGCGGCGGCAAACTCGCCACGGCGATGGAGGCCCGCGGTTTTGGCCGCACCCCGCCGCACGGCAGGAGCCGGACCTGGGCCCGCGAATCCCGCCTGCGCACCCAAGACTGGCTGGTCATGGCCGGTGCCGTAGTGCTCGCGGCCGTCCCGGTGGTAGTTTCGGTAATCACGAACTCTTGGCGATTTTTTGGATTGTGATAGCTTCTATGCCCTCTGACCAGCCCGAGCAACCTGCTAGTGGCGTCGCGGACGAGCCCTTGCCGTCCGCGGCGGCGCTAAAACACTTGAGCATCGACCGGCAGCAGGCCTACGTGGTCGCGCGGGTGATAGAGCTCGCCGCCGAGACCAAGCGGCCGATGAAGCCCGTCACCGTGCTCATCGATGGCCCGTCGGGGGCGGGCAAGACCTGGCTCTCGGCCCGTCTGGCCGAGCGCGACAACTGCCAGGTGGTGCACCTGGACGAGTTCTACCCGGGCTGGCACGGCCTGGACCGCGGCTCGGAGATGGTCTACGAGCACGTGCTGCGCCAGATGAACCCCGGCTACTGGCGGTGGGACTGGGAGGCCAACGCCCCCGGCGAATGGATGAGCCTGGACGCCCGCGACGACCTCATCGTCGAGGGCGTGGGCTCGGTAACCCCGGAGTCGCTGGCCACCGCCCGTCAGCGCGGCAGCGTCGTGGCCGTCTGGGTCACCGGGCCGCGCGAAGAGCGCAAGGAGCGCGCGCTGAGCCGCGATCCGTATTACGCCGAGTGGTTCGAGGCCTGGGAGGACCAAGAAAAGGTGCACTTCGCAGAACTCGAGGCCGCCGGAATTGAATTCGACGTCCACTGGGACTGGACCCCGGCGCAGGACTAGCGGAGGAAGAAAGCCTGCCGCACCAGCCGCCTAACCGCGGTAATAGCCCTCGGCGTCGCAGCCGCGGGCGGCCTGGACCACCAGCTCGCATCCCCGCGCCCGCGCCGCGGCCTTAAGCTGCGGCAGGTGGCTTTCCACCACGGACCCGGGCCAGGAGGTGGTGCGCAGCTGCAGCCCCATGCCGTAAGAGCGGGCGGTGTCCGCGGCGATATCCAGGCTCTGCCACATCCGGTGAGCTACCGCGGAGGTCACCCCGGCCACGGTGGGTAAGTCCCCGGGCAGGCCTTTGACGTCCAGGCCTATCCAGTCCGGCCGGGTGTCCGGATCCGCCAGCAGGCGCCGCAGCCGCGCCGGGCTATAGCCGCTGGTGTGCAGCCCCACCGGGAAACCGGCGGCGTGGGTGCGGCGGATGGCATCGGCCAGCCCGGGCACCGCCAGCGGCTCCCCGCCGGAGACGACCAGGGCATCGATAAGCCCCCTGCGCGCGTCCAACAGGTCGAGCACCTCCTCGAAGCCTGGGACGCCCTCGAAGCCTTGGTCGCCGCCGCCGTTTCCGAGGGGCTGGAGCGCCGGGTTGTGGCAGTAGCGGCAGCGCAGCGGGCAGCCCTGCACGAAGGCCGTGACCGTGAGCTTGCCCGGCCAGTCGCAGGTGGAAAAGGGGATGACCCCCGCGATGGGCAGCGAGGAGCTAGCCGGCCCGGCGGAAGCGCCCGGGGGATTAATGAGCTGGGCCGACATAAGACTCCGCGAAGTACTCGCGCTCGTGGAACTCGCCCTGCTTGCCGGTGTTGAAGCTGGACACGGGCCGGAAATAGCCCATCACGCGGGTCCACATCTCCGTAGCCTCGCCGCACTCCGGGCACTGCGGGTGCTCACCGGAGATATAGCCGTGCGAGGCGCAGATGGAAAACGTCGGCGTGATGGTGATATACGGTAGGCGGAACGTGCTCAGCGCTCGCTTGACCAGCGTGGCGCAGGCATCGCCGGAGGACATGGCCGCACCCATGTACAGGTGCAGGACGGTGCCGCCGGTGTACTTGGACTGCAGATCCTCCTGGGCGGCCAGGGCGCCGAAGGGATCCGGGGTGTGGGCCACCGGCAGCTGCGAGGAGTTGGTGTAGTAGGGCTGCGCCGCGGTGCCGGCCTGCAGGATGTCCGGGAAGCGCTCCTTGTCCTCGCGGGCAAAGCGGTAGGTAGCGCCCTCGGCCGGGGAGGCCTCCAGGTTGTAGAGGTGCCCGGTGCGCTCCTGGGCCTGGGTCAGCAGGGCGTTGACGTGGTCCAGCAGGCGCGCGACCTGGTCGTGGCCCTGCGGATCGGTGAGATCGTAGGCGTCCTGGGTGAAGTTGCGGATCATCTCGTTGCAGCCGTTGACGCCGATGGTGGAGAAGTGGTTGTCCAGGCTGGGCAGCCAGCGCCGCGTGTACGGGTAGAGGCCGCGGTCCAGGTTTTCCTGGACGAAGGCGCGGCGGCGTTCCAGGGTGTCCACGGCCAGGTCGACCAGCTCGTCCACGCGGGCCAGCAGCGCCTCCTCGTCGCCGCGGTAGAGGTAGCCCAGCCGCGCGCAGTTGAGGGTGACCACGCCGATGGAGCCGGTCAGTTCCGCCGAGCCGAACAGGCCGTTGCCGCGCTTGAGCAGTTCGGTCAGGTCGAGCTGCAGCCGGCAGCACATGGAGCGCACCATGCCGGGATCCAGATCCGAGTTGAGGAAGTTCTGGAAATAGGGCAGCCCGTAGCGCGCGGTCATGGTGAACAGGGCCTGGGCGTTCGGGCTGTCCCAGTCGAAGTCCTCGGTGATGTTGTAGGTCGGGATGGGGAAGGTAAACGGGCGGCCGTCGGCGTCCCCGGCGGACATGACCTCCAGGAAGGCGCGGTTGATAAGGTCCATCTCCGCCTGTAGGTCCCCGTAGCTAAAGTCGACGGGCTCGCCGCCGATAAGAGGGGTGATATCCGCCAGGTCGGCCGGGCAGGTCCAGTCGAAGGTGAGGTTGGTAAAGGGTGTTTGCGTGCCCCAGCGCGAGGGCACGTTGAGGTTGAAGACGAACTCCTGCAGGGTCTGCTTCACCTGCTCGTAGCTCAAGTTGTCCAGCCGCACGAAGGGGGCCATGTAGGTGTCGAAGCTGGAGAAGGCCTGCGCGCCCGCCCATTCGTTCTGCAGCGTGCCCAGGAAGTTGACGGCCTGGCCGCACGCGGACGACAAGTGCTTGGGCGGGGCGGAGCTGACCGTGGCGGGCACGCCGCCGAAGCCTTCCTCCAGCAGCTGGCGCAGCGACCAGCCGGCGCAGTAGCCGGAGAGCATGTCCAGGTCGTGGATGTGGAGATCGCCGGCCCGGTGCGCGTGCCCGGCGGCGGGGGAGAAGACGTGGTTGAGCCAGTAGTTGGCGGTGACCTTGCCGGAGGTGTTGAGCACCATCCCGCCCAGGGAGTAGTCCTGGTTGGCATTGGCGTGGATGCGCCAGTCGGCGCGCTCGAGGTACTCGTCCAGGGTGGACTGCACGTCGATGGTCGTGTGCTGCGCAGGGTGTGCGGGAGGCTGGTAAGCCATGGGTGTCCTTTCGGTTCAGGGAAGTGGTGCAGCCGTCGCGGCAGGGCCGGTGCCGCGAGCCCAGGGGTGGGCGAAATAAAAAGCGCTTTCGATGGACAACATAGCTGTAATTTCGAGGGTGTGAGTTAGCCGAAACTCCATATATTCTGGTGCGGTAGCTCACGAACCCAACATGTTGTGGTTTGGGGTCAGGGTTCGCTGCGTGAACCGGAGGCCATGTAGTGGCCGTGACGTCCGCCCCAATCCGCCGTTCGGCCTACCCCTTTGGAGGGGAGGGGGAAGTTCCGTGCACTTTGTCACTGAACTTTCGGTCCGGCGAGTTACAAAATTTTCGGCCCGGCGGTGATTTTTCTTTTTGGCGTGTTATCCGGTAAGGTTCTAAAGGTCTCGTCGTATACGTGCGACGAAGAAGTCTGATCCTTAAACTGGCCGCGGCTAGGGTGAGGTTCTGGACGTGCGGCAGGGCCCCGGAAAAGAGCCCTCATTTTTGCATGTTCAGTCCTCTTATCCGGCGGCCGGCCGTAGAAGTCAACAGAAAGACTGAAAATATGCCAACTATTCAACAGCTGGTCCGCAAGGGCCGCCACAGCAAGCGCGGCGAGGTGTCCACCGCTGCGCTGAAGGGCTCCCCGCAGCGTCGTGGCGTGTGCACCCGCGTGTACACCACCACGCCGAAGAAGCCGAACTCGGCACTGCGTAAGGTCGCCCGTGTTCGTCTGACCTCCGGCATCGAGGTTTCCGCCTACATCCCGGGTGAGGGCCACAACCTGCAGGAGCACTCCATGGTGCTGGTGCGCGGTGGTCGTGTGAAGGACCTTCCGGGTGTCCGTTACAAGATCATCCGTGGCGCGCTGGATACCCAGGGCGTCAAGGACCGTAAGCAAGCTCGTTCCCGTTACGGCGCGAAGAAGGGACAGTAATAAAAAATGCGTAAGAATGCTGCTCCGAAGCGTCCGGTTGTAAAGGATCCCGTTTACCAGTCTGAGCAGGTTACTCAGCTGGTCAACAAGGTCCTTAAGGACGGTAAGAAGTCGACCGCAGAGCGTATCGTCTACGGTGCGCTGGAAATGTGCCGCGAGAAGACCGGTACCGAGCCGGTTGACACGCTGGAAAAGGCTCTGGGCAACATCCGCCCGGATCTCGAGGTTCGCTCCCGCCGTGTCGGTGGCGCTACCTACCAGGTGCCGGTGGAGGTCCGCCCGGGCCGCGCCAACACCCTGGCCCTGCGTTGGCTGGTGACGTTTACCCGCCAGCGTCGTGAGAACACCATGATTGAGCGTCTGGCCAATGAGATCCTGGACGCCTCCAATGGTCTGGGTGCTTCCGTGAAGCGTCGCGAAGACACCCACAAGATGGCCGAGGCCAACCGCGCCTTCGCCCACTACCGCTGGTAATTTCCAGCAGACTGCACGCACATGCCCGAGTAACGACAACCTAGTTTCCGCGCCGTCGCACGGCGCCCATAACTTGATAATCGTTGCTCGGGCATTTGTCTAGCAGGCCACTTTGGGTGTTTTAGGCGCCCATGTGCTGCTAAAGCGGCTTATTAGTGGCACAATTGACCGAGAACTATCCGTTTAACGACTATGAGTTGGGGTAAAGACTGTGGCACAAGAAGTGCTTAAGGATCTGAAGAAGGTCCGCAACATCGGCATCATGGCCCACATCGATGCTGGTAAGACCACCACGACCGAACGTATCTTGTTCTACACCGGTATTAACCGCAAGGTAGGCGAGACCCACGATGGTGCCTCCACGACTGACTGGATGGAGCAGGAGAAGGAGCGCGGCATCACCATTACCTCCGCCGCCGTCACCTGTTTCTGGGAAGGCAACCAGATCAACATCATCGACACCCCGGGCCACGTGGACTTCACCGTTGAGGTGGAGCGTTCCCTGCGTGTTCTGGACGGTGCCGTCGCCGTCTTCGACGGTAAGGAAGGTGTCGAGCCGCAGTCCGAGCAGGTGTGGCGTCAGGCTGCTAAGTACGACGTTCCGCGTATCTGCTTCGTCAACAAGATGGACAAGCTGGGCGCTGACTTCTATTTCACCGTGCAGACCATCATCGACCGCCTGGGCGCTAAGCCGTTGGTCATGCAGCTGCCGATCGGCGCTGAGGATGACTTCGACGGCGTAGTTGACCTGCTCGAGATGAAGGCCATCACCTGGCGCGGCAAGGTCGAGACCGGTGCTGAGCCGACCATCGAGGAGATCCCGGACGACCTCAAGGACAAGGCCGCCGAGTACCGCGAGAAGCTGGTCGAGGCCGTCGCCGAGTCCGACGAAGAGCTGATGGAAAAGTACTTCGGCGGCGAAGAGCTGACCATCGAGGAGCTCAAGGCCGGCATCCGTAAGCTGACCATCAACTCCGAGGTTTACCCGGTCCTGTGCGGTACCGCTTACCGCAACAAGGGTGTCCAGCCGCTGCTGGACGCCGTCATTGACTACCTGCCGACCCCGATGGACGTCGGCGAGGTGCACGGCCACGCCGTGGGCAACGAGGACGAGGACATGACTCGTAAGCCGTCCAAGGACGAGCCGTTTTCCGGTCTGGCCTTCAAGATTGCTGCCCACCCGTTCTTTGGTCAGCTGACCTTCGTGCGCGTCTACTCCGGTCGCGTGGCCCCGGGCGACGAGGTCATCAACTCCACCAAGGGTAAGAAGGAGCGCATCGGCAAGATCTTCCAGATGCACGCCAACAAGGAAAACCCGGTGGATGAGGCCGTGGCCGGCAACATCTACGCCATCATTGGCCTGAAGGACATCACCACCGGTGACACCCTGTGTGCCAAGGATGCCCCGATCATCCTGGAGTCCATGGACTTCCCGGATCCGGTTATCAAGGTCTCCATTGAGCCGAAGACCAAGGCCGACCAGGAGAAGCTGGGTACCGCCATCCAGAAGCTGGCGGACGAGGACCCGACCTTCACCGTCGAACTGGACGAAGAGTCCGGCCAGACCGTCATCGGCGGCATGGGCGAGCTCCACCTGGACGTCCTGGTTGACCGCATGAAGCGCGAGTTCAAGGTCGAGGCCAACATTGGTAACCCGCAGGTCGCTTACCGCGAGACCATTAAGAAGCCGGTGAAGTCCCTGGACTACACCCACAAGAAGCAGACCGGTGGTTCCGGCCAGTTCGCAAAGGTCATCGTCTCCATCGAGCCGTACAACCCGGACCCGGAGACCCTGGAAGAGGGCGAGAACCCGCAGTACCTGTTCGTCAACGAGGTCACCGGTGGCCGTATTCCGAAGGAGTACATCCCGTCCGTCGACGCTGGTATCCAGGACGCCATGCAGTACGGCTACCTGGCAGGCTTCCCGCTGGTCAACATCAAGGCCACCCTGGAAGACGGCGCTTACCACGACGTAGACTCCTCGGAGATGGCCTTCAAGCTGGCCGGCTCCCAGGTCCTGAAGGAGGCCGTCGCCAAGGCGAAGCCGACCCTGCTCGAGCCGCTGATGGCCGTCGAGGTCGTCACCCCGGAGGAGTACATGGGCACCGTCAACGGTGACATCAGCTCCCGCCGTGGCCAGGTCTACGCTATGGAAGACCGCGCCGGCGCCAAGGTCGTCAAGGCCAAGGTCCCGCTGTCCGAGATGTTCGGCTACATCGGCGACCTGCGTTCCTCGACCGCCGGCCGTGCGAACTTCACCATGGTCTTCGACTCCTACGCTGAGGTTCCCTCCAGCGTGGCCCAGGAGATCATCGCTGAGCGCACCGGCAACGCCAGCTAGGGGTATCCACCCCGGCTACCACTTGGGGTTTTCTGACCCCAAAATCCTAGGAAGAGAGCGGGTTTGGTATTCTGCGCTAGGGAATGCCAGGCCCTTCCTAGGGGCTAGGTTGGGTCGGTAGCGGTCGGGCTGAGCCTTGTAATCTCGCAGTGTTAACGCCGCGATAGTGCAGGCTGAGCCGGCCGTTACCGCTCACCTAGGATCCGCAAAGATTCTTGTCGAGAGATAACGTCCGCACTAACTTCCGCGGACAGACTTCCCGCAAGGGCGGTTTGAAATATCCGCGGCATAAATCTAGGATCGTGTAACTGGCACGTAAAGAAAGCGTCATAAGCACGCGGTTACAACCCACGTGCCTATGGCAACTGTCAACCACGTGGCTGCGAAGGTCGTAGCCACCATATAGTCCAGGAGGACATACAGTGGCAAAGGAGAAGTTCGAGCGTTCGAAGCCGCACGTTAACATCGGCACCATCGGACACGTCGACCACGGCAAGACCACCACTACCGCAGCGATCACCAAGGTGCTGGCTGACGAGTACCCGGAAGAGAACACCGCTTTCGCTTTCGACATGATCGATAAGGCTCCGGAGGAGAAGGAGCGCGGTATCACCATCAACATCTCCCACGTTGAGTACTCCACCCCGAAGCGCCACTACGCACACGTGGACGCCCCGGGCCACGCCGACTACATCAAGAACATGATTACCGGCGCTGCTCAGATGGACGGTGCTATCCTGGTCGTCGCCGCTACCGACGGCCCGATGCCGCAGACCCGCGAGCACGTTCTGCTGGCTCGCCAGGTTGGCGTTCCGTACATCCTCGTTGCACTGAACAAGTGCGACATGGTCGATGATGAGGAAATCATCGAGCTGGTCGAGATGGAGATCCGCGAGCTGCTGGGCGAGCAGGACTTCGACGAGGAAGCCCCGATCGTTCACATCTCCGCTCTGAAGGCTCTCGAGGGCGACGAGAAGTGGGTTAAGTCCATCGTCGAACTGATGGATGCCTGCGACGAGTCCATCCCGGACCCGGAGCGCGAGACCGACAAGCCGTTCCTGATGCCGATCGAGGACATCTTCACCATTACCGGCCGCGGCACCGTCGTGACCGGCCGTGTTGAGCGTGGCCGTCTCGAGGTCAACGAGGACGTCGAGATCATCGGTATCAAGGAAAAGTCCATGTCCACCACCGTCACCGGTATCGAGATGTTCCGCAAGATGATGGACTACACCGAGGCTGGCGACAACTGTGGTCTGCTGCTGCGTGGTACCAAGCGCGAAGAGGTCGAGCGTGGCCAGGTCGTCATCAAGCCGGGCGCTTACACCCCGCACACCAAGTTCGAGGGTTCCGTCTACGTCCTGAAGAAGGAAGAGGGCGGCCGCCACACCCCGTTCATGGACAACTACCGTCCGCAGTTCTACTTCCGTACCACCGACGTCACCGGCGTCATCAAGCTGCCGGAAGGCACCGAGATGGTTATGCCGGGCGACAACGTTGAGATGAGCGTCGAGCTGATCCAGCCGGTCGCTATGGACGAGGGCCTGCGCTTCGCTATCCGCGAGGGCTCCCGCACCGTCGGCGCTGGCCGCGTTACCAAGGTCATCGAGTAATCGATACCCCTAACGCGCCGCGCTAAGGCGTAATAGATTGAGCCGCTTCCCCTTTCGGGGAGGCGGCTTTTTCGCGTCTTAGGGCTGGCCGCGTCCCGCGCCGAGGGTGGGCGGGGAAGGCGCATTCCGCGGTGTAATAGAGTTGGACGGGTGCATGATCCAACCCGTATTGAA
This sequence comes from Corynebacterium sp. 32222D000AT, assembly GCF_053546955.1. Lineage (NCBI taxonomy): Bacteria > Bacillati > Actinomycetota > Actinomycetes > Mycobacteriales > Corynebacteriaceae > Corynebacterium > Corynebacterium sp. 32222D000AT. The sequence continues at coordinate 11,578 of NZ_JBPPVW010000014.1, read as the reverse complement.
AAGACCTTGGGCGCGCTCCAGGAGGCCTGGGAGGGCCGGCCGGAGGAGTCCCTGGCCACCATCTTCGCGAAGCTAGCCGAGCGGGGGATTGGCTGGGGCACCAGCGACGAGGACCTGGTTTCTGCGTTGGAGGAGATGTCCCGGCAGCGGCCCGCCCTGCTACCTACCGAGGGCGGGGTGGCTCAGGGCTGCTGGCTGGTCGCCACGCAGGCGCCCACCGCGCGCGTGATGGTCTACCCGGAGCGTATAGTCGTGCGCTCCTTCCGGGATTCGGGCGGGCAGGCGCGCGCCCTGCAGCCGGTCGTCTGGGACTATTCCCGCCTGCGCGCCACCGGACCCGCCCGCCCGCTGGTGGTGGCCGACGCCGAGGGCATAGAGCACCGCCTGGGCGTGTGCGAGTCCCTTAAGCGGGTGGACGACAGGCAGATTGCCAAGGCGCGGGAAATGCTTTCCTGCGCGACCCGGGAGAAGCCCCTGCGGCGCCGGGACGTCGGCAATGTGGTCTGGGTGATAAAGACCGACCAGGGCGAGACGCTGGTGTTAGGCCACGGCCTGCGGGTCTATTCCGCCGGCCGCCGGGACCTGCAGCAGCGAAGCCTCAAATGGGAGAAGATAGAACAATGCCGCCCGGGCGGGCAGATGGTGGTCTGCCTGCCGGGCGGCGAGGTGGCGCGCTTCGGCGCCATCGAGGACGTGCTCGTCGCGGAGTGCTAGGGCCGGGTAACCGGCCCTAGGCCCGCGGCCGGCTAGCGCGCCTTCAGCTTGGAGTAGTGGAGCTTGTACGTGGTGTCCACGTCCATCTCCGGGAAGGCCAGGCGGAAGTCGCTCTCGCACTGCTCGATCTCTGCGCGCAGGTCCGCCAGGGGCTTTTCCGCGCTGCTGATGACGGTGTAGGCGATGGTCGGCCGCTTGCGGTCGTAGGTCACGCGCCGGTCCACGGTCTCCACGCCGTCGAGGTTTTCCAGGGCGCTGGCGATGCCGCCGGCAATCGGGTTCATCGACATGGTCACCTGGCCCTCGTCGTTGGAGGCCGAGGAGGTCAGCTTGTTGAAGCGGTGCGGGCGGGAGTTCGCCACGATGATCCAAAGGCCCAGGATGAAGGCCACGACGGCGGTGCCGGCCAGGACGTAGACCCACCAGGACTGCTCGTTGAGGCTGCCCCAGGCGTCGTGGTTGACCCACTCGGCGGCCTGGTTGGCGAAGCCGACGTCGAAGTGCATCAGGATGGGCCACAGGCCCAGCACGACGAGGACGACGCCCAGCAGGAAAAACAGTAGGCGGTCGACGGTAGCTAGTGCTCTAGACATTGGTTTCGACCTCCTGGACCGGCTCGACGGTCACGCTGACACGCGGGGTGGAATACAGCTCCTGCAGCGCCTGGCTGACGGCCTCTTCCACGCGCGGGGCCAGTGCCGGGTCTTCGGTGTCGCCGTTGACGGTGATCTTGACGTTCTTGTCCGTGGCCTGGGTGCGGGCGGCCGCAACTCCCGGGACCTGGCGGGCCACCGCACTGGAGCGGCGGGCCACATCCACGGCGCGCAGCCAGACCGAGGACCGCTCGGACTCGAGGCGCATGTGGGTCTTCCGGCGCGGCTTGAAGGCCACGATGAGGAAGATTAGCCCCACCACGACAGCGGCCACGCCGGCCCAGACCATCCAGGTCTCCAGGTTCTCCCGGGCCACCAGGTCGGTGACCGGGGTGACCCAGGAGCTGGCGTTGGCGTCCGTGGCCACGAGCCAGGTCTCCCGGCCGGCCACGACGGCCAGCGCGAGCAACAACAGGCCCAGGAAGATGGCCCAGCCGCGCGCGGCGGGGGAGGCCTTGGGCTGCTGGCCCAGGCCGACGATTTCCTTGTTATCGGACTTAGCGGACATCGTAGCCTCCCTTCTGCGGTTGCGGGCGGGACGCCTTCCGGCGGGTATGGAACGGGACGATTTCGGGGCTGCGGACCGTCAGCGGCGTGACCTCGATCTGGCGCAGCGGCTCCGGGCGTGGCGCGTAGACGTGCGCCGGCGACGGATTGGCGGGCCGGATCTCGATGCGGCGCAGCGGCTGGCTGGACGCGGTGCGCACCGGGCGCGGCCAGTGTTCGAAGGCCTCGCCGTGGGCGCGCAAGCGTGCCGGGGCAGGCGCCTGCACCGAGCGCGGGGTGACCGGCTCCGGGGTGACCGGGCTGGTAACCCGTGGCTGGCGCGGCTGCGCAATCTGGCGCGGGCGGAACGGGGAGGCGTCCGCAGACACGGAACGTACCTCCGGCTCGCTGCCGGCGTCGATGGAACGCAGGCGGACCGGCTCAGGGGAGTGGATCTCCGCGAGCTTGTCGATACCGCGGACCGTCTCCGGCTGCCACACCCGGTGCGGGTTGACCTGCGGGCTGAACGCCGCGGCGTGCGGGCGGGCGGCCACGCTGGTCGGGGCGATGCGCTCGCCCGGGACCACGGTGCCCACGGAGACGTTGACCCGGGTGGTCTCGTAATCCGTGTAGGTGCGCGCGGCCTCGGCGATAGCGGCACGGACCTGCTCCGCCACCTGGGTTACGGGCGCGGGCCAGGTCACCGCGATGGAAGCCTCCACCGCCAGGACGCGGCGGTAGGAATCCACCTGGGTGTGCACGCGCGGGAAACCGCGGCCGGCGATACCGGCGAGTTTGGAGTCCACGTCGCAGGTTCCGGGCACGGAACGGATGGCTGCCGTGACCAACTTGTCGAAAGTGCGGATGGAGATATCCGTCGCGCCAGCGTTATCCGCCCCGGCCCCAGTGGGGTTGTTCGGGGTGTCGGTCATTAGCCTTGGCCCTTGTCTTTGCCGATGATGTTGTACCAGATTTCGGAAAGATTAATGCGGCCATCAAAGTGCGCACCGATGACACCGCCGATGGCGCCGAACAGGATCAACAGCAGCACCAGGGGCAGGTTGCCCAGAATGATGGCGAAGGCCAAAACAACACCGGCGATGATGCCGTAAGTGGTGTAGTTGTTCATAGGTTTACCCTTCGTTGGGAAATTAAGAAGTCGGGCGGGTCGCTCGTCTACGAGGTCGGGCCGTCAGCCGGTGGGGTAGCGGAAGAATCCGCGCTTGCTACAGCGGAAGCGTTCGCGACGGCATCAGCGATGCGGACATCCACGCGTTGCAGCTCAGGAACGGTCTCCCGGGCCTTATCGCGCACGCGGTCGGCCAAATCATGGAGATCTGTGGTGCCGGAGAGATCCGCAACCACCTGGATTTCGATCTGGGTGTCGTCGCGCTGGTGCAGTTGGCGGATACCCGGGACGCGTTGGCCAGGGAAATACAGGGAGACTTCCCCGAAGCGTCCGCCGAAGAGCTCGGCGACGCCGGGAAGTCCTTCCAGTGCTGCAGCTAGCCCTTGGGCCTGGTCTGCCTCTAGGAGGAAGCGAGAACGGGGGCTGGGCATGAGTTACTACGCCTGGTTGCCAGCGATGGCCTGCTGCTCGTTGTCGTCGTTATCTTCCTCCGGCAGCTTAACGTCGTGGACGATGACGTCGACGCGGTCAACGTTCAGGCCGGTCATGCGCTCCACGGCGTTCATGATGTTGCGGCGGATGGCCTCGGCCAGCTCGTGGATGGCCACGCCGTACTCGGCGATGATGGCGACCTCGACGGAAGCGGTGCCCTCGGAAACCTCGACGGACACGCCCTGGCGGACGTCCTCGGAAGCACCGAAGGATTCGCGGATGGAGCCCAGCATGCGAGCGCCGCCGCCACCCAGGGCGGAAACGCCGGAGACCTCGCGGGCGGCGATGCCGGAGATCTTGGCAACGACGTCGTCGTCAATGGTGGTGGTGCCGTACTCGGTCTCCAGGTTGGAGTTCACCTTGCGCTGGGAGACCTCCTCGCCGCCAACCTTCTGGGCCGGGGCGTTCTGGGAAGCGGAATCCTGCACCTTGGTCACGTCAGTCTTGGTCTCGTTAGCCGAGTTGTTGTTGGAGTTCTTGCCGGAGTTTGCGGTGTTGTTAGCCACAGCTATTTCCCTTTCAATAATGGGGTTTTGTTTACGACCCAAAGTATACGGAGATTTCCCGGAACCGGCCCGTTATTAATGCAGGGATAGACAAATCTTTATGCAAAGGTGATTTTTAGCACTGTTTGGGCAGTGGTTTGGAAAAAGCGAGTCTACGTGCTTTAATACAAGGGTTGCTTTAACACGGCAGCGTGTCCTTTGGACAGACGGAATGGCCGCGATAGGAAACTACGGCGGAGCTTCCAGAACGAAGAAGGAAGACGCTGGCGCTGGTAAGGCGAACATGACGCTTTCGCATAGGGCCTGCTCCGGCAGGTGCTAACGAAGGTCTAAGGATCGGGCTAGGTCCGCGTTTGAGCAGAGACATCCCGAGAATTAGAACCGGAGAAGGGGCATGGCAAATAAACAGCGGCAGTATAGTAAATCGGTTCGGATTGCCACGTGTAATGCGTGAAAACCGTCCTCGAGTAGCTTGAATTGACTTCGGGTCTTGTACCCCGAAAAGAAGTCGGTGCCTGTTTTTGCCAGGCCGAGCACTTCTTCGTCGTCATGGCAGTCAAGACAACTGGCGTTGCGCCCAGGCCCCTGGCCCGGACAACGTTATAGAGAAATCGAGAAGCAAGTTTCCACCGCTTCACGCCCCGGAAGAACCGGGTATGTGAAAGTGGGAAAGCGAGAAAGAGGATAAGCGTGGCGGGACAAAAAATCCGCATTCGGCTGAAGGCCTATGACCACGAGGCTATCGACGCTTCTGCCAAGAAGATCGTCGAAACTGTCACCCGCACGGGTGCCCGTGTCGTTGGCCCGGTGCCGCTGCCGACCGAAAAGAACGTATACGCCGTTATTCGTTCTCCACACAAGTACAAGGACTCTCGCGAGCACTTCGAAATGCGCACCCACAAGCGCCTGATCGACATTCTCGACCCGACGCCGAAGACCGTTGACGCCCTGATGCGCATCGATCTTCCGGCAAGTGTCGACGTGAACATTCAGTGATCGACGAATAGAACTTTGGTGGAGAAATACTAATGAGTGAAAACGAGATCAAGGGCATTCTGGGCCGCAAGCTCGGCATGACCCAGGTCTTTGACGAGGAGAACCGCGTTGTGCCGGTCACCGTCGTCGAGGCTGGGCCGTGCGTTGTCACCCAGATTCGTACCGCAGAAACCGATGGCTACAACGCCATCCAGATCGCCTTCGGCGACATGGATCCCCGCAAGGCTAAGAAGCCGGCCGCTGGCCACTTCAAGAAGGCTGGCGTGACCCCGCGTCGCCACGTGGCCGAGATCCGCATGGACGACACCTCCGCTTACGAGGTCGGCCAGGACGTGACCGTTGAGATCTTCGAAGGCGTTGACTTCGTGGATGTCACCGGCACCACCAAGGGCCACGGCTACGCCGGCGCCATGAAGCGCCACGGCTTCGCCGGCCAGGGCGCTGCCCACGGTAACCAGGCTGCTCACCGCCGCGTCGGCGGTATCGGCGGCGCTGCTACCCCGGGCCGCGTCTTCAAGGGTAAGCGCATGGCTGGCCGCATGGGCCAGGACCGCGTTACCACGCAAAACCTGAAGGTTCAGAAGATCGATGCCGAGTCCAACCTGCTGCTCATCAAGGGTGCTATCCCGGGTGCGCGCGGCGGACTCGTCACCGTTAAGACCGCAGTGAAGGGCGGTGCACACGCATGAGCAACCTTAAGCTAGACGTCCAGACCGCTGAGGGTAAGACCAACGGCTCCGTGGAGCTGCCGGCTGAAATCTTTGACACCGAGGCATCCATCGCTTTGATGCACCAGGTCGTCACCGCTCAGCTGGCCGGCGCCCGTCAGGGCACCCACGCCACCAAGACCCGCGGCGATGTCCGCGGCGGTGGCCGCAAGCCGTTCCGCCAGAAGGGCACCGGCCGAGCTCGTCAGGGCTCCATCCGCGCCCCGCACTACACTGGCGGCGGCACCGTGCACGGTCCGCAGCCGCGTAACTACGCGCAGCGTACCCCGAAGAAGATGATCAAGGCTGCTCTCTTCGGCGCACTGTCCGACCGTGCTCGCAACGAGCGCATCCACGTCATCGAAGAGCTGGTTCCGGGCCAGAAGCCGTCCACCAAGTCGGCTAAGGCCTTCCTCGAGCGCCTGACCGACCGCAAGAACGTGCTGCTGGTCATCGGCCGCGAGGACCTGAACGCTCGCCGCAGCGCCAACAACCTGGAAAACGTCCACATCCTGGACGCTGGCCAGCTGAACACCTACGACGTCCTGAACGCGGACGACGTTGTGTTCTCCGTTGAGGCTCTGCATACCTTCGTCAACCGTGTCAACGGCGCTGACGAGGCCAAGGAGGTCAACAATGGCTAAGACCGTTAACCCGCGCGATATCATCATCGCCCCGGTCGTCTCTGAAAAGTCCTACGGCCTGATGGAGCAGAACGTCTACACGTTCTTCGTCGCCAAGGACTCCAACAAGACCCAAATCAAAGATGCCGTAGAGCAGATCTTCGGCGTGAAGGTCGACTCCGTCAACACCGTTAACCGCGAGGGCAAGCTGAAGCGCACCCGCACCGGTTTCGGCCGACGCAAGTCCACCAAGCGCGCCTACGTGACGCTCCGTGAGGGCAGCGACTCCATCGACATCTTCGGCGCTGGCGCCTAAGAGGAAAGTCGAGAAGTAAGGAAGAATTATGGCTATTCGTAAGTACAAGCCGACAACTCCGGGTCGCCGCGCATCCTCCGTGTCTAAGTTCGAGGAAATCACTCGTTCTACTCCGGAGAAGTCCCTGCTGCGTCCCCTGAGCAAGACCGGCGGCCGTAACAACTACGGTCGCATCACCACCCGCCACATCGGCGGTGGCCACAAGCGCCGTTACCGTCTGATCGACTTCCGTCGTAACGACAAGGACGGCATCCCGGCAAAGGTCGCTCACATCGAGTACGACCCGAACCGCACCGCAAACATCGCTCTGCTCCACTACGTGGACGGCGAGAAGCGCTACATCATCGCACCGAAGGGCCTGAAGCAGGGCACCATGGTCGAGTCTGGCGCCAACGCCGATATCAAGACCGGTAACAACTTGCCGCTGCGCAACATCCCGACCGGTACCATCATCCACGCTGTAGAGCTGAAGCCGGGCGCCGGCGCTAAGCTGGCCCGCTCCGCTGGTGCTTCCATCCAGCTGCTGGGTAAGGAAGGCAAGTACGCAGTCCTGCGTATGCCGTCTTCCGAAATCCGCCGCGTGGACATCCGCTGCCGCGCCACCGTCGGTGAGGTCGGCAACGCTGACCAGATGAACATCCGCTGGGGCAAGGCCGGCCGTCTGCGTTGGAAGGGCGTTCGCCCGACCGTCCGTGGTGTTGTTATGAACCCGGTCGACCACCCGCACGGTGGTGGTGAGGGTAAGACTTCCGGTGGTCGCCACCCGGTTTCCCCGTGGGGCCAGAAGGAAGGCCGGACCCGCAACCCGAACCGTTACTCCAACAACATGATCGTGCGCCGTCGTCGCCCGAACAAGAAGCGCTAAGAGGAGGTAAAAAATGCCACGCAGCCTAAAGAAGGGCCCCTTCGTCGATGAGCACCTCCTCAACAAGGTAGATGCTCAGAACGAGGCAGGCACCAAGCAGGTCATCAAGACCTGGTCCCGCCGTTCGACCATTTTGCCGGACTTCATTGGCCACACCTTCGCCGTCCACGACGGCCGGAAGCACGTGCCGGTGTTTGTCGACGACTCCATGGTCGGCCACAAACTGGGCGAGTTCGCCCCCACCAAGACCTTTAAGGGTCACGTCAAGGATGACAAGAAGGGACGTCGATAAGCGATGAGTGACACCATCACCAACGCCAGCGCTACGGCCCGTTACGTCCGCGTAACCCCGATGAAGGCGCGCCGCGTTATCGACCTGGTACGCGGTAAGTCCGTATCCGAGGCACTGGCAATCCTGAAGTACGCCCCGCAGGGCGCTGCTAAGCCGGTCGCTAAGGTCGTTGCCTCGGCCGCTGCTAACGCTGAGAACAACTTCGGGCTCGACCCGAAGACCCTGGTCATCTCCGAGGCTTACGCCAACGAGGGTCCGACCATGCGTCGTTTCCAGCCGCGCGCCCAGGGCCGCGCATTCATGATCCGTAAGCGCACCAGCCACATCACCGTGGTGGTCGAGAGCCAGCAGGAAGGGGCCAAGTAATGGGCCAGAAAATCCATCCTCACGGCCTACGTTTGGGCATCACTTCCGACTGGAAGACCCACTGGTACGCCGATAAGGACGACTACGCAAAGTACGTAGCCGAAGACATCAAGATCCGCGAGTACCTGTCCACGGGTCTCGAGCGCGCCGGCATCGCCGACGTCGTCATCGAGCGCACCCGTGACCGCGTCCGCGTCGACATTCACACCGCCCGCCCGGGCATCGTGATCGGTCGCCGCGGTGCTGAGGCCGACCGCATCCGCCGTGGGCTGGAAAAGCTCACCGGCAAGATGGTTGCCCTCAACATCCTCGAGGTCAAGCAGGTCGACGCCAACGCCACCCTGGTTGCTCAGTCCATCGCTGAGCAGCTGGTCAACCGCGTTGCTTTCCGTCGCGCCATGCGCAAGGCCATCCAGTCCGCTATGCGCCAGCCGCAGGTCAAGGGCATCAAGGTCCTCTGCTCTGGTCGTCTGGGCGGCGCCGAGATGTCCCGCACCGAGCGCTACCACGAAGGCCGCGTTCCGCTGCACACCCTGCGTGCGGAAATCGACTACGGGACCGCAGAGGCCCACACCACCTTCGGCCGCATCGGCATCAAGGTGTGGATCTACAAGGGTGACGTTGTCGGCGGCGTACGCGAATCCGAACTGAACGCTCCGGCGCAGGGCCGCGGCCGCGACCGTGGTGGTCGTTCCCGCCGTGGCGGCCAGCGCCGTCAGCGCGCACAGCAGAAGCAGGAGGGCTAATCCATGCTGATTCCTAAGCGCGTCAAGTACCGTCGTCAGCACCGCCCGGGTCGGCGCGGTGTCTCCAAGGGCGGTAACCGCATCAACTTCGGTGATTTCGCCATCCAGGCTCTGGAGCCGGCTTATATCACCAACCGTCAGATTGAGGCCGCACGTATTGCCATCAACCGCCACGTCAAGCGCGGCGGCAAGGTGTGGATCAACATCTTCCCGGACCGTCCGTTGACCCAGAAGCCGCTCGGCGTTCGTATGGGTTCCGGTAAGGGCCCGGTCGAGAAGTGGGTGGCTAACGTCAAGCCGGGCCGCGTTCTTTTCGAGATGAGCTACCCGAACGAGGCCACCGCTATCGAGGCTCTGCGCCGTGCCGGCCAGAAGCTTCCGTGCAAGGTCCGCATCATCAAGAAGGAGGACCAGTTCTAATGGCTACCGGTACCCCCGCCCACGAGTTCCGCGAGCTCGACAATTCCGAGCTGGAAAACCGCCTGAAGGATGCGAAGGAAGAGCTGTTCAACCTCCGTTTCCAGAAGGCAACTGGCCAGCTGACCAACAACCGCCGCGTCAGCGTTGTAAAGCGCGACATCGCCCGCATTTACACCGTTCTGCGTGAGCGCGAGTTGGGCCTGTCCGTTGCTCCGGGAGCTGAGGCTTAATCATGAGTGAGGCAAACGTGACTGAATCCAAGAAGCAACCGACTCCGAAGAAGGAGAAGGAAAAGGGCGCCCGCAAGGTCCGCACCGGCTACGTGGTTTCTGACAAGATGCAGAAGACTATTGTCGTCGAGCTCGAAGACCGTAAGCAGCACGCCCTGTACGGCAAGATCATGCGCTCCAACTCCAAGGTGAAGGCGCACGACGAAGACGAGATCGCCGGCGTCGGCGACCGCGTCCGCATCGCCGAGACCCGCCCGCTGTCCAAGGACAAGCACTTCCGTCTCGTCGAGATCGTCGAGAAGGCTAAGTAAAACCTAGCCCTTTCGCTATTACGCGATGAAGGCCCGCAGCAACCATGTGGTTGACTGCGGGCTTTTTGCATTCCCGCTTCCCGCACCTGCGCAAACAGGCCGGCGGCGTGTGGCAGAATGAAAAGATGAGGGATTTGAGTTAAGGGGCCGGCATGTGGTTGAATATTAGGGTTGCTAAAAGCTTGGTCGGCGCGCGGTGCGTTCCGAACCGCAGCCCCGAGACCCCTCGACATGTTCGTTGTAAGGCTTTAGCTCCAATCATGTAAGTAGACCAGGTGTGGCAAGGACGGAAATCTTGTCGCACGTTAATCCAGGTCAGGAGACCCATAGTGATTCAGCAAGAATCGCGCCTGCGCGTCGCCGATAACTCGGGTGCACGAGAGCTGCTCGTCATCCGCCCACTCGGCGGCTCCGTACGTCGCTTCGCTGGCATCGGTGACGTCGTCGTCGCCACTGTCAAGGAAGCCGTACCAGGCGGAAACGTTAAAGAAGGTGACGTCGTCAAGGCCGTCATCGTCCGCGCCAAGAAGGAAACCCGTCGTCCGGACGGCTCCTACATCCGCTTTGATGAGAACGCTGCTGTCATCCTGAAGGGTGAGAGCGAGCCCCGCGGTACCCGTATCTTCGGGCCGGTCGCTCGTGAGCTGCGTGACAAGCGCTTCATGCGCATCGTTTCTCTCGCCCCGGAGGTGATCTAGTCTTATGAAGATTCATAAGGGAGATATGGTCGTTGTCATCTCGGGCCCGGATAAGGGTGCCCAGGGCAAGGTCATCGAGGCATACCCGAAGCGCGAGAAGGTCCTCGTCGAGGGCGTCAACCGCATCAAGAAGCACGTCGCCAACTCCGCTACCGAGCGCGGTGCTGAGTCCGGCGGAATCGTGACCCAGGAGGCTCCGATCCACGTGTCCAACGTTGCGATCCTGGACTCCGAGGGCAAGCCGACCCGCGTGGGCTACCGTTTCGACGAAAACGGCAAGAAGGTCCGTATCGCGCGTAGCAACGGGAAGGACATCTAAACATGAGCGAGAACTACACCCCGCGCCTGAAGGCGCGCTACCGCGACGAAATCAAGAACACCCTCAACGAGGAGTTCCACTACGACAACGTCATGCAGATTCCGGGCGTGACCAAGGTTGTGGTCAACATGGGCGTCGGCGACGCTGCCCGTGACTCCAAGCTGATCAACGGTGCACTGGAAGACTTGGCCCTGATCACTGGCCAGAAGCCGCAGCTGCGCCGCGCCCGCAAGTCCATCGCAAACTTCAAGCTGCGTGAGGGCATGCCGATCGGCGCCCGCGTCACCCTGCGTGGCGACCGCATGTGGGAGTTCCTGGACCGCCTGCTGACCATCGCGCTGCCGCGTATTCGCGACTTCCGCGGTCTGTCTGATCAGCAGTTCGACGGCCACGGCAACTACACCTTCGGCCTGTCCGAGCAGTCCATGTTCTACGAGATCGACATCGACAAGATCGATCGCCCCCGTGGTATGGACATCACGGTCGTGACCACCGCTACCAACGACGACGAAGGCCGCAAGCTCCTGCGCGAGCTGGGCTTCCCGTTCAAGTAAGGTAGCCAGCCGAGCTCTCAGTCCAACCAAGGCTAGGAACTCGGGCTAAGCAAGAACCCCGGCGGGTACTCACACGAAGTGAACTGGCCCCCGAAAGTTGGACTGGTTTTAATTCTAGGCGGTTAGGGCTTCAAGGGTCTGATTTCGATATTGCA